>JAYRQY010000062.1:0-1610 GCA_041910365.1 Anaerolineaceae bacterium | reverse complement strand
GTCCCGGGAGCACATCCTCCTCTCAAACCTGCTCGAAACCGCCTGGGTGAATAAACAGGACCTCACCCTTACAGACTTGATCCTGCAGGTGCAGAACCCCCCGATGGATCGGCTGGGGGCATTCCCCATGGATTCCTTCTTCCCGGAGAAAGACCGCTTTGGGTTAGCGCTCCAACTGAATAATTTCCTGGCTTCGCCGTCTTTCCAGGTGTGGCAGCAAGGCCAGACGCTGGATATTGGTGCATTGCAGCGTTCCAGTTCCGGCAAACCGCGCCACTCCATTTTCTATATCGCTCATCTCAGCGAGAATGAACGCATGTTCTTCGTCACGCTTCTTTTTGCAGCCGTTGAAAGCTGGATGCGAGGTCAGCGCGGCACCGGCAACCTGCGTACCATCGTTTACTTTGATGAAATCATGGGGTACTTGCCCCCGGTTGCCAACCCGGCGTCAAAGACAGTGATGCTGCGCATGCTCAAACAGGCGCGCGCCTTTGGCGTGGGGCTGGTACTCGCCACACAAAATCCGGTGGATGTGGATTACAAAGCGCTCTCCAATGCCGGCACCTGGATGATCGGACGGTTGCAAACCGACCAGGACAAGAACCGCTTGTTGGATGGACTTTCTTCAGCAGGCGGCACAACGGATGTTGCCACCTTTGACCGGTTGATCAGCGGGTTGGAAAAACGAGTTTTCCTGTACCACAGCATTTATAAATCCGGTCCGGTTCTGTTCAACACGCGCTGGGCTTTGAACTATCTCGCTGGACCGATGACGCGCGACCAAATCCCCATGGCTAACGCGCTGGTGGGTGCTGCCGCTGCGAAAACCTCCGTCAAGGTGGCAGAGTCCGCCCAGGCCATGCCCGCACCGGCTGCTGCACCCGTTGCTGCTTCAAGCGGCATTGTCAGTTCACGCCCGGCAATTCCCGGGAATATCGCTGAATACTTCATGCCCAACAACCTCGGCTTCAGCGAAGCCGCGGCTGCTGCCGCGCTGCCCACCACTGCCTCTGCACAGGGCATCGTCTACCATACCGCGCTCTTTCTGCAATCTGAAGTGCGTTATCTCTCGCGCCAGTACAATATCGAAAGTTCCCGCAAGGTCTCCGCATTCCTCGAAGACCCGGGCACCGGTCTGATCAAATGGGAGCGGCTGGTCGCGGAAGGAATGGATACTTCCCGCCTCGATTCGCAGCCCCTGCCCCGGTCTCAATTTAAATCGCCGCCGGGCTGGCTTGGAGATTCCCGTAAAACTGCCGATATCCAAAAGGATTTCGCGGATTGGCTCTACCGAACCGCCGCGCAGAGGATCAAGGCAAATACCACCTTAAAGGTTTACTCGACCCCTGAAATGACGAATGAACAATTCCAGGAAAAATGCCGCGAAGCAGCCAGGGCAGCCATTGAAGCGGATAAAGACAAAATTGCCACCACCTACTCCACCAAAATCGCTGCCATGCAAAGAAAGATCGACAGCCAGGAACTTGACGTGAAAGCCGCTTCAAGCCAGGTCAATCAGCGGAATATTGAGCAATTTACCACTGGAGGTGCGGCTGTCCTGGGCATGCTTACCGGAAGAAAACGCAGCCTGAACAGCACCATCTCCAAGG
>JAYRQY010000061.1:0-2551 GCA_041910365.1 Anaerolineaceae bacterium | reverse complement strand
CGTGAGCATGGGCATCGGGGCTGCGTTGATGCTGGTCATCGGAATATTATGGCAGGGATTGCCTCCCCTGAGCCTGCAAAATATCGGCATCATTGTGCTGCTGGCGTCCATCAATACGGCATTATGCTTTACCCTTTGGAATTACACACAGCAGACGCTAACCGCCACAGAATCGACCATCATTAACAACACCATGCTCGTGCAAATTGCCATCCTGGCCTGGGTCTTCCTGGGAGAAAAACAATCCACCAACGGATTGATCGGATTGGCGCTGGTGACGGTAGGGGCGATAATTGTGCAAGTGAAAATTAACAAATCTGGTAAGGCTGGAAATACGGGGTAACAAAGATTTCTGCATGCTATAATCATTGTTGCTTGTTGGCAACAATTTATTGTACCTGGAGGGACTTATAATGACTGGTCAACCCGCACCCGCTTCACCTGCAACTCCAAAACCCGCTTCAGCTACCGGACAATTCATACCTCCTCCGATTAACAAAATTGAGGACACCGGACTTGCGACGCTGTGGCTGCAAGACCTGGCACTGAAGATCCTATACTTTCAAGGGTATCTAACCGGGTACAAGATCGCCGAAGCGATGGCGCTCCCCTTTGCGGGCACGGTAGACCAAATCATTGAAGCCTTAAAACGGGAGAAAATGATCGAAGTCCGTTCCTCGCAAATGGGATTGGGGGAAGGGGCATACTTGTATGCCATCACCGGGAACGGCATCATCAAAGCCCGCGAAGCGCTGGAGCGCAGCCAATACGCCGGTCCTGCACCTGTACCTTTGGAAATTTACAACGATTCCGTGCGCCGCCAGAGCCGCGGACGCATCCAGGTGACCAACCGTCACATGCGCCAGGTGATCGGAGAATTAACCTTTGGCGAAAACACATTCCACCGGCTTGGACCGGCGGTCAATTCCGGCACGTCCATTTTTATTTACGGTCCTCCGGGAACTGGAAAGACCAGCGTTGCCCGGGCAATTGGCAACCTGATCCTCTCTCAATCGATGTACATCCCGTTTGCAATCTTTGTGGATGGGCAGGTCATCACGGTATTCGATTCTGTGAACCACCAGTTGGCACCGGAAGAAGACAGCACCACGCAGAGCGGACGCGGCGGCATGCGCAAGGATGGACGCTGGGTGCGTATTCGCCGGCCGTTCATCATGGTTGGCGGCGAGCTGACCCTGGCAGGTCTGGACCTGGTGTTCGATGACACATTGAAGTTTTACGAGGCGCCGTTCCAGGTGAAGGCGAACGGCGGTATCCTTCTCATCGATGACTTCGGACGGCAGCAGGTGCGCCCGCGTGATCTGCTCAACCGCTGGATCGTGCCGCTTGAGAACCGGATCGATTATTTGTCGATGCACACCGGACGCAAAATCGAAGTTCCTTTTGACGTGTTGGTGATGTTCTCCACCAACCTTCCACCCCGCGACCTTGTGGATGAGGCTTTCCTGCGCCGCTTGCGGCACAAGATCGAGATCACCGACCCAAGTTTTGATGAATACCGCGAGATCTTTAAGAAGGTGTCCTCTGGTAAAGGCGTCACATTCAGTGATGAAGGATTGGCTTACCTGCTGCAGGAATGGTACATCAAACCTGAGCGGAAATTGCGTGCTTCTCACCCAAGGGATATTTGTGACCAAATCCTGGATATTTCGCGGTACCTCTCTGTTGAGCCCACCATGTCTAAGGACTTGCTCGACCGGGCGGCATCCTCTTACTTTGTCGAATTGTAAAATGTTTGACCAGTTCACCAAACCGATGATCTTTGCCCACAGGGGGGCTTGTGCGCTTGCGCCTGAAAATACGATTCCGTCATTTGAACTTGCCGTCACTCACCGCGCAGACGCCGTTGAACTGGATGCAAAGTTATCACGCGACGGGGCGGTGATGGTGATCCACGATCAGACCGTCAACCGGACAACTGGCGCTAGTGGAAAGGTGCGGGATCTCACCCTGGCGGAACTAAAGAACCTCGATGCCGGCTCCTTTTTTGGACCCCAATTCAGCGGTGTAAACATCCCAACGCTTGATGAAGTGTTTGAAACAGTTGGTAAAAAATTGATCGTTAATGTCGAGTTGACAAACTACAAATCCAGGAATGACGCACTGGTTGAAAAAGTTGTCGAGGTCGTCAGACGGCATCAAATGGAAGAACGTGTTTTATTCTCCTCTTTTTTCCCAGGCAACCTGGTTAAGAGCAAAGCGTTGCTGCCGAAAACCCCGGTGGCGTTGCTTTGCCTTCCTGGAGTAATGGGGATCGTTACCCGTTCCAAATCGAGCCGGCATTTTTCGCCGGAGATCATTCACCCCTATTTATCTGATGTTACGCCTGGGTACGTGGCCATGGAGCACATAGCCGGGAGAAGGGTGCATGTGTGGACGGTGAATGCAGAGCCTGATATACTCCGAATGAAAGCCTGCGCGGTGGATGGTCTCTTTACAGATAATCCCTTGCGAACCCGCGAAATTTTGGAGAAACAGTGATCCCAGTTGAATGGCTTTATGCCGCAAGAGAGCGAATTGCTTCCAAGAT
>JAYRQY010000060.1:0-2855 GCA_041910365.1 Anaerolineaceae bacterium | reverse complement strand
TACCACAACCGTAGCCTGGAAGCGATTCGAGTTGGTAAGTGGAAATACATCCCGAAAATCAACACCCTGACCTGGCCGCTGCCGATGGATAAAAAATGGGAATCGGCCAGTATCGATCAACGGCCCTGGTTATATGATGTTGTCGCCGACCCACAGGAAAGTTACAACCTCAAGGATGATCACCCCGATATCATCGAAGAAATGAAGCGAAAATTCCATGCCTGGGAATTGCAGATGCAGGAAAATCCTGGTGGTTGGAAGAATATCGACCAACCATAAAGCAACAATATTCGGAGAAAACCATGACCCACCCAAAATTCACCCCCCAATGGACCAATACGCCTCCCCTGCCCGGCTCATACCGTTCGATTGTCAAAGAGGGGCGCCAGGATCAGATCAAGATACCGAGCTGGCAGTATTATGAACAGCTCAAGCGCGATCTTCAAATGGATGATACCTGCTTCACCGAAAAGAAAGATGGCAACCAGCCTCTCCGGGATGTCCCCACGGCCAACCTCGATCCTCAAATCATCGCAGACATGATTGCCATCGTCGGTGCTGAGAATGTACAATGCGACGACTACAACCGTGTCAAATATAGTTACGGCAAACTCGCCGAGGAGATGGTTGCCCTGAAGCACGGAGTATTGCATGAGATAACTGCAGCCGCAGTTCATCCTCGTGACAAGCAGGATGTACACAAGATCGTCAAACTCTGCGATGAAAAGAAAGTCCCGATTTATGTCTATGGCGGCGGTTCTTCGTGTAATATGGGCTTTCGCCCGCAGAAGGAAGGCCTCACGCTTGTGCTTAGTACCCACTTGAACAAGGTGCTTGAGGTGAACGAGCTCAACCACACCTGCCGCGTCCAGGCTGGTTGCATGGGCCCCCAGCTCGAAGACGCCCTCAACCATGCCCCCGAACAATTTCACACCCTGCATCGCTTCACCAATGGACATTTCCCGCAGTCGTTCGAGCTTTCCAGCGTCGGCGGTTGGGTGCTCACCCTTGGCAGCGGCCAGGCTTCTACCTATTACGGCGAGCCTTACAACCTGGTTCTCTCCATGGAGGTGGTCACACCCGCGGGGATCATCAGCACCCATGATTACACCAGCACCGCCACAGGCCCCCGTGTCCTCGACATGCTCAAAGGCAGCGAGGGCGTGTTTGGCGTGCTCACCGAGCTCACCATTAAGATCTTTCGCTACATGCCCGAGAACCGCAAATACTTCGGTTATATGTTCAAGGATTGGGAGAGCGCCGTCAGCGCTGTGCGCGAGGTTTGCCAGGGGCAGTTTGGCCTTCCGGCTGTCTTTCGCCTCTCCGATGCCTACGAAACCGATCACGGTTTCCAGATGTACCCCCAGCCGCCGCTGGTCGAGAAGGCCCTCAACCTGTTGGGCTACAAAGCCAGGCAACGCTGTGTTTTGATGGGTACCGTAGAGGGTGAAAAAGATTTCACCAGGCTTGTCAAACGCAAGATCGCCAGGATTGCCCGCCAGCATGGCGCGCTCAGCATCGGCGGAGGTTTTGCTAAAAACTGGGAGAAAGACCGTTACGAGTCCTTTCTCATTGGCGAGGCCATTAGCGACTTCCCCATCATTATGGATACCGTTGAAACTTCGGTGAAATGGGACAATCTTCATCACATTCATGACGCCGTCCTCGCTTACGCCCACTCCGTGCCGGGCACGCTTTGCATCAGCCACATGTCCCATTTCTACCCCTACGGCAGCAATCTCTATTTTATCTTCGGGGTCAAAGGCAGTGTTGAAGATTATGTGAACTACCGCACCGCCCTGGTCGATGCCATGGTCAAAGCCGGCGGCTCACCGAGCCACCATCATGGCGTTGGGCGCCTTATGCATCCGTGGATTGAAGGTTTCCTGGGCAAGAGCGAAATGGACGTGCTCCGTGCCCTCAAGCGCCATTTTGACCCGAACAACATCATGAACCCGGGTTTCCAGCTCGGTTTGGATGTGCCCGATGAACTCAAACGGTGAATACTTATGAAACCCGCTCCCCACTCGGCCACTGACTTATTCCTTGTTTTTGATGCAGGGACTCAGTCCATCCGTTGTGCCCTCTTCGACACCGCCGGCGCAATGCTGGATATGCTCAAGTTACCCATTGAACCGTATTTCGTCCCCGCGCCCGGACTTTGCGAACAACACCCTGAAACCTTCTGGCAAAAATTCTGCCAGGCCAGCCAGGAATTGCTCTCTCGCAACCCGGCCCTGCGGGAACGTATCAAAGCGGTGACCCTCACTACCCAGCGCGGTGTCTATATCAATCTGGATCGGGATGGGAAGCCCCTCCGTCCGGCCATCCACTGGCTCGACCAGCGGTTGGCAGACCCCGCCAAGTTTGCGCCCTTCTGGCTGGAATTCGGCTTGAAAGCCATCCGGTTGTACGGCGTCGTCGATACCCTCAACCGTAAAGGCTTCTCCAACTGGATTCGTCAGCATCAGCCCGAGATCTGGCAGCAGACTTTCAAGTACGTCCTGCTTTCCGGTTACTTCCACTATCAACTCACCGGTGTCGTTGCCGAGTCGCGCGGTAGCAACTTCGGTTACCTCCCCATCAACCGCCGGGATTTCGGTTGGGCCGATAAGAACGATATCATCTGGTATCTCTTCCCGGTGGAAAAAGAAAAATTACCCCTCATCGTTGCCCAGGGTGAGATTATCGGAACGATCACTCAACAGGCCTCGCTCGAAACCGGCATTCCGGAAGGTATTCCCCTCGCAGCAGGCTCGTGCGACAAATCTTGTGAAGTACTCGGCAGCGGCACACTCACCCCCGACATTGGTTACCTCAGTTTTGGGACCTGCGCTACCGTTAACGCCGTCACC
>JAYRQY010000059.1:0-1670 GCA_041910365.1 Anaerolineaceae bacterium | reverse complement strand
CGCTCGCCAGCCCCATTGATTAACACCCCACCCTCGCCGCGCACCCCTTCGGTGATCAGGATGCCCAGCTTATAAATCCCGGTCGGGTGAAATTGAAAAAACTCCAGGTCTTCAGCCGGTAAACCGCGCCGCAAAGTCACCGCGACCCCATCGCCGGTGTAGGCATAGGCGTTGGAGGTAATCTCCCATACACGCCCGTGCCCGCCAGTGGCAAAAATCGTCGCCTTGGCGTGAAAAACATGTAGTTCACCCGTTGCCAGCTCGATGGCCACCACCCCGGCCGCCGCGCCGTCTACCATCAGCAAATCCAACACCTGGAATTCGTCGAAAAAATTCACATGATTACGGATGCATTGCTGGTAAAGCGTCTGCAAGATCATATGTCCGGTGCGATCGGCGGCATAGCAGGCGCGCGAGACCGGCTTTCCGGTCACATTGTTCGTATGGCCGCCAAATGGGCGCTGCGCAATCCGTCCATCTTCGGTGCGTGAAAACGGCAACCCCATATGCTCCAGCTCATAAACCGCTGGAACAGCTTCTGCGCACATGAACTCGATTGCATCCTGATCACCCAGGTAGTCGCTGCCTTTGACCGTGTCAAAAGCGTGCCATTCCCAATGATCCTCTTCAATATTACCCAGGGCCGCGCCGACGCCGCCTTGGGCAGTGCCGGTATGCGAACGCGTCGGATAGAGCTTGCTTAATACCGCCGTGCTGGCGCTTTTTGATGCATACAGAGCGGCCATCAAGCCCGCGCCGCCGGCCCCTACCACAACCACATCGAATTGATGGTAATTCTTCATGAAGGCTCTCCTGAGGTTATGAAGCCAGAATCACGTACACCGCTACGATCAACATGAAAATCCATAATAATAACAGCAGGCCGCGTAAGACTACCTTTAGCCAACCGGAATCAAGGTAGTCTTCGATCACCACGCGTAGGCCGTTGATCCCATGAGTACCGCCAAAAAATATGATCATCATCTGCATGATTTGCCAGTAGGCGGTTGCCCAGCCCATCGCCACATCGGGGATATTACTGTTGACCACATGGTTTGGGTTGGGGAAAAATGTCCACCGCACCAGGGTGGGCAAGTCGATTTGTAGCCGCGCCCCCATGATAAAAGCGCCAACCACGCCGATAATGGCTAACAAGATTAATACCAACCCGGATATCCGGGTGAAGATCCACATCAGATACTCAAAACTGAAACCAACTTGAGGCGCCGGTCGGGAAGTCATATCGATTCTCCTCTATCCATCAGCCCGCCTGTAACGTGCTTTGGATCATGATATAGACGGTCAATGCATAGACTGGAATAAAAACGATCCATTCTATCCAGATCATTTCTCGCTGGAATTTCTGCAGCTTTGGCCAGAAATCCATCGCGATGATGCGCAGTCCATTAATTGCATGAAAAAGCACAAAGAAATAGATGAACACCTGGAAATAGATTGACTCGTAAATTGTGTTGATGAAGGTGGCAACATCACTGCCGACCTGCTGCATAAAGAAAGATGAGATAACATGCATGCTTACAAAGAGAACGATACATAGGCCGCCAATTCGGTGCATTATCCACACCAGCATTGGGCTTCCCCCTCGATATTTCAGGCCTTTCAGTCCAACGTTTCTTGTCAGGGTCATGTGGGTCTCCTTTGATTGAGTT
>JAYRQY010000058.1:0-4282 GCA_041910365.1 Anaerolineaceae bacterium | reverse complement strand
GTGGGTGAGGAGGATTTCTTTTGGTCCCATGCTGGCATAAAACTTGGCTGCTTTTTCGATGTCACGTTCGCCTGTCAAGTACTCTGCTTCCACCGCGTCACTCTTAAGAATATCGAGGTGACTCAATACGGCGCTTATTTCTTCCCAGGGTTCATACACAAGCGATTCTCCTCGCAGTACCCGGATGAATCCCTGCACGTCTGCGGAGAGCAAAATGCCAGGTCGCTTCCTCATCTGCTTGAAAAATTCTATTTCCACCTCTCCACGTAAACTGGAATTGGTGACAATAATGGAGGCTTCCAATCCTTCCAGTTGGGCAGGGGTGATCGTTCCGGCAACCCCTTTGACATAGAGGTTGCGTTTGTCCACGTCCCGGGTCTTGTACTCCAGGGTCATGAGTGTTGAAGAGGGGGTGTATTCCGGGTAACAATCGATACCCGCTGCCTCGAAGGCTTTCACCACATGCTCATCTTCCTTGTTCAACCGGGTGATGACGGCCGGCTTCGCGCCCAGTCTCTTTGAGGCATACGCGGCATAATTCATCCCGCCGCCATCCACGTAAGTCGTCCCGTCCGGGGTGATGATGGTGTCTTTGGTGTAGTTGCCGCAAAACAGAACGTCGTATTGTTTTTTCATGACCTATCCTTGTTAGAATAATTTGATCAATCCCGGAATTCCTGAGGTGATTAACCAGTAAAACCCTGCCGCCATTAATCCTGCTGATGGTATGGTGAACAGCCAGGCGGAAACCAGTTCGCCGGCAACGCCCCAGCGTACTTTGCTCATCCGTTCAGCGGCACCTACTCCCATAATGGCAGTGCTCACGATCTGCGTTGCCGATACCGGACCTCCCAACAGGGATGCGGTCAGGATGACAATGGCGGAGGCGGCTTGAGATGAAAAACCATGCACGGGGCGGATTTTATAGAATTTTGAACCAAGGGTACGGATCAACCGATATCCACCCAATAAAACGCCCAGGCTTATCGCGAGCGCACAGATCAGAATAACCCAAAAGGGCACCACAAACGATTTTTGGAAACCTGAGATTACCAGTCCAAGCGTGATGATGCCCATGGTTTTTTGCGCATCATTAGCGCCACTTCCCATCGCCAACCCCAAGGAGGTGACAATTTGCATTTTCTTAAACAATCCATTTATTCTGGGGGTGGATTGCCATGACGCGACATAAGTGAGGTTGGCGATGATCATGCCGGTGAGGAAGCCGATGATTGGAGAGATGAAAAGGAAGAGGATCACTTTTAGAACCCCGGCCAATTGAATTTCGTGAAACCCCACGCTTATTGCCACGGCTCCAATAATGCCGCCAACCAGGGCGTGTGATGAACTGCTTGGGATTCCCAGCAGCCAGGTAATTAAATTCCAAGCGATTGCACCCAGTAATGCGGCAACAATTACCAGCATATTTAAATGTTCAGAAGAAACAATCTCGTTTCCGATGGTATTTGCCACGGCGACGCCAAAAATAAAAGGCCCGCTTAACTCTGCGACAGCAGTAATAAGCAAAGCAACTTGAGGTCGTATCGCCCGCGACGAAATCATCGTCGCCACAAGATTGCATGAATCGTGAACGCCATTCAAGAAAGCAAAACCTACCGCTAATGCGATTAATCCAATCAAAAGGGGCGGCATGATTATTTCCTTAGGTACTCTTGACTACAATATCAGCCAGCACATTGGCGGCTTCGTCTCCACGGTCGGCCGCGTTGCTCAGGTGGCGGTATACCTCGCGCAGCTTCATCATGCGTACCAGTGCCCGGGTGTCATCGGTGTCGGTGAACATATCTGCCAGGGCTTCGCGGTACACGTCTTCCACCTTGTTCTCCAGTGCCTTGGCGCGCTGCGCATGTTCCGCGGCCACGCCGGGATGGTCTTGCAGGCGTTCCACCCCCTTGAGGAGCTCAAAGGTGGCATCGCGCAAGAGCGAGCAGATGCGCACCATGAAATCGGTTGGTGCCACCTTGAAGATGACGATCTCGTTCATCGTGCTGTAAGCGTAGTCCAGCACATCATCGATGGCACGGGAAAGCGCAAAGATATCCTCGCGATCGAAAGGAGTGATGAAGGTCTTGTTGAGCTCAAAGATGAGGATTCGCCGGGCTTCATCGGCTTCCTTTTCTTTTGCTCGCAGTTGGTCTGCCAGGGTCTGGTTGGGCAGCACCAGGTATTGTTTGAGGATCTCCATCCCCTCGAGGGTCAGCGAGGCTTGCTCGTGGATGAGATTGATGAAAACATCGCGGCGTTTCTTGAAGATCTTAAGCATGGTTTCCTCCGGATAATCGGGTGATACAGCCTGTTTCAGTTAAAAAATCTAGCCCGGCAGAAATTTGGTCTATCGTGGCTTTTGGACCAATCTCAAGGGTTTTGATGCAGTTCTCAGGTAGATAGGGGGCAATCTTGCCAAAATCCACTATTCCCAGACCCGGTGCCTGGTGGTCCGTCAATCCGATGACATCATGGATGTGAACGCCTATGATCCTTGACCCGAAATGCTCTAGCCAGGTGGCATGGGGCACTAACCCAAGGGCATCCAGTGCAACGGCATGCCCGATATCATATTGGAAACCATATGCGTTTCCACCCATGATGCCGAGCATTCTCTCCAGTTCATCTGGCAGCGGCAGATCATAGTACCGGTAACGGTTCTCAAGCGCAAGAGCAATGCCCTTGCATTTGGAGTTGTATATCGCGATCTCGATCAGGCTTTTCATCACCTGTGAAAGGTACTCTCCGGCCAGGCTGGACCGGTGGGAGATCATCTTCTGTTTCACCTGCTCATATTCTTCACTGCCTTTTTTACCCTGCTCAAAGAGTTTGCGGAGTTGATTATCCAGGCTTCGGTCACAGGCAATGGATCCGGGGTGAATGACCACGCTTCTTGCGCCAAGCTGGCAGGCCAGATCGATCGAACGGCAGGCAATTTCGACTCCCTTTTGCCGCTTCTCTTCGTCAAGTGATGAAATGACCAGGTCTAGCTTCTTTTGCTCGTCAAAGGTGTATTCGCTGCGGCAGGGATCATGTACGCTGCCCACATAATGCCGGTTGTGATCAAATTGTTCGAAAACGGGAGCGGTTACCTTGTGGTTCAATTCAAAGCGCGTTATCCCGATCTTCCGCGCTGCAGCAAAGGTTTCCTCAAATGGCATCGGTTGATCCACTCCCCACATGGTGGAAAGGGATACGTCGTAAAGGGTTTCTGGTGAAGCAGAAGACGGGGAGCGATTAGATTGATGAAGGTCAGGGAAGATTTCCAGCAGCTGAGACAGCCTTCCGATGCGATGATCCGGTACAACCATCAACCCCTGGTCTTTCTCGGGTTCAAAGTCATCCTGATCAAACTCGTCCAGCACATAGCCATCTGTATGGATGATCACAATGCAGCCATATCCCGATTGCAGTGCCCCCAACAAGTCGCGCGAAGGGCGGTCACCAACGTAAGCGCATTCCTCCGGGCGAACCCCCGCCTGACGGCAGGCTTCGAGGAAGATCGCCGGGTGCGGTTTCCTCCGCCCGAATGCAGCGGAAAGTACCACCGCCGAAAAAAGTTCGGTTAGCCCTTGTTCCTCGAGTAATTGGTGTCCTTCTACCGACGAGGTGGTATTGCTGATAAGCCCCAGTTTATATCCTCTAACCGCTAAGCCTTTCATTGTTTCTGCCATATCCGGCAGCATGTATTTGTGCCGGGATTCGCGCCACAACTGGTTGAGCGTGACAGCGTTGGCGCGCACGAATTCAGCCGGGTAATCCGGAAGCAAAAAGCGGGTGAGCAGCTGCACTTCAGCAAGTTCCACAAAATTGGGTTTACACCACTTGCGGTAGCGTTTCTCCCCTTTGTGAATGTAATCGATGAACTCGTCCACTGAACCCCTGGCATTGAGCAGCGTCATCATCTGCCGGATTTTCGCAGCGTCGCGCGGTTCCCCCTGCCGGGTGACCCGCAAGGTGCCTCCAATATCAAAGAAAACTGCTTTTACAGTAGTGTTCATTAATCCACTCTTCTTTTTACGTGTTTTCTGCCAGTAATGGGATGGTTAAGAGATCGCAGAATTGTTCGATGTAGGCGTCGGCAACTGAGGATTCTTCAAAATTATAGGCAATGGTATGCATGCCCACAGCCCGCGCACCTTCAAGTTCATAGGCTTTGTGTCCAACAAACGCTGTCTCGTCTGGTTGCAGCCGGGCTTGCTGAAGGGCTTCTTCGTAGAGGATGGACTCCGGCTTGCGCGCTCCCATCTCTTTTGAACTAATGACCACGTCCCAC
>JAYRQY010000057.1:0-1865 GCA_041910365.1 Anaerolineaceae bacterium | reverse complement strand
GCCATGTGTTACGACCATGCCACGGCGGTCAACAGCCGGGAGCACAATGATGCTAATGTTCTCACGCTTGGCGCAGGGCTGATCGGAGTGAACCTGGCAAAGCAGATCCTCAAGACCTGGCTCGCCACGGAATTTGGCGGCGGGCGCCACGCCAAGCGGGTGGATAAGATCGGCGCGATCGAAAAGCTTTATGCAAAGGAGGGCAAAAACTGATGCCCCTGGATGCCAAAAAAATTGAAACCCTGGTCGAGATCATTACCCGCGAAGTGGTGTTGGCTATGATGGAGCAGGAGGAGAAATCTTCCTCGCCGGATGGTGCCATGTGCGTGGTGGAAGTTTCCAACGGTGTAAAAGTGAAGACTTGTTTTGATAATGCCGGGCATGTGGTCAGCGCAGGCGCTGAACGGCTCACCTCCACCGTCGGCGTCATCCCGCAGGATGTCTCGTTGGCCCGCATGATCGACCATACCATGCTCAAGCCGGACGCCACTTCCGATAAGATTGCCCAGTTATGTTTCGAAGCGCGCAAGTATCACTTTGCCTCCGTCTGCGTCAATCCCACGCATGTCAAATTATGCGCGGATTTATTACGCGGTTCAGATGTTGCGGTTTGTACGGTCATTGGCTTCCCGCTGGGAGCCACTTCTCCGGAGGTGAAAGCCTTTGAGACCCGCGATGCCCTCGAAAATGGTGCCACGGAGATCGACATGGTGATCAATATCGGGGCGCTCAAAGCTGGTGAATCGGAACTCGTCGCGCGGGATATCCGCGGTGTCGTTCAAACCGCCCATGCCCAGGGCAGACTGGTGAAAGTGATCATCGAAACAGCGCTTCTCACTGATGAAGAAAAAGTGATCGCCTGCCTGCTGGCCAAGGAAGCCGGGGCGGATTACGTGAAAACCTCCACTGGTTTTTCCGGCGGCGGCGCAACCGTGCACGATATTGAACTGATGCGCAAGACCGTCGGACCCACCGTTGGCGTCAAAGCCTCCGGCGGTATCCATTCCCACGAAGAAGCCGAAGCGCTCGTTGCTGCCGGTGCCACCCGCATCGGTGCCAGTGCCGGCGTCAAGATCATCCAGGCGGCAGCACCTGAAGCCAAACCGGATGCTGCGCCTGCCAAGGGATATTGAACGAGGAGTTAATTATGCTTATCGCCCGTGTGGTCGGTACAACCGTTTCAACCATCAAAGATGAGAAACTCGTCGGACGCAAACTGCTGATTGTGCGCCAGGCGGATGAAACCGGTGCTGCCTTTGGCAAGCCCTATGTAGCCATCGACACTGTTGATGCTGGAGTGGGTGACCTGGTGCTCACCGCAAGCGGTTCCAGCGCCAGGCAAACCAATCTCACCAAGGATACCCCCGTGGATGCGGTAATCATGGCGATGATCGATTCCCTTGAGGTTGAGGGGAAAGTGGTCTTTCGCAAAGGATAATTGAGTGATCATGGCTGAATTTGATCCCGATCTTCTTTCCATCCAGGAAGCCCGCACATTGGCTGACGAGGCATTTAGTGCCTGGAAGACCTGGTCTACCGCTTCGCAGGAACAGGTTGACCGCGTTTGTGCTGCCATGTCGCAGGCGGCTTATGATGCAGCTGAACGGTTGGGGCGCATGGCCCACGAGGAAACGGGTTACGGGTCTGCCAGCCACAAGAAGTTGAAGAACGAATTTGCCGCCCGGAATGTCTGGGAAAGCATCCGGGACATTAAAACGGTCGGCGTAATTTCGGTGGACGCAAAGAAGCGCATTTTTGATATTGCCTGGCCGATGGGCGTCGTTGCGGCGCTCACACCCAGCACCAACCCCACCTCCACCGTCATATATAAGATTCTCATTGCGGTAAAAGCCCGCGATGCCATT
>JAYRQY010000056.1:0-3521 GCA_041910365.1 Anaerolineaceae bacterium | reverse complement strand
GATCATGAGTCTTTCAGATCGCCTGAAGGAACAATACTTCCACAGTCAGCCCTTCCACCGCCTCCGTGTTTTGGAAGAATCCCCATCCGCCAATTGCACCATCCGTCAGGCAGCATGGGAATCAAAAACCGGGATACAGATCGTTTCTGTCTTCAGGGGGAAAAAGGTTATTGTTCATCCTGCACCAGAACTGACCATCCTGCCGGGAGATATCCTGGTTATCACCGGCACTTTCGACGAACCCATGCTCGCTTCACTGGGGTTGACCGAGGATTTTTCGACGAAGCTGCCTGGCTCTGATACGAGCGAAATCGAGCCTATGGCGGAGGTGCTCATCACCCCGCATTCCAGCCTGCTCGGTAAAAACCTGCGTGAAATCGATATGCGGAATCGGTTTGGGTTGAATGTCCTCGGGATATGGCGGCAGGGGCAACCGGTCACCGAAAACTTTGCCCACCTCGCTCTCCAGTTTGGGGATGCGCTGCTGGTTCAAGGTCCGGCAACAAAAATGAATTTGTTGCACGGCAACCAGGAGATGATGCTTCTCGAAGAGGACCCGGATGCCATCTCTCGCCCGGCGAAAATCGGACTTGCCGTTGGCATCACCCTCATCACGCTTACCATTGCAGTCCTGGATTTGTTCCCGGTTCCTTTGGTCATTCTCACTGGCGCTGTCCTCCTCATGCTCACCGGCTGTATGAGCATTTCTGACGCGTTTCAGCGCATCGAATGGAAACCGATATTCTTTATCGCCGGTATGTGGCCATTGACCATTGCCATCCAAAAAACCGGGCTGGCGGAGAATGTCATCCAGTTCATGGTGCCGCATCTTTCAGACTTAAGCCCCGTTTGGATTGTGGCGGCATTCCTATTTGTTTCCATGCTGCTCACACAATTTATCAGCGGACCAGTTGCCCCGATCATCATCATTCCGTTGGCGCTTCAAACGGCGCAATTGCTCAACGTCGACCCGCATCCACTGGCAATGGCTGTTGCGCTTGGCTGTTCCATCGCGTTCATCTTTCCGATGAGTCATCCGGTTAATATCATGGTCATGAATCCCGGCGGATATACCTTCAAAGACTATTTTCGGGTTGGATTTCCATTGACGATATTGTCGTTCATCATTATCCTTGGCGCCATCGCTGCCTTTTGGAGGCTATAATAGGCTCGCAATGGACAAAAACGCTTTCAAGTTTGATCTGATCTCTAAAGACAGCCTTGCCAGGGCGGGCGTTTTTCATACACCGCACGGCGATCTGCTTACACCCGTCTTTGCGCCGGTGGGAACCCAGGCGACTGTAAAATCGCTCACTCCCCGCCAGATCGAAGAAACGCGAGCCTCGCTGGTGCTCTCCAATACCTATCATCTCTATCTCCGGCCAGGTGCTGACCTGGTGGCCGAGATGGGCGGGCTGCACAAATTCATGCAATGGCATAAACCCATGCTCACTGATTCCGGTGGATTCCAGGTTTTCTCGCTGGCGGAGATGCGCAAGGTGGATGACGATGGGGTCACCTTCAAAAGCCATATTGATGGCTCGATACACCGCTTCACCCCTGAAAGTTCCATTGCCGTGCAGGAAAAACTTGGAGCAGATATCATCATGGCATTTGATGAATGTTCTGATCCCACCGACCACGCCTACACACGTAAAGCGCTTGACCGCACTCACAAATGGCTTGAACGCTGCATCAACGCAAAAACCCGTGCTGACCAGGCTTTATTCGGTATCATCCAGGGCGGGGTCGATAAGAAAATGCGGGAAGAATCTGCCCGGTTCGTTTCGTCAATGAATCTTCCCGGCATTGCCATCGGCGGGCTGTCTGTCGGCGAATCCAAACCGGAGATGTACGCCACCCTGGATGTTCTGAACCCGCTCCTGCCTGAAGACAAGCCGCGTTACCTTATGGGAGTCGGCGCACCGGAAGACTTGTTGAATGGCATTTCGCGCGGGGTTGATATCTTCGATTGCGTTCTGCCCACCCGCCTGGCACGGCATCAGGCGGCGTTTACACATACCGGACGGATAAATCTTATGAACGCTGCTCATTCCCATGACCAGGCTCCGATCGACAGCGATTGTGATTGTTACACCTGCCGCACTTTCAGCCGTGCCTACCTGCGTCATCTTATCGTGGCAAAAGAGATGCTGGCATCCAGCCTGGTTTCCATCCACAACATCCGCTTCCTGGTGAAGTTGATGGAAGAATCGCGTCTCGCGATTCAAAATGGAACATTCGCAGCCTACTCAAACCACATTCTTGAAGGCTATCTTCATTCCAAGGAGTCAATTTGACACTCATCCAATCCTTAATCCTCGGCATCATCCAGGGACTCACCGAGTTCCTCCCCATTTCTTCGTCGGCGCACCTTGTCCTGGTTCCCCACCTGCTGGGCTGGCAAATCCCCGAAGCACAGGTGTTCCCCTTTGACGTTCTCGTTCAGCTCGGAACCCTCGCGGCGGTGATCCTCTACTTTTGGAAGGACTTGTGGAGCATCATCCGGGAGTTCTTCAAAGCCCTCGTTGCCAGGAATCCTTTCGGCACACAGGATGCCCGCCTGGGCTGGTACTTGATCCTTGCCACCATTCCTGCCGGAATCGCCGGCATTCTCATCAAGGATACGGTCGAATCCTTTTTCAATTCCGCCACTGCCACCGCGGTCTTCCTGTTTGGCACAGCCGTGTTGCTTACATTGGCTGAATTACTCGGCAAGCGCAAGAGGGATTTCGCGGATATTAAATGGCTGGATGCCCTGGTGATTGGGCTCTTCCAGATGATCTCGCTGTTCCCCGGCATTTCCCGTTCCGGCTCCACCATTGCCGGCGGAATGTTCCGCAAGTTGGACCGGCCGGCTGCTGCCCGCTTCTCATTTCTTATGTCCATACCAGTTATGCTTGGCGCAGGGCTGGTGAGTTTCAAGGATGCTCTGGAAATGCCCGATTTCTCCAGCTTCCTTCCAATCATCCTCGTCGGCTTTTTGGCTGCTTTGCTGGTCGGCTATCTTTCCATTCATTGGCTGCTGAACTTTCTTGGCAAGCGCTCACTCTACGTATTTGCAGTCTACTGTATCCTCTTGGGAACGCTGGTGCTCACTCTTGGGTGGGTCAAAAAAGACGCCCAGGCTCAGAACATCGGTGTACAAACCGCAACCGATATCACGCCATCCGCCGCAGAACTTGTGACTACAAATCCAACAGTCGATGACTTGTTAATGGTCGCCTACACCCCCTCCCTCTCCTGGCTCCTTCCCGCCATGAACGTTTGCACAAATTCCATCCCCGGCTTGAACGTCGTCGTTTCCGAAAGCCCGTCCGGAGTGCTGCAACCCGAAACCGAGGATGTGCTCCTGCGCTGGGGGGCTCTCGCCAATGATTCACACAACACATTTGTGCTTGGAACTGATGATTTGGCAATAGTCGTCAATTCTTCTAATCCATTCACATCAGCTTCCGTGCCGCTCATTAATGCCATCTACAGCGGAGATATCGCCACCTGGGGAGACGTATATTCCCAGT
>JAYRQY010000055.1:0-9144 GCA_041910365.1 Anaerolineaceae bacterium | reverse complement strand
GGCAGATGTGCTGGGTGACGCCATATTGGAGGTGAATTTACTGCCGAGTTTCGCCCGCTGTGCAAGCATGGCGGGGTTGGCGCGAGAGATCGCCGCCATCACCAACAAGCCGTTTCAATTACCAAAACTTCAGCCATTGCCCTTGAAACCTGCAACGGATTTTGTCGAAATCGAGATCACCGATCCGGCGCTCAATCCGCGCTTCATGGCGGGATTGCTGCGGGACGTGACCCTCTCCCCCAGCCCTGCGCTGATCCAGCGCCGGTTGAAAGCGGCAGGAATGCGCCCGATCAATAACATCGTGGATGCCACCAATTACGCCATGCTGGCGCTGGGGCAGCCGCTTCACGCATTTGATTACGACGTCCTCGTGAAACGCGCCAAAGGGAAAAAGGTGAAGATCCTCACGCGGGGTGCAAAACCCGGCGAAACACTCACCACCCTGGACGGGGTTGAACGCAAGCTGGATGCCACCACCACACTGGTCTGTGATGCTGCCGGCGCACTATCCATCGCCGGCGTGATGGGGGGGCTTGAGACCGAGGTGACGGGAGCGACACGGAATATCCTGCTGGAGAGTGCCTCGTGGAACATGATCAACATCCGCAAAACGGCGCGCGGTCAAAATCTGCCCTCCGAGGCGTCCTACCGTTATTCGCGCGGGGTGCATCCCTCCATGGCTGAAAAAGGCTTGCTCTTTGCGCTTGAACTCATGGCGCAGTGGAGCAGCGCACAGGTTGCACCTGAAGTTGCAGACCAATATCCGCTGCCGCCAAAAGCTGCGGTAGTTGAACTCACCGAAAAGGATGTGCAGCGCTGGCTGGGTATTTCTATTGCGCCTGCCGCCATCACTGAACTGCTGACCCGGCTGGATTTTAATGTAAAATTGGGTGGCGAGAAGATCACTGTCACCGCGCCAGACCACCGTTTGGATATCGAAGAAGGCGTGGCAGGCAAAGCCAGCATCATTGAAGAAGTGGCACGCATTTACGGCTACGGCAACATCCCCGAAGTTCGCATGGCTGACAGCCTGCCCCTGCAACTGGGTAATCCCGAACTCGTTTCTGAGGAGCGCGTGCGTGACCTGATGGTTTCATTGGGCTTGCAGGAAGTGATCAGTTACCGCTGGACCACGCCTGAGCGTGAGAGACGCCGCGTTTCTCCGGATTCCGAACCGTATACTATGCCCTACGTCAAGCTGCAAAATCCACTGGCGTATGAGAAGGGTTTCCTGCGCCATAGTGTGCTTGCCAGCGTGCTGGATATCAGCGAACGCAATTCCCGGGTGCGCGAGCATCTCGCCTTTTTCGAGATCGGACCAATCTTCCTGGTTGGGGAGGACGAAGGGCTTCCTGAGGAGAAGAAACGCCTGGCGCTGGTTCTGGCTGGCAAGCGCACCCTGCCGGGGTGGCAAGAGGCAGACACGAAGGACATGGACTTCTTCGACCTCAAGGGTGTTGTCATGGGGCTGCTCGATGGTCTGCGCGTGGAAAATGTGAAATTGGAACCCTCGAATCACCCGACCTTTCACCCGGGGAAGTGCGCCCGAGTGCTGGTGAACGGGCAAAAGATTGGGGTGATGGGAGAACTGCACCCCAAGGTGCGCGCGCAGTATGACTGGGCGAGCAATTTCAAATCGCCAGTTATGGCAGCCGACCTTGACCTGGAGATACTGGTTTCGCTCATCCCCGCACTCTACCAAACCAGGAATGTACCCACCTTCCCGCCGGTGGTCGAAGACCTTGCCTTCATTGTTGAAGAATCCGTCCCTGCCGAACAGGTTGAAGCACTCATTCACCAAACCGGCGGCAGAATGCTAACCGCGGTGAAATTGTTCGATCTGTTCCGCAGCGAGCAAATTGGCAGCGCAAAGAAAAGCCTGGCGTACCAGTTGACCTACCAAGCGGAGGACCGAACTCTGACGGACACCGAAGTCTCCACGGCGCGCAATAAGATCATCAAGCGCCTGGAGCATGACCTTGGCGCAAAACTGCGCAGTTTGTAAATAAAGCAGGAACAAAATACCCCTCGAGCTTCGTTATCGAGGGGTTTTTAAGTTGTTGTCATCGCTACAGGCTTACTGTCTTGCCTTCGCGTTCCTGAGGGCTTCTTCCTGCTGGTGGCGGTGGGTGCCATCGCACAGAGGTTTAATCCCTGATGCCCCACAATTGCACAAGGTGACGCGGTTGCGCATCTCAAATGGCTGCCCATCGGCGCGGAGGATCTCGATGTTCCCTGTGACCCATAACGGTCCTTCGATGGGTCCATGCTGGGTGATCTCCACCGTTTGGGAAATCTGCACGGGAAGGTCGGCTTCGACATCCTGACTTACCTTATCCATTGCATATGTGTAAGTGCCAGAAGGACAGCGGTCGATCATGGCCATGATCTCGGCGCGGATTTTTGGCTCGGCAGTCTCAAGCATCATCTTGCGGATCTTGGTGAGGCGGTTGCCGCAAAAGCCGGAGTTCATGCAAAGCGAGAAATCACTTTTTACAACAATACCCTCGCCGCGATCATCCACCTTTGCGCGCTCGGCGAAAGTGTTGACGGGGGCGGATTCAGCGCCGTCAAAGTTGACTTCGCTATGTGCGCCATCACAGAAGGGTTTGTCTTTGGAGTGCCCGCAGCGGCACAGTTCATAGGTTTCAGGGTGAGGGATTTCGCCATCTTTCTTCCAATTCAGCGGTTCGCCGAATTCAGAGACGATCTGGGTCTTTTTCACCAGCGGGATATTCCCTTCGACCACGTAAGGACCAGAGGACTTGACCCGGATGCGTTTCGGCTGCGCCATGAAGGGCTCTCCCTATTCCTGGTAACTTCCCAGGCAGGCGAAAATGCGGTCGATATCCAGTTCGGTCATTTTCTCATAAGCGTCCGAAGCAGCAAGATTTTCATCCAGTTGTTCCAGCCGCGTTGCCCCGGTGATGACCGATGAGACTTCCTTTCGGCGCAGCACCCAGGCGATGGCAAGTTGTGCCGGCGTAATATCCATGTCGCGGGCGACCTCGGTGAGCTGTTTGACGATCTCGATACGCTGCGGGGTGATGCGTTCCTTGATCCAGGCATAATCATCCAATGACGCCCGGCTGCCCTGTGGAACTCCCTCATTGTATTTCCCGGAGAGGATCCCGTAATAAAGCGGGCTGAAGGTGGTGAGTCCGATGCCCAGTTCGCGGCAGACGGGCATGAGCGAATCCTCAACGCGTTTGCGGTGAAACAGGTTGTACTGCGGCTGATCCATGGTAGGCGGGATAAGCCCCATTTCGCGGGCAGTGCCATAAGCCTGCATCACCTGGGCGGCTTCCCATTCCGAGGTGCCCCAGTAGAGCACCTTACCCTGGTGAACAAGGTCGGTCATGGCACGCACAACCTCTTCAACCGGCGTATCCGGGTCGTAGCGATGGCAGAAATAGAGATCAACATAGTCGGTGCCAAGGCGTTTGAGGCTGCCGTCGATAGACTCCAGGATGTGCTTGCGCGAGAGACCGCGCCCGTTGGGACCCTTCATTGTCGGCCAGAAAACCTTGCTGGAGATCACCAGCTCTTCGCGCGGCATATCGGCAATGGCTTTCCCCATCACGATCTCCGCCTGGCCTGCAGCATACATATCGGCGTTGTCAAAGAAATTGATGCCCTGTGAAAAGGCTTCCTTGATGAGGCTGATGGCGGTGGATTCTTCGATCTGATTGCCAAAAGTGACCCAGGAGCCGAGCGAAATCTCGCTGACTTTCAATCCGGAATGACCAAGGCGTCTGTAATGCATGGAACCTCCTTATATACGAGAATCGAGAATGGAAACTCGAGAACCGTAAAAAACTTCTAATTAGTTAAGTCGTTTATTTGATAATCACCTAAATCGTCTCTTAATACTTTTGGAGCTCCTGGTTCATTTTCGCCTTGCTTTGATTTTTTCAAGTAGGCAATGTAACCATTAATTAATAGAATAAGGCTATTTCCCTTCTCACTTATTTTGGAGAAAACCTCATCAGATATATACTCCTGATCATGAGCAATAATTAGATGGCTTAATACTTCTTCTGCAGATCCACGTGCAATGTAACAAAATTGAATATTAGTCTGGTAGTAAAATCTACCATAACCTTCAGCAATATTTGCGGGGATACTTGTTGCAGCCCGACGTAACTGAGAAACGAGATTGTATTTTTCAAATTCAGGCAATAGCGGAATTACCTCGCGAAAAATCGTACTCGCGAATTCACGCGATTTTTCCCATGCCTGGAGTTTAAGTAATCCATCGGTTGTCATATGCTTTTTGTTTATACGTTTCTCGGCTCTCGATTCTCAGTTCACGTTTCTCTACTCTCTATTCTCGATTCTCTGGTTTCTCCCCATCCCCAATCCCCAATGGCTTCCATTTGTCTGCATTGGAGCGCAGGCGGTGCTGACCTCCGCCTCGGTTATGCAACAGGTCAAAGTTTTCGGGCTTGATGAACATCTCTTCGCCATCCAGCAGCCCGCTGACACCGGATTGCCCCGGCTCGGCGCGCTTGCTCTGGCAGAATTTGCACGTCTTGGGGTCATGCGCCTTATAAGATTGCGGTTCTTCGTAAGTGGTGATGTAGCCTTCGTAGTTGCGGAGGATGATCTTGTGGTCGGAAGAACTGATGTGGTAATTGGGCATCACGGGGATCTTGCCGCCGCCGCCAGGGGCATCCACCACATAGGTGGGCACAGCATAGCCGGATGTGTGCCCGCGCAGGCCTTCGATTATCTCAATGCCTTTGGCAACCGGGGTGCGGAAGTGCCCTGCGCCTTCCACCAGGTCACACTGGTAAAGGTAATACGGGCGCACACGGATGCGTACCAGCTTTTGCACCAGGTCGCGTTGAATGTGAACGCAATCGTTCACACCGGCAAGCAGCACCGATTGATTGCCCAGCGGGATACCCGCCCGTGAGAGTTTGTCTGTTGCCTCTTCCAGTTCTTTTGAAATCTCGTTTGGATGGTTGACATGGATGTTGAGCCACAGCGGATGGAACTTCTGCAGCATGTCGGTGAGCTCGCTTGTCACGCGCATGGGCATGAAGGTGGGCACGCGTGAGCCGATGCGGATGATCTCAATGTGCGGGATCTCGCGCAGGCGTGACAGAAGATCCTCGAGGATCTTGGGGGCAAGGGTCAGCGGGTCTCCGCCGGAAAGGAGCACATCGCGCACCTGGGGGGTGTTCTTGAGATATTCGATTTGGGCATCAAACTCGCTGCGGCTGAAGGTCTGGTTGGGGTCGCCGACGATGCGCGCGCGTGTGCAATAGCGGCAGTAAGAGGCGCATTGCGTGGTCACGAGCATGAGCACGCGGTCAGGGTAACGGTGCACCAGGCCGGGTACAGGAGAATGGCGGTCTTCCGCCAGCGAGTCTTCCATCATACCGGTAAAGACCTCGATCTCGCCAGCGGTGGGGATAACCTGTTTGCGGATGGGATCATCAGCGTCATCGGGGTTGATCCGCGACACGTAGTAGGGCGTCACATCCACGCGGAAGAGCCCGGGCGTGCCGAGCGCTTTGCGTTCGCTATCGGTGAGTTTGAGCACCTTTTCGAAATCTTCCACCGAGTTGAGGCGGTTCGCCATCTGCCAGCGCCAGTCGTTCCACTTTTCGTCTGGAACATCCGCAAAGATGGGGGCACGTTTGGAATCGAACGGAATTGGGGACATTTATACTCCTTCTACCGAATAAAAGTTACAACTTATGCCTGATTTTAAGGGTTAATCGAGGGAAGGTCAACCAAGAAAAACCCTTGAAGCATTTTCCTCCAAGGGTTATTTACAAGCCGTTACACCTGGTAAGGCACTTCGGTGATGACGATATTCCTTTGATGCAGCAGCACCCTGCGCAGCGTTTCCGCGGTACGCGTGTGCAAAATGTTGGTCCACCAAAACCTGGGAATGAACTGCGGTACCACGATGGTGAGCACCTCGCCGGGTCCTTGAATTTCGGAGAGTTTTTCAATGTAATCCAGCAGCGGTTCCAAAAAGACCCGGTATGGAGAATCGATCACCACCAGGCGATACCCATCGCCCCATTCATCCCATTTCCGTTTGATCTTTTCGGTCTCATGCGGATCGATGGAAATGTGAACCGCAGTGATGTCATCCGATAATGTGGCGGCATAATGCAGGGCAGCAAGGGTTCCGCTATGCACACCACTGATGGGCATGATTGCCCGTCGCGATGCGCTTGCAAGTTGAATGGTGCGTTACCTTGTTTTCACCGCTGAAACGAACGACCGCCTCAGCAGTTGCTCACTCCACCTGGTAAGGCACCTCGGTGATGACGATATTCTTCCGGTTGAGCAGCACTTTGCGAAGTGTCTCGGCAGTACGCATATGCAGGAAACCCGTCCACCATTGCTTTGGGACGAATTGCGGCACCACGATGGTGATTACTTCATTTTGCTTCTGGATCTCAATAAGTTCGTCAATGTAGTTGAGCAGCGGAACCAGGAAAAGCCTATATGGAGAATTAAGCACCACCAGCCGATAGCCATCTCCCCAGGTTTCCCATTTTTCTTTTACCCGCTCTGTCTCCGCCGCATCCATTGAAACATGAACCGCGGTGATGTCATCCGAAAGACTGCGCGCATACTCCAGGGCAGCCAGGGTGCCCGTGTGAACACCACTCACCGGCATGATCACCCGGTTGCGCTTGAGAAACTTATTCGGGGGATTGTTGTCAAGCGAGAGCTGCCGGGCAAGACCTTTGTAATGATGGTGGATCGTATAAAAGAAGGCGATGAGAATGGGAAGCAGAAGGATGACCACCCAGGCGCCATCTGAGAACTTGGTAACCGCAAATATCACTGCCACAATGGCTGTGCTGATCGCCCCCACACTGTTTACGACCATGCGGAACAACCAGGAACGTTCATAGATGAGCGTTGAGCCGCGCTCCTTTACCTGCTGACCTGCCTGTAACCGCCCGGATTTGAACCAGCGGACGGCCATGCCGGTTTGTGAAAGCGTAAAGGAAAGGAACACACCAATGGCATAGAGGGGAATAAGACCTGAGACGCTGGCTCTAAAGCCGATGACCAGGAATGCCGCCACTGCAGCAAGGAGGATAATGCCCTTGGAGTAGACCAGCCGGCTGCCGCGCAGGGTGAGTTGGCGGGGTAAAAAGCCATCCTGGGCGACCAATGCCCCCAGGCGTGGGAAACCGGCAAAAGCCGTGTTGGCCGCCATGACCAGGATCAAAGTGGTGGCGCTGATGGTGAGCAGGTACATGATGCCGCGCCCGTTGTAAATGATACGTACCAATTGGGAGATGATGGTTTCACCTTCACTTGGGATTGCCCCAACCTTCAGGCTGAGGAAGGTGATTCCCACCAGCAGGCTGCCCAGGATGAGCGCCATGATCACCAACGTCGTTGCAGCGTTCTTGCTTCTGGGTTCCTTGAATGCAGTGATGCCATTGCTGATGGCTTCAACACCGGTCAGGGAGGTCGTGCCATTTGCAAAAGCCTTAAGGATGAGGAAGATGGTTACCGGTTGAAGAATACTGGGCTCGAGCGCGGGGGCCGGCGGCAGTACGCCTAAAGAGCCGGTGAGATAACGCGCCAAGCCAATGATCACGGTGATGAAAATCAACACCAGGAAGTAGTAGGTGGGGATGGCAAACGCCACACCGGCTTCCTTGACCCCGCGCAGGTTGATCAGCATGATGATAAAAATGAAACTGACGGCAATGATCACCCGGTGAGGATAGAGCACCGGGAAAGCCGATACGATCTGTGCCACGCCTGAAGAAATGGAGACCGCAACGGTGAGGATGTAATCCGTGAGCAGTGCGGCGCCAGCCGTCTGGGCGGGCAGTTCACCCAGGTTGTCGCGCGCCACAATGTAAGCGCCACCGCCGCCAGGGTAGGCATGGATGGTCTGCGTGTACGAAAAGATTAAAATGGCCAGAAGGCCCACAATGGCAAACACAATGGGCAGTGCCAGGTGAAGCGCACTCGTCCCTGCCACGTAGAGCATGAACATCATTTCCTGCGGACCATAAGCCACTGAAGACATGGCATCGGAGGAAAAGACCGCCAGCCCAATGAACTTTCCGATGGTTTGCCCGGCCTCTTCCTGCGAGGAGAGCGGGCGGCCTACCAGGATATCCTGCCAGCCTCTTTTGGGCTTGGATTTTGCGTCTATTTGAATAACTGTGGTACCAGAATCAGGTTCATTAATCATGCAGCCTCCATCCATCTGTAAACGACCTTACACCAATGGATGATCGTTAGATCCGTATGCCCGCAAACGAACCAGGTAATTCTATCATGCCAAAAATCAGCCCGTGCAGGCAGTGATTAGTGAAGTGTTAATCTTTTATAGAAATCCGCCCCATTATATCGCAATTTCTTGACCTTGATTTTCAGACATGGTATCATTATTCACATGAAATTAGCACTCGAGGGCTTCGAGTGCTAACGACAAACAAAATGAATGAGCTTACCGAACGCCAACGATTGTTCTTATCCCTCGTGATCCACGAGTATATCCTTTCCGCCACACCAGTGGGATCAAAGCACATGGTGGAAAAATACAAACTGGATATGTCCAGTGCCACAGTGCGCAATGAACTGGCCGAGCTTACTGAAATGGGTTACCTGCGCCAGCCGCATCTCTCCGCAGGGCGCGTGCCCACTGAAGAGGGGTATCGCCTATTCGTGGGCAGCATTGTGCAGGAATCCGAGATCCCTGAGTCAACGCAGCGCACCATCACCCACCAGTTCTACCAGATGCGCCAGGACACGGAGCAGTGGACACGCCTGGCTGCCTCCATCCTTGCCCACCAATCGCGCGCTGCCTCACTGGTCACCGCTCCGCACCCGGAACATGCCCGGTTTAAACATCTCGAACTGATCAACTCTCACGGGAGACAGGTGCTGATGGTGCTGGTCTTGATGGGCGGCGAAATACTGCAGCGCTTCATCACCCTGCCTGAAGCAGTCTCGCAGGAACAACTCTCGAGTTCCGCAGCGAAGTTAACAACACTTTGCACCGGTAAATCACTTGAAGCCATCCAGATCGAGCCAAGCAGCCTCTCTACCCTGGAAAACGACTTGTTTGCGATTGTGCATGACGAGATGAAACAAGCGGACTCGATGGTATCCGGCGAATTGGTTCTGGAT
>JAYRQY010000054.1:0-8596 GCA_041910365.1 Anaerolineaceae bacterium | reverse complement strand
TGCCACGAAGATACCGACATGGGTTCCACCTCCAACCCGCTCCGGTTGCGCAGTTTGTTCTGCATCCGGTAACCTACGGTGGGGTTGGGGTACGAAAGGGTGAGGAACTTGAATCCCAGCAGGGGCAAGAGCAGCCCGCCGATGTTGAACCCGGCAAGGTGGGGCATCAGCAGCAGCGTGCCGCGCTTCTCTTCCATCGCCTCGTGCATCATCGCCTCGAATTGCGGCGTCAGGTGCACCAGGCGTTTCACATCGCCCGGATGGTTGAGGTAATGATAAAAATCGTAGATGGCGCGCCCCTGGTTGTAATATACCTGCCGCACCACCTGGCGCAGCTTTTTGGGGCTGATCTTGCCGCCATGCGCCACCCACTGGTTCACCCGCATGGCGCGGTGCCCCGGGCTCATCACGTCGTTGGCGGCAAAATGGGCGATGAGGTCCGCCAGGGGGTAGCCCAGCACCGGCGGCACCTGGCTGATGAAATAGCTCAGCGCTGTCCCAAAGGAATCCGTTTTCCAGAATGGCACTGCCATTTAAGTGTCCTCGCTGCAATTGTACCCAACCTTTGTGTTTCCGGTAGAGTGGTAACCAGAATGTCATCGCGAGGAGCCCCGAAGGGCGACGTGGTCGCGTTCGCTGCACCCTGTAAGGGCGATCTCGCTTTTTAGTATGGCTGCCATCGTCCATAATGAAAAGAGAGATTGCTTCGTCACTTCGTTCCTCGCAATGACAGTTTACGCGCTTGCAACGACAAAATCGCCTGTAACCAATTGGTGCCTGAGGGGTTAATTATTTGGTTAATGGTAGAATTTTGTTGCAGGCTCCTGCAACCATCCCATCTTCTGGAGTAAACAATGACTCAATCAACCGTTATTGACAAACCCACTCGCCGCGCGCGTTGGTCGTGGTATTTTTATGATTTTGGCAATTCAGCCTACGCCTCCGTGGTGCTGCTGGCCGTTTTCTCCACGTATTTCTCTTCCGTAGTGGTGGATCACATCAAGGGTCCCTCGTTGTGGAACCTGGCAGTGGGCATTGCAGCCATCCTGGTGGCGGTGTCCTCGCCGGTGTTGGGAACAATTGCAGATTTCTCCCGCGCCAAAAAGAAGCTGCTCTTCGTCTTCACTGCCATGTCGGTGATCTTCACCGGCCTGCTCTTTTTCGTGCAAAAGGGTGATGTGGCGATGGGGATGATCTTCTTCATCCTTGCGGAGATCGGTTACCGCGGTTCGCAGGTGTTCTACGACGCCCTGCTGGTGGACGTCTCGACCCCGGCAAATATCGGCAAGGTTTCCGGTAATGGCTGGGCCATGGGCATGCTGGGCGGTATCCTCTGCCTGGCAATCGTGCTCGTGCCCATCCAACTGGTTGGCGGCACGCTGATGGTGCGCCTGGCATTCCTCATCACCGCGGTCTTCTTTGCGATCAGTTCCATCCCGGTCTTCCTCAATGTCAAGCAGATCAATGAACCCGAAAAACTTGCTGACGGCGAGACCACTTTCTCCCACGCCTTCAAGAAACTCGGGCAGACCTTCCGCGATGTAAAACGCTACAAGGAATTCATCAAGTACGCCATCGCCTTCCTCATCTATAACGATGGCATTATGATGCTGATGGACAACGCCGCCATCATTGCCGGCATCCTTTACGGGTTCCAGACCTCTGAACTGATCGTCCTCATCATCATCCTCCAGGTGGCGGGGGCTGCCGGCGCATTTTTGGGCGGCTGGGTCTCCAACAAGTACAGCAGCAAACAGGCCATCCTCTGGTCGCTGGTGATGCTCCTGCTGGTGATTACCAGCCTCTTCTTCATCAATTCCAAGACCATTTTCTATGTCATCGGCGCGCTTGCCGGTTTCTCCCTCTCCGGGGTACAGGCGGTCAGCCGCACCATGGTCAGCCAGCTCAGCCCGCAGGAAAAGACCGCCGAGTTCTACGGCTTCCTCTCCGTTGCCGGGCGCACGTCCACGTTCGTGGGTCCGCTGGTGTTCGGTTCCGTGTATGCTGCCATGATCGACTGGTACGGCAACCCGGCTCACGGCTTCACCGAGTCGATGGTGAAGATAAACGCCATGTACTGGGCGATCGGCTCCATCGTCGTATTCCTGCTCATCGGCATGTTCTTCCTGCTGCGCGTAAAGAAGGTCACGCACAAGGATCCCATCAAGTTCGATTAGCAGTGAGCATAATCGCAGTGCATACTCCGGGATTCTCAACCAGAATCCCGGAGTTTTTTTCCGGCGGTTTTTACCTCTTTGGGTATAATTGAGTTCATGCCCAAACAGATCAAATACCCGCGCCGCAGGTTCATCCGCACCCTCCTCAAGGGAGGCATCGCCTTCGCCTTCAGCATCCTGGTTGACATCAAGGTGGAAGGCACAGAACATCTGCCCAAATCCGGTCCGCTGCTGGTGGTCAGCAACCATTTCCACTTCCTCGATCCGCTGGTGATGATCCACTGCACCCCCTGGCCGATGGAATTTGTGGGCGGCTCGCAGACCCCCAACTCCCCCAAGGCGGTTAGCTGGATCTCCAGGCTGTTTGGCGTCATCCCCACGTACCGCGGTACCGGCTCGCGTGAGACGCTGCAAGGGGCTGAATCGGTGCTCAAGCAGAATGGAGTGCTGGGTATCTTCCCCGAAGGCGGATCCTGGGCACAGGTGCTGCGCCCGGCACGCCCGGGAACGGCATTCCTGGCCTGGCGCACCAATGCCCGCATCCTGCCGATGGGCATCGACGGGCTGGTGGACTTCTTCAAAAAAGTGCGCATCGGCAAACGCATCCGCGTCACCGTCAAGTTCGGTGAACCCTTTGGCCCGCTCACCGGCGCAGGTGGCGCACGCCCCAGCCGTGAAGATATGGATGAAATGGGGCACCAGATCATGCGCGAAATCGCCGCCGAGCTGCCTGAAGAACGCCGCGGCTATTACTCCAGCGACCCCGCCATCCGTGAAGCCGCCCGCGGAACTGAAATTTACCCCTGGGAGAATACCGCCGAGGCATGAGCGGGGAGGCTCCGGGCAGGTTTTATTTTGTCACCTGCAGGGAGGCAAAATGAAAAATTCCATTGTGCTCGTCTGCATCATATTCTGCCTGGCACTCAGTGCCTGCCGCAGTCCGCAGCAGGAAGTTACGCCAACCCCCCCGGTGGTAAGCCCCACCGTGTTGCTGCGTTACCCCACGCCCACAATCACCATCACCCCCACCCCGGTGCCCACCATCGGTGATACACCCTACCAGTTGCAGCAGGTATTCTTCGTCATGCCTGCCTGCCTTTCAGCCGCCCCAATGGTCTCGATTGTGCCGGCCGTCTTGCCAAGCGCTAATGCCGGACCGCTGATGGTTTTTCCGCAGCATCGGCAGATCGTGTTGGAACGCTACCCCCTGCAGCAAAAATATTTCGTCCCGCTCATCCGCGTTTTCCCGGTGGAGGAATTCGCCGCCATGTCGGAGTTGAGCGCCGGCTCCATCGCCCGCATGCAGGAACTGCTCGAAGCGCAGACCTGGCAAGAGGGCGATACCCTGCCCATCCTGCCGGGCTACAACATGATGCAGGTCTTCCATGCGCAGGTGAAATTCCTGGATTCTAAAAACGTGCATGGTGTGCGCTGGCTGACGGAACTGGCGCAGTACTCGGCTCCGGTGAACAACCGCGACCTGTTCTACACGTACCAGGGCATCACCCGTGATGGTGAATACTGGGTTTCGGTGATGCTGCCGGTGAATGCCGCTTACCTGCAGGAGATGCCCGAATCCGTGGAGGTACCTGATGGCGGGCTGGATTTCCCATCCTTGACAAGTACGATCCGGGAGCAGGAACTGGAATCTTATTACACGCTGATGCTGCGCATGCTCAACAACACCCCGGATGGAGGATTCACACCGGCTCTAAATTGCCTTGATCAACTGGTGGCTTCCATCGCCGTGTCCGATTGACAACCGCAGCCCTTTTACTGCTTTGTTATGCTTGATTCTGCTATCATTGATAAAACGGTTACCCCGGAGGGACAATGAAAAAGATATTCATCCTGGCGACGCTGGCGCTATTTCTTATTTCGTGCAGCCTGCCCTTTTCCATCAACTGGAACACCCCCACGCCCGCGCCGGATGCGGAAGATACTCCTGAAACCCAACTCCCCACTGCCGCCCCGGTAGAGCCCACACCTGAGCCCACCGCCGCCCCGGCTTTTGAGGGCACGGAGTACAACCTCGGCGGGGTGTACATGGTGGTGCCCGCCTGCCTGGCTGTCACCCCCGGCGGCGTTATCGAGCCGGCAGTGCCGTATGATGAGATGAACGGTCCGATGGAGTATCATCCGGAGCACCGCAAGATCACCTTCGCCGGCTACCCGCTTTCTGACAAATTCTTTGAGCCGATGATCCGGGTTTACCCGGTTGCCGAGTATGTGGCAATGAACAGCATCATCGGCAACAGGGTGATTGCACTTCAAACCCTCCTGGCGGATATGCCCGCTGATCCTGATGAAATCCCGTTCCTGCCGGTGTTTAACGCAGCCCAGGTCTTTAAGGCAAGGGTGAGCTACCTGCCCTTCCAGAACGGCAGCGGGGTGCGCTTCCTCACCGAATATGCACAGTATTATGCGCCCGTGAATAACCATGACCTGTTTTACACTTACCAGGGGCTCACCGCTGATGGTCAGTACTGGGTCTCCGCCATCTTCCCGGTCAACCTCCCCTGGCTGCAGGTCACCTGGGATTCCACCGAAGTCCCCGCCGATGGCCTGGCTGCGCCTGCCTGGGACGCCCCCAATTACGAAGCCGCCATGCAAACCTATTACGATACCATGCTGGGGCGCTTGAACAGTGAAACGCCTGAAGCCTTCACCCCTGCCGTCAGTTGCCTCGACCAGTTGATGCAATCAGTGAGCATTGGGGAGTAAATACCGAAGAACCGAGAGACGAGAATAGAGAACCGGGAGTAGAGAATAGAGAACCGGGAGTAGAGAACCGAGAGTAGAGAATAGAGAACAGTAAATCTTATCGCGACGCGGTGTGCCTGCGCCGCCCGAAGGGCAGGTGGTTGCACCTGTGTGCGCAAACCTGGACAGCAAACCGTGACAAGGTATTCACCAGCCTTGTCACGGATTATTTAATTGGTTGAAATTACAGGGTTACACAATTATCGTAGGGGTGACCGGTCGCGGTTTTTGCACTCCGATAGGTTTTTATCAGAGCCGGTCACACGTCGGTCACCTGCCGTCTTATGAAACGCAGTAATTGGCGTATTCGGTAATGAAATCGATGCGCTCCAGCACGTTCCCGTCGGTATCAAGCAACTCGACAAAGGGCACCATCCGGCACTCCCCGCTTTCAGGGCGGAAATAAAAGGTTCCAGTGCTACCAGTGAAGATGGGCACATCGTGATTTTGCGGATAGCCCATTCCGCCAATGGCTAATGTACCGTAGTCGTTTTCGCGGCAGTCGGCACCATAATCCCAGCACATTAGAATGCCCCAAGCCAGATGGGTGGCGGCGGGGTAGCCGCGCCAGTTGACGTCGTTGGCGAATACATCGCCGAAGCTAAAGGCAATTGTTGTGTCAGGAACTGGATCCACGGTTATGTCCCAACTGCCCACGGTGAAGAGCGGTCCACCAGAATCCGCCGTGGCGGTCGTTTCTTTTGACTTGGAGTAATAAGCGAACAGTGCATAGGTGCCGGCTTCGACCGGTTGGGCGCATGCGAACAAGCTGCCCTCTTCGCCATAGAGGTATTCCTTGGTGGTCACCACTGACTTCCAGGTGCTGCCCTTGAGCTGCAGGAACCTGGGAGTCCAGCCGAACTGCCCATGGCGGAATGTGTAGCAGACCTTGACGGCCTGGCTGATCTTGATGCCGCCGGAGAATTGCTGCAGCCACGCGGGAGCACTTTGCGCCGCCTGGTCAACAATCACCAGTTCGTAAGACGCGGGGGCTCCCTTCGGGAAAGCCCAGGTGCCCTCTGCTGCGTTTGCCGTACCCGCGGTAGGCGCAAACAATAGCGCCAGCACCATCATGACACCGACCAAGCCAAGTAACGTTCTCCTCATTGTAGCCTCCGTGGATTATGTTGAATTATCGTCATGCGAGATAAAAATTCTAACACAGATGCGGCAGAATCGTTGGTAAATACTTAAGTGCAACTCACACAGGGTCACAGGGTGCACAGGGAAACCTGGTGGAAAGAACCTGTTTGTGTAAGTTAGCGTCAATTCGTGTTGTTAGGTAAAAAGGCTTCAACCGCTAATGACGCTAACATGCGCGAATAAAAACTTAAATAAGTATTTATACGTGTAAATTAACGCCTGTTCGTGGGTAGAGTTTAGGTTTTCCCCTAGCGTCATTTACAGAAAAGGCTTCAACCGCTAATGACGCTAACAAGCGCGAAAAGAAGAAGCCAATCCTCTGATTGCGCTAATGAACACTATTAGATTTATTATAAAGAACCTGTTTGTGTAAGGTAGCGTCGATTCGTGAATAGTAATTGGGTTCTTCCTTAGCGCTCATTCGCGTACATCACAGTTCTTCCTAATCACTAATCACAAATTACAAATTACGGCTCTCGGTTCTCGATTCTAGGTTCTCTTCCTTCCAGTTTTTGGTTTTCCTTCAGTGTATTCCGAATTTTTCAGTGGTTTAAGGTTTTAGGTTTTCCTTCAGTCATAGGTAGGGTGCGGTCACACCGCACCGTCTTTCTTTCGCAAAGTCATCAAGCGTCACAATTCTTGCCAGATTGTCAATTTTTGCTAAGATGAACCGGTAACACACCATTTCTCGATTCTCTCAAAAGAGTAGACTCCCGGTATCTTTTCACCAGATACCAGGGGCCATACAAATTTGGTTACTTTTTCTCTGTGAAAGCCGATTCTATGCATGAGCGGGTTTTCCCTGTGACCTCTGTGACCCAGTGTGAGCCAGATTAAAAACGAGATTGCCACGCCCTGCAAAGACCGCAGGGCTCGCAATGACATCTCTTTGTTGATCTTCCCTTCCGCGTTTTCTGTGTTTTCCGTGGTTACTGTATTTTTGCTCTCCTTTTCGAGATTTTCGTGTATTTCGTGGTCAATGCATTTACGAGCGAGTCGCGGACTCGCCCCTAGAAGACCATAATCCAGATTACGATTCCCGGTTCTCCACTCTCGGCTCTCGTTTTCTCGTTTACAATAAGGGAATATGAAACCCCGTACCCTCTCCAGCGCACTCAGCCTGTTCACCATCGCCGGCCTGATGGCCATGGCGCTCCCCCGCCCGGCGCAGGCGCAAAGCAGCGGGCTCACCTACACCGTGCGCGAAGGCGATTACCTCTCCTGGATTGCCGCCGACTTTCACACCACCGTCACACGGGTGCTGCTGGCCAACAACATCGCCGACCCCAACAATCTCCTGCCGGGCACAGTGCTGGTCATCCCCGGTTTCGAGGATGTGCAGGGCGAGGCTGTTCCGGTGATCCTGCCGGCTTTCGAATCGCTGGATACCTTCAACAGCCGCACTCGCGTGCCCGCCGAATTGATGAACCGCCTGGATTTCATCACCAACCCCGATGCGCTTTACGCCGGGCAGACCTACTACGTGATCTTCAAGGATGAACTCCCCCAGGTGGAAATCCCCATCACCGCGGGGCTCTCCGACCTTGAATTCGCCGTCAGGCAGGGGGTGAACCCATCCCTGCCCGCAGTGTTCAACGACCTGCGCGCCTCGTGGGAGCTGCTGCCCAACGATACCATTTTCCTGCCCGCTGACCAGGTGACGGCTGTTGTTGCGCCGATATCACCACTCACTTCATTAAATAGTAATCTGACACCATTGGAACAGGGCAAGACCACTGAATTTCGCGCCACCGGCATGGGCAGCGCTGCCCTCAGCGGCACGCTCGGCTCTTACCCGCTGCATTTCTTCCCCGCATCCGATGGCAGCCTGGTGGCGCTGCAGGGTATTGAGCGCTTGCTCGAACCCGGGCTTCTGCCGCTGGCACTCACCCTCACTGCACCGGATGGAACGGCATTCTCCCTCCAAACCACCATGCGCCTGCGCCAGGTGGATTACGGCACGGATGTGCCCTTTGAAGTACTGGATAGCTTTATTGACCCCGCCGTGACCGAGCCGGAGTTCAAACAGGTGCGCGACCTCACCCTGCCGGCTCCGGCTGAACGCCAGTGGACGGAGTTCGTTGCTCCCGATCCCTACCCCGACCTGCTCACCTCCACCTTCGGGCGGCTGCGCTCTTACAATGGCAGTGCTTACACGTACTTCCACGCCGGGTTGGATTTTGTGGGATCCCCGATGGACCCCGCCTACGCCGCCGCCAACGGCACGGTTGTCTTTGCCGGGCCGCTGACCGTGCGCGGCAACGCAGCCATGATTGATCACGGCTGGGGCATCTATACCGGTTATATGCACATGTCGGAAATCAAGGTGCGCGTGGGCGATGAGGTTCAACCCGGTGATGTGATCGGGTTGGTGGGCGGCACCGGTCGTGTGGAAGGACCGCACCTGCATTTCGAGGTGTGGGCCGGAGGGGTGCAAGTGGACCCGCTGGAGTGGCTGGCGCAGGTATTCCCCTAGGATTACGCTATATTTATGTCTCGACCGGCGGCTCTAT
>JAYRQY010000053.1:0-1937 GCA_041910365.1 Anaerolineaceae bacterium | reverse complement strand
GGATGAAGAAGAAGCTCGCCCTGGCCTGCGCGCTCGTCCACGAACCGCAGCTTTTGATCCTGGACGAACCTTCCACAGGCGTGGACCCGGTCTCGAGGCGCGAACTGTGGGTGATCCTGGCGGAAGTGGTGCAGCGCGGCGTTACCGTGGTGGTCAGTACCCCCTACATGGATGAAGCCGAACGCTGCCACCAGGTGAGTTTTCTGTCTCACGGAAAGGTGCTGGCCACCGGCACGCCCAATGAGTTGATCAAAACACTGCCCTTTGAGATCCTAGAGTTGAAAGCCAGCCCGCGCAAGAAAATGCGCCAGATCGTCAACGAGACCCAAGGTGTATTGGATTGGCGCCCGGTCGGCGATTCTCTCCGGTTGAATGTGCCCAATAACGGCGTATCGCATAAGATCCTGCTCTCTCTTCGAGAACGACTGGACCAGGAACAATTAAAAGTGACCCTGCTGAGGCCGACGCGTCCAAGCATGGAAGATGTGTTCGTCCATCTGGTGAACACGCAGCGAGGTCAGGCATGAATTCTGTTGAGGTAAATCACCTGACGCGGAATTTCAATAATTTCTTCGCGGTCAACGACATCAGTTTTTACATCCCGCAAGGAGAGATCTTTGGCTTGCTCGGCCCGAACGGAGCGGGAAAAACCACCACCATCCGGGTTTTGTGCGGCATCATGCTGCCTTCCTCAGGTTCAGTCAACGTGTTGGGCTATAACGTCACCCGCAATCCCAACGAGGTAAAAAGCCGCATCGGATACATGTCTCAAAAGTTTTCTCTCTACAACGACCTGACACCCGTGGAAAATATTAATTTTTACGCTTCCATTTACGGCGTACCCAAGAAAGAACGGGCTGATCGGGTGAAAGAGTTGATCAAAATGGCTGATCTGAGCGGACATGAACGGCAGCTCACCCGCAACCTATCCGGGGCCTGGCGGCAGCGCCTCGCGCTGGCTTGCGCCATCGTCCACCGCCCATCCATGATCTTCCTGGATGAAGCCACGGCGGGGGTGGATCCCGTTTCACGCCGTGAGTTCTGGGACCTGATCTACACCCTCGCCAGCGAGGGTGTCAGCGTGCTCGCCACCACTCACTATATGGATGAGGCCGAGTATTGCAACACCATTGGCATGATGTACCAGGGCAAACTGGTGGCACTGGCCAGCCCTGAAACCCTTAAGAACAACCTGCCCGGCGTTTTGGTGCAGTTAGACTGCGACCGCCCTGGGGATGTGTTAAAGCTCGTTTCCGGTCAGGATGGCGTTATCAACACCACCATCCACGGCGCATTGGTGCACCTGACTTTGAAAGACGCCAGCATTGAGACGCTGGTGAAAGAAGCCCTTGCCCATGCCAAAATCACAATCAAGGCGTGGGAGGTCATCCAACCTTCGCTGGAGGATGTGTTCCTGACCATGGTTTCTGAGCAACTCTCAACCGCTGAAATACCAGTAAAAGAGGAAAAAAGGAGAAAAGCATGAACCGATTGTGGACAATCATGCGAAAGGAGATTTTTCATATCTGGCGTGATCCGCGCACCCTGGCGATGATCGTTGTACTTCCGGCGCTGCTGTTGATCCTACTCGGATTCGGGATTTCTTTCGAACAGCAGTCCGTCAAGATGGCGGTCGCTGATTTTTCAAAGACCGATTCCAGCCGCAATTTTATCGAACAATTCACTGCCAGCAAAGATTTTGTGTATGCCTACGATGTTTTAAATGAAGATGCCTTGATTGATCTGATCAACCGCGACCTGGTGGATGTGGGCATTCTCATCCCCGAAAATTATGACCGGGACCTTTTAAGCGGCACCCAGGCCAAAATTCCGATCTACATCGACGGCTCGATGCAGCCGACGGATTCATTGACGCTCCAACTCAAACTCAATTCGATCACCTCCATGGTCGCCCAAGACATGCTCGTCGAAAAAGT
>JAYRQY010000052.1:0-2834 GCA_041910365.1 Anaerolineaceae bacterium | reverse complement strand
GGCAGAGATCACACCTGTAACCGCATCGAGATAAGATTTCATCGTTCATAAGGTCTCCATTAGCTCTGAAATAATATTAGCATTCTTTCATATTGAATGCCATTAATTGTTTAATGTTAGAATACGAAAGGGTATTTCCCGAAATAAAATTCAACTTTTTCAGGAGAAGAGATGAGGCAGATTCGTGTACTTCAATGGGGGTTGGGAGCCATGGGAAGCGGCATGGCAAAATTGATGCTCGAAAAACCTGGCTTGAAGATCGTTGCAGCTGTCGATGCCCGACCGGATTTTTTAGGTAAAGACCTTGGAGATGCACTTCAAATTGGCAAAAAAGTCGGCGTGAAGATCACCAACGCTCCTGATTCTGTCTTGCAAAAAGAGAAAGTGGATATTGTCGTCATCGCCACCACCTCCTGGTTAAAAGAACAGATTGCCGACCTTCGCAAGATCCTTAAGGCAGGCATCAACTGCATCTCAATCGCAGAAGAAATGTCGGATGCTTACGCTCAAAATTCAAAATTCGCGAAGGAACTTGATAAACAGGCAAAGGAAAACGGGTGCACCATCATCGGCACCGGCGTTAATCCAGGATTTGTCTTGGACTTGTTGGTCGTTGCGCTGACAGCCGGAAATCACTCGGTTGAACGCATTGAGGCATCCCGCGTCAACGATTTGAGCCCGTACGGTCCCACGGTGATGAACAGCCAGGGTGTGGGCACAACGCCGGAACAATTCAGAGCAGGCATTGCCGATGGTTCGATCGTCGGCCATGTTGGCTTCCCGGAATCCATTCACATGATCAGCGACGCGCTCGGTCTGGGTGTCGACCGCATTGAACAGACCCGCGAGCCCATCATCAGCAAGGTAAAACGCGAGACCCCGCATGTGAAAGTAGCGCCGGGGATGGTGGCCGGATGCGCTCATATCGGCGTTGGGTACCGCGGCAATAAGGAAATCATCAAACTCATCCACCCCCAGCAGATCCACCCGGAACTGGAAAAAAAAGATACTGGCGATTACATCAATATTTATGGCAAGCCTGAGATTCACATGTCCATTAAGCCTGAGATTGCCGGCGGAGTGGCTACGGAAGGCATTGCCGTAAACCTGATCCCCCTGGTCGTTGCTGCCACCCCCGGGTTGAAACGTATGATCGACCTGCCCATTCCGGCGGCATTGATGGGTGACAGCGCCTATTCACGCAAGGGATGATCTAAATTACCCACGTTCTTATACGGATGGTGATATATGGTCGCACAAGGCACCTGGGTAGAGATCGAGCAAATCGTCTTAACTCCTGAACAACGCGCTCCGTCTTTGCCGGAAGAAACCCGTACCGTCCCATACGTTCTGCGTGTGTCCGGATTCCTGGTTCAAGATGGAGAAATCGGGCAGGAAGTGGATATCAAAACAATCATTGGGCGCCAGTTATCGGGCACATTGAAAGTGGTAAATCCAAGTTACTCGCATAGTTTTGGCAAAACAGTCCCCGAACTGCTCACCATCGGCACCGTCTGGGAGGAAAAATGACCTCCCGCGATTTTTCCTACGATGCCGTGATGTCTCGTAAGAACGAGATCATGAAATCCTCGATGCGCCTGGATTATGATGATTTCATCCAAAGCCCCATCGCATTTGATTATGAACGCATGATGAGTGCCACCGGTTACTCGATGGAAGACATTATCCGCATACAACAGGATACGAAGGTTGGCAACACCCCGCTATTTGAATTAAAAAACCTCACCAAAGCCGTGCGTGCCTTATCCCCTAAAGGAAAAGGAGCGCGGATTTTTGTTAAGGATGAGGCAGCCAATGCCTCCGGGAGTTTCAAAGCCAGGCGGGCTTCGATCAGTGCCTTTGATGCACAAAAGAAAGGCTATGAGGGGGTGATTGCAGCCACCAGCGGAAACTATGGCGCAGCGGTTGCCTCCCAAGCTGCCCAGCGCGGGCTGAAGTGCATCATCGTACAGGAACTCTATGACAGCCGCGGTGTTGGTCAGCCGGAGATCATCGAAAAAGCGCGTGCATGTGAAGCCTACGGTGCCGAGGTCATCAAGCTCACTGTCGGACCGGAACTCTTCTACATGCTTCTGCGCACCCTTGAAGAGACCGGGTTCTTTAATGCCAGCCTGTATACGCCCTTCGGTATACGCGGCGTCGAGAGCCTGGGTTTTGAGATCGCTCATCAATCTCGACATCTGATCGGCAAAGACCCTGATGTCGTTGTCGTCACCAACGCTGGAGGCGGCAACCTCACCGGGACCGCACGCGGTTTGCAGGCTGCCGGCGCAAATTCCACGCGGGTGGTTGCATGCTCGGTGGACCTCACCGGTCTGCATATGGCATCAGACCGAGACTTCAATCGTAAATCCTTCACCACGGGGCACACCGGGTTCGGAATCCCCTTTTCCACCTGGCCCGATAGGGTGGATGTCCCCCGCAATGCCGCCCGTCCCTTGCGCTACATGGATGAGTACCATTTGGTAACCCAGGGAGAGGTGTTCTATGTTACCGAATTGCTTACAAAAATCGAGGGGCTCGAACGCGGCCCTGCCGGGAACATCAGTTTGACTGCCGCTGTGTCACTGGCGCGGGAAATGGATGAAGACCAGGTCATCATTGTCCAGGAAACAGAATACACGGGCGCAGGGAAACATCACAACAGCCAGCTTTCCTTCGCCCGGGAGAATGGCATTGAAGTTCGCCGCGGAGACCCGGCAGAGGACTGCCCGGGAAAAACGATCATCCTTCCGCAGCACCTGTCGCAAGTTCAGAGCAAGCGCCAGGATCTTGACCACCTGCGCCGCTCCTACCTGGCGAATGCTGCCGGC
>JAYRQY010000051.1:0-1905 GCA_041910365.1 Anaerolineaceae bacterium | reverse complement strand
TGACTTCCACTCCTTTTCTTCCAGGGTCACCTTCACCCGCAGCACCTTGTCGTTCTCGCCGCGGTTGACCGCCAGCACCTGGTGCGGGCGCAGCCGGCTCATCTGGGCAGTGAACGCATAATAGGTCTCATAAACGGATTTCTCATCTTTGGCGTCTTCGATTCTCTCGCTGGTCAGAACCCCAAACTGCTGTGCTTTGCGGCGCGTGGAGGCACGGACTTCCGCGTGGTCGCTGATGGTCTCTGCCGCAATATCACGCGCTCCAGCCAGGGCTTCTTCCACCGTGGGCACCTGGTCACTGAGGTAGCCGCCTGCGGTCTTTATGGCATCGCCGGGCGTGCGCGCCTGTGCAAGGATCAGGTCCGCCAGCCCCTGCAGCCCCTTTTCGCGGGCGATGGATGCCCGGGTGCGGCGCTTAGGTTTGTAAGGCGCGTACAGGTCTTCAAGGGCGGTTAAACTGTTGGCTGCCGCGAACTTCTCCAGCAGGTCAGGCGTCATCTTCCCCTGCTCTTCCACTGAAGCGATCACCGAGTCGCGGCGTTCTTCGAGCGTCCGCCCTTTTTCCAGCTGGGATTGCACGTTGCGCAGCTGCTCTTCATCCAGGGTGCCGGTGGCTTCCTTGCGGTAGCGGGCTATGAACGGAATGGTGGCGCCGCCATCCAGCAGTTCGATGGCGGCCTGCACCTGCGCGGGCTTGAGCGAGAGACTGGCGGCAATGGCTTTGGCAAAATCGGGCATGATGAGACGGGATCCTTGTGATCGAAATGGTCTTGCGAGGGTTATTCTAACACGCCAAATGCCTGGAGGACCGCGATGAATCTCCTGCCCGTTTTTCCTTTTGGGGGATTGTATTTTTGTATTCCTCTGTTATTATATAAGAGTAAGTTTATCTTATTTATCATAATTAAAGGAGAAATATGAAAAAGGTTCTGTTTCCGCTGTTCTCATTCATAATTGTGCTTGGGCTGGTGCTTGTGCCTGCCGGCAAAGTGAGCGCCGCCCTCGGCGACGACCCGGTGGTCACACCCGTCTCCGGCGATATGGAATTCACCACTGAAGTGGTCACCGTCCCATACCTGCCCGGCACCCTGCTGCTCCCCAGCCAGATGTACGGTCCGGTGGGATTCCCCATCGGCGAGGCACAGTTCTATGAAAACGGCATCCGTGTGACCGGAATGGAATTCGGCAAAGCCGAGGTTTGCTTTACCGTGGCCAATACCTTCTTGAATAAAGGTTGGGAAGGCGCGGTGGGGGTTTGGAATGGCACCGAATGGGTAACCCTGGCAACCACTTTTACTACCCAAGAAGAACTCCCTTACACCATGGCCTGCGCGCCAATCAGCGGTGACGGCACCTACGCTTTCATCATGGGGGTCGCCGATCCTGGCCTCCTGTATAAGTGTAACGTCGATACTTCAGAGTGGTCGCTTGGCACCGATACTGACGGAGAAGGCAAGTACTTTTATGCCTACCTGCCTAACCTGGGTTATGGAACCCCTGCTACGCTCACTTTCATCAGCGCCGATCCCGATTCAGATTATTTCGGCTTTGATGGAACCGATGACGCTTATGTCGGTAATTACCTTTCAGGCGCTGCCGATTTCTTCGATTCCAATTTCTCGACTGAAGGCGAGGTACTGGTCACCCTGCGGGTAACCGCTGCGGGCTGCTCCAGAGATTTGCAGATCGGTGTCGGTGAAGAAGTGGAAGTGGAATTACCCACACTCGATTAACAGTTTTTTTCACCAGAGCAAAAGATGGAGGTCACCCCTCCATCTTTTTTTTATCAGTAAGGAACCTTAAGTACTACCCACAAATACCCATCGAAAATAGCACGTTTCATCCTGTGGGGGATTGTATTTTTGTTATCCTCTGCTATTATATATGTGTATATTTATCTTATTT
>JAYRQY010000050.1:0-12248 GCA_041910365.1 Anaerolineaceae bacterium | reverse complement strand
TTCGAAGCGTAGCGGAAGTCATCCTTGAGCAGCGTGCCTTTAGATTCCCAATCCCGCCCAAACCACAGCGCTTCCGCCGGCTGCACAACATACATGTCGGGCAATTCCACCGTCTGGCGCGCTTCATCTTCAGAGATCAACACTTCGTGCAATTTCTCCCCAGGGCGGATGCCAATGATCTCAATTTGCGCCTGCGGAGCCACCGCGCGCGCCAGGTCAGCCACGGTGCAGCTTGGGATCTTGGGCACGAAAACCTCGCCGCCGTACATGTTTTCAGCGGCGCGGATGACGAAACGCACACCCTGCTCCAGGCTGATCCAGAAGCGGGTCATGCGGTCATCGGTGACTGTGACCTTGCCGCTTTGGCGCTGTTTGAGGAACACCGGCACCACCGATCCGCGGCTGCCGACTACGTTGCCGTAGCGCACGCAGGCAAAACGGATTTCCCGGCCGCCGGCATAGGCATTGGATTGGACGAACAGTTTTTCTGCGGCAAGCTTGGTGGCGCCATACAGGTTGACCGGGTTCACCGCCTTATCAGTGCTGAGCGCCACCACACGGCTTACGCCGGAGTCGATGGCGGCATCGATCACATTGCTGCTGCCCAGGATGTTGGTTTTAATGGCTTCCATCGGATTATATTCGCAGGCAGGCACTTGCTTGAGCGCGGCAGCGTGGATCACCACATCCACACCGTCAAAGGCGCGTTTGCAGCGCTCCTTGTCGCGAATATCACCGATGAAGTAACGCAGGGAGGGATGATCGTACCCGGCGGCGCGCATTTCATGCTGCTTCAGCTCATCACGGCTGAAAACGATGATCTTGGCGGGATGATATTCATCCAGCATAATGCGGATGAACTTTTTTCCAAAGGAACCGCTTCCACCGGTGACTAAAACAATTTTGCTATTCCAATCCATGTAAACCTCTTTATGATAAGGAATTCAAACTAACGAATCTTGGATTTCTGAAATTTTCTCTTCAGCGAACGCAGCCGATAATATAACTGCGTATCTGAGAATTTTTTTGTCGGGATCATACGGTGCGGCGTGTACGGAAACTCCGCCAGTTCCGGCCACAAGTATTGGGTAATGCTGCGCTGCGCGATATGAAGCGGGTAAGAACGATACTTGGGATGGATTCCCTGCATGATTGTGAAGAACCTGCGGCAGTTGAACAGGGTAAACTCCCGCTGCGCCATGCCAAAGACGGTGTATCCCATGTCATACCAGTTACCGACTTCTATTTCCCAGGAGAGCAAATCCAGCAGTTTTACGCCATATTTTTCGGCATAAGGGCGCGCTTCTTCGAGCCATGAGCGTAAGTTATCTACCACCAAGGGGGCGTCCCCCAGTGCCATCAGGGAAACGACATCCTGGAGATCGACTTTTGGCGGATGAACGCCAAGTCCAAAGTAACGGCAGCGCATGATCTCCGAAATCGTCCCCTTGAGGATCACCTTGTCGGATGGGATGTTGGCGATCCTGCCGGCAACGATATCCACCCAATCCACTTTCAGCCCCTTCACATTCCGCTCATAGAATACTTTGATCTCAGCGGGTGCATGGGGTCGGCAGTCATAAACTGTGTGATTGAAATTTAGTTTCTTGGCCATCTGTACCGGCACAAAGACATCGTCACTTTCCTCGGTGAGGTTGCGGTAAAGCAGCGAGTACACCGGGATATCTGCAATATGGTCTTTGCAGGCTGAAAATACCAAACGGCTATCGAGCCCCGAGGAGAGGGAGACTGCCAGCGGGAAGCGGTTATGAGCACTTTCCAGCAGTCCCTTTAGAATCCTGCCCAATTCGGGGATGGAAGTTTCAAAATCTCTCTGTTCCAGCTTTTGGTATGGCCAGTATCGTTTTACCGTTTTTGTTTGAAAATCAAACAAATGGTTGGGAAGCAATTGTTTTACTTCGGTATAAGGGCTGCATTCCCCCGGCCACCAGGCTTCGTGCCGCTCTTTGAAGCGCGGTGAATTGGTGTATTCGATGGACTCCTTCGACTCCACGAACCCCAACTGTTCGGCCAGCAAGCCCGGCTGTGTGGCCATCCACACGTGACCTTTGGCATCCACATGGTAAAAGAGCGTTTGGGTGCCGCCGGCATCGTTGAACACCAAATCGGCTCCGTGACCTTCCACGAAGATCAGCCAGCGCCCGCCCAGCGTCTCTGTCGATCGGATGAAAGCATCCGCATCCGTGCTGCCCAGGCACAACCGCTGCAGGATTGATCTGTCATCATCCGATGGCCGGTCAGGATCGAGGATAAAACCCAGCAGGATGACTGTGAAGCCATTTTCTTTCACCTGGACACAATTCAGGTCAGGATGGGTTGAGAGCCAGCCTGTAGACCCGAGTAATGCATGCTGCCATTTCGGAAGATCGATCTTTTTCTGCCCAAGAAAATATTGCCCGCGATACAGGAGTTGAGCTAAATCCATTTTTCCTCCTTCAGCATTCTCAACCAATAAGTGCTGCTTATTTCCCATTCCCAGCCGCATCGGATTGCTTGGCGTGACCGTTGCTTTCCGGTTTTGCCCAATCCAGTGGTTCTCCCACCAGGTAGCGGAAAGAATTGCCATATTTACGCTTGCCTTCCTTGCTGAAGACCTTTGAGATCTTGTGTTCCTCATAATCCTGCCACAACTTGATATGCCAGGGGAATGGCAAGGGGAAAGTGTAGAAGAAATGATAGGCATACTTCCAGGCAAGGTTGATCTTGTCCTTTAACAGACGGAAGGATTTGGGCTTTTCCAGCATCGTCCCCAGCAACTTGAAGTATTCCACCCAACTGGCGGGGTCATAGGTGAAGCCGCGCTCGCGGTAGTGGGTTTTGCCGGCCACGATCACCGGAATGCCCCGCAGCGCCATCTCCAGCCCCACCGTGGTGGTATACACCAACCCGATATCGGCAATATCCATCAGGTCATAGGTGTTCACTTTTTCTTCGGGGTGGATCACGTGGATGTACTCCGGTAATTCCGGCAGGGTTTGTTTGACCACGTCCACCATGGAATACTCACGCGTGAGAATCTCGCCGGGGTGAATGCGGATCACCAATTGCACATCCGGGCGGCCGATGAAATAGAGGATGGTTCGGCTCACCCATTCTGCCATCGTTTTGCTGAACACCTGGCGTCCGAGCGTGAGGCTGTCACCAAGCACATTGGTGGCCAGCAGCACCACCGGGCGGTTATCCAGTTTCAACGCCTGGCGCACAGAATCCGATCCCTGTGAGGGTAGGCTCTGCCACTGGCGGGTAAAATTCTCATTGGTCTTTGCCTGCTGGCGGCTCTCGAACAACGCCTGGATTCGGCTCAACTGCTCCCGGCTCAACCTGGAATCCTTCCAGGCATCCCACATGGCCGTGGTATCCTGGCGCATGATCTCCGCATTCTGCCCCAGCCAGAAGGCTTCTTTCTGATCACTGAACTCATAGGTCATCACCGGGATTTTCAGATACCTGGCAATGCGGAAAACTATGCCGAATTCCAGGATGGTGCCATTGGGAACCACCACGACATCCGGTTTATTCGTGCGCAGGTAATCCAACACAGACTGGGCAGCCTCCAGGTTGCGCTTGTAGCGGAATTGGTAGCTCGGCCAGGCAGGGTCAACATCCTCAATCTGCAGCGTGTATTGGGTATCGAAAACGGTCACTTCGTTCACCGCATCCTGCACTGCCTTGGGAAGAACGGTATAGGTTGCGCGGTTGGAGAGGAATGAAACCGTTTTAATCATCGGCGAGGCTGCCTGCATCACTTTTTGCGCGTACAGGTTTTGCCGGCGGATATCGAATTTGTCCTGATCCTGGTGCCAGTCGGCGTACGGGTAATACCCCAGGGTCACATCATTATTATCCGCGGCCAATGCGATGGCCGTCACCGTGGCGTGTTCGATCCAGTAATGCATGGCGGCAAAAACGAATACTTTCTTACCGGCAAACTTGGCGGTTTTTTTGGCCGCCTTCGCTTCAGTGACCAGCTCCGGCAACACTTCCTGGAGCCTCCGCAGCGAAAAACGGGTGTTCACCCCATTGGAATTGCGGCGCACCAGCCAGTACAACTCGGCGGTGAGGGGAATATTCCCCAGGAGCTTTTTGAACGTGCTTGACTTTTCATCTGCCATTATTTTTCCTCAATTTGCCAATCCAGACGGGGTCGGGTGACCCCCTGGCGGCTTTCAGCCCACTGCATGCCCGGGGCTCCGGCTGGATTAACAGTAAATACAACCGCATTTGCATCCTGGAAATATCGCTTGACCCTGAAGACACTGGCGTTCATACCCACCACAAAGCGCCCTTCGTTTAACATATCCGCAGGGATGTGCACGCGGCTGATGTAGCGGCCGGCTTTGCGCATGGCGAGGCGGTTGTATTCTTCGGGATCATCGGTATCAAATGACGTGAACACAAACTCGCCGCGCATCGACATCAGGTAAATACCCACACGCAGACCGGTGATTGGAGCGTCCAACTCGTATTCCATTTCAATGAACATCGGGTCGATCGAGCGGATGGAATCCGTCACCTGTTTGTGAGAATTCAACACGCGCATCGCCACCGGCCGGAAAGGTTTGGCATCGTCCGTAATCTCTTCCCCCTTCCAGCGGCGTTCTCCACCTTTCTCGTAATCATGCGAAAGATAGTAGTCCACAGCTTCCTGGCTGCTTGCACGCATGAGCATCTTGCCATGCTCAAGGATGATGCACTCTTTGGTCAGGCGCGTGACGGCTGACATATTGTGAGACACAAAGAGAACCGTGCGCCCCTCGCCTGCCACGTCGCTCATCTTCCCCAGGCATTTCTTCTGGAATTCGGCGTCGCCGACTGCCAGCACCTCATCCACGATGAGGATCTCCGGTTCAAGATGCGCAGAGACCGCAAATGCCAGGCGCATGTACATCCCGCTGGAGTAGCGCTTTACAGGGGTATCAATGAATTGTCCAATCTCGGAAAATGCGATGATCTCATCAAACTTCTTCTCGATCTCGGATTTTTTCATCCCCAGGATCGCCCCATTCAGGTACACGTTTTCCCGCCCGGTTAACTCGGGGTGGAAACCGGTGCCCACTTCAAGCAGCGAGCCAACCCGCCCGCGGATCTCCGCCTTGCCTTCGGTGGGCTCCACCACGCGCCAGAGAATCTTGAGCAGGGTGGATTTTCCGGCGCCATTCTTGCCAATCACGCCCAGCACCATCCCCTTTTCAACATCAAAATCGACATTGCGCAGCGCCCAAAAAGTTTCGCTTCCGGTGGGGTTAAACAGGGTTTTAATCGGCCGGCGCACAACTTCTACGATCTTCTCCCGCAAGGTGGTGTACTTGTTCACCTCAGAGAAGATGCGGTATTGTTTGCCGATTTTGGCGACGGTAATGGCGTAATTGCTCATAAAATTCCTAGATCATATCCGCGAAGATGCGTTCCATGCGGCGGAAGAAATAGAGTCCTGAAATGAAGATCACCAGGGAGATTCCCGCGGAGATGGCCAGGCTGGCGAAAGAGATCGTTTCGGGTTTGCCCAACAGCGCCCAGCGGAACCCCGAGACCACCCCGGCCATCGGGTTGATCGAATACAGCCACTGCCACTTTTCAGGGATGAGGGTGGCGGAATAAACCACCGGTGAAATGAATTTCCAAATCTCGGTGATGAACGGCAGCAGGTAGTTCACGTCGCGATACATCACCAGGAGAGCCGAGAACCACAGTCCCACGCCAATGGCGGTGATCATCGCCAGCAGGATGAAGAGTGGCAGCCAGAGCACGTTAATGGTCGGAGTGATCTGGTAGAAGATCATCATACCGATGAGAATCACAAATGCGATGAAAAAGTCCACCAGGTTGGCAAAGACCGAGGATAACGGCACGATGATGCGCGGGAAATAGATCTTGGAGACCATGCTGCCACTCTGGAGCATCGAGCGCGCTGAAACCTCCAGCGCTGCCGCAAAGAATCCCCAGGGCAGCAACCCGGTATACGAGAAGATGGGATACGGGATGCCATCAGAGGGAATCTTGGCCAACTCGCCAAAGAAAATGGTGAAGACCACCATATTCATGAACGGCTTGAGGATTGCCCAAAGCACCCCCAGAACGGATTGTTTGTACCGCACTTTCAGATCGCGCCAGGTGAGGAAATAGATCAATTCGTGGTAATGCCAGAGATCCTTTAAGTTCAAAGGAACCCAGCCTTTTACCGGCTTGATCGTTACCAGGTCAGGCAGCGTGCTGCCATCGAGTGCTTTTTGTTTCATCTACATTCCAGTTTTCATCTGTGTTTTGTACCACTCGATCGTGCGGCGCAATCCTTCTTCAAAAGTCACCTGCGCTTTGAATCCAAACTCACGTTCTGCGCGCTCAACGTTCAGGCGGCGGCGCGGCTGCCCGTTGGGTTTGGAAGTGTCCCAAACCAGTTTGCCTTCGTACCCCGTCAGGCGTGTGATCAGGGTCACCAGGTCTTTGATGCTGATCTCCATACCTGACCCAAGGTTGACCGGCTCTGCGCCGTTGTACTTTTCGGTTGCCAGCAGAATGCCCTCAGCGGCATCTTCAACGTAGAGGAACTCACGCGTCGGCGAGCCATCGCCCCAGACCTCGATCGAGGGTTGGTTGGCGGCTTTCGCCTCCAGGCATTTGCGGATGAGCGCGGGGATGACGTGCGAACTTTGCGGATGGAAATTATCGCGCGGTCCATAAAGGTTCACCGGCATAAGGAATATTGAATTGAAACCATATTGCTGGCGGTACGCCTGCGATTGGACCAAAAGCATTTTCTTCGCCAGTCCATACGGCGCGTTGGTTTCTTCAGGATACCCGTTCCACAGGTCGTCTTCTTTGAACGGGATCGGGGTGAACTTGGGGTAGGCGCAGATGGTACCCAGCGCAACAAACTTCTGCACCTTGCGCTTCCAGGCTTCATGGATGAGCTGCACGCCCATCATCAGGTTGCCGTAAAAGAAGTCTGCCGGGTGCTCCAGGTTCGCGCCAATACCGCCAACCATGGCTGCCAGGTGGATGACAATATCCGGATTACAGTCATCGTACATCTGCCTGATGGACTCGATCTGCACCAGGTCATATTTTTCGATGGTCGGTATGGAGACCTCTTTTGCGCCGCGCTCCTGCAATTTCCTGGTCACAAAGGAGCCCAAAAAGCCCGCCCCGCCTGTCACGCAAACCCGCTTATCCTGCCAGAAGGTGTGATCGATCATGATTCGTGGTGATCCTCCATTTCAAAGAATACCTTCAGTCCAACGATACGCAAGGTCGGCAATGAAGTATCGCTCGAAACCTCGACATTTCGCTCCAGGCAGGTCAGGCGGCACACTTCTGCCACATCGCCGTTGCCTTCAATGTGAACCGTGTGGATATTCGCTGCCTTCACCTCTTCGATGACCTTGCTCACCCGCTCCCGAACCAGGCGGTAGAGGTTGAATTGATTTTGGATGTAGTCAAATGTCAAACGCGCCCGCAGGGCAATTCCCTCGGGTGTAATGATGTACTTTAACTTTTTCCGTTCAGCACGGCTGACTTTGACGTACCCCTTCTCGATCAACCGCTTGAGATGCCAGTTGATGGTTCCAACCGCAACCTCGAGCTGCGAGGCCATATCGGCCTGGGTGATATCGGGGTCCTGTTCAATATGCTCAAGGATGACCAGATCGCGTTCAGTACTGGTTTCTAGGCTCATGCGTCTCCAATATTCAACTGTTGAATTATAAACGACTCGCCTGAGTGGGTCAAGGGCAAAAATAGAATCGCCGCTTGGGTGATTCTATTCGGGTTTGGATTACTTACCGAAAGGCTTACAAATCCTGGAACCGTGAATCATCCAGGTCTTTTTTGAGCTTTTCCTCATCCGTGGGCTCAAAATCCGCCCCGCTCTGCGCCGGGATTTCCGCCTGTTCAGCCGCTTTGAGCTCCGCCGCTGATGCGTGGCGCACGATGCTCCACTTCCCGCAGTGCGGGCAGGGGGTCAATTTACCCATTACCATGTTCATGCTCAACAAGCTGAAGGCAAACGGACGGTGGCACTTGGGGCAGATGCCGCCGCCAAAGGGATAACTGCGAGCTGCGCCGGGGGGTGTGGTCACTCCCTTGCGCCGGCTGAGCATCGGGATCAATGCGGAGATCAAGACCGCGACGAGCAAAGCTCCCACGATCGTGCCCACCATTTTAATCATGGTGCTTGAAGACGCATCCTTTGAAACAAAGTGAGCGCTGATGGGATTGGACTCAAGCAGGCTGCCGCTGGCAGTAGTACCGAGTGCTTTCAAAACATGGGTACCGACCGTGTAGTTATCGGTCAGAAATTGGTAAGCGAAAGGCTCAGTGGTATCTTCACCGATCACCTGGTCGTCTATATAGAATTGCACGTTCACCAGGTCAGCAGGTCCTTCAATGTGCATCGAAAAAGTCCCCTGAATGTCGCCATTGAGCCCGCCATACCCCCAATCACGCGAGAGGGTTAATTTCAGCCCCTGGTCCTGGGCAGAGACGACTGAAACCACGGTGAGGCAAAGCAGCAAGGCAAAGAAAATAGCGCGTTTTTTCATTTTTCACTTCCATCGGGTTAATATAGATTCACGATCGAACACCTGCGTAGCGATGTAGAACGCCAGCACATTCAACAGCAGCATCACCAATGCGGTGAGCAATACAATATTCACGTTAAGAACGAACAGCCCCGCCACCTGGCCAAAGAACCCCGCCAGTACCGGGATGATGATGACCATTGAGATCTGTTCTGCCACACGCGGATCGTTGACGCGCGAGGATACCATGAGGGCAAAGGTGGTGGCCAGCAGCGCCAGCAGCGGACCAATGAGGAAAATGGCAAGAAGCCAGCGCGCATCGAAAAAAGCAGCCAGCATGGCATGGTTGGAGACAAGCAGAAACGAGCCGGCGACGAATATCCCAAATGCCGCAAATGTGGCGAGGATGGCGGGGACGACCGCCGCCAGGCATTTGCCAACCAGAAGTTCCGTGGTCGTGATCGGCGTTGCCAGCAACGGCTCAAGACTACGCGTGGTTTTTTCTCCCACGATCGAGTAGGCAGCGATGACCCCCGGAATGGTGACCGGGATGAGCATAAATAACATCATGAACTGGCTGACCAGGTACACCTGGAAGCATTCACTGTTGCTCAACCCATCGGGGCAGGCTTGCCCGGTCAGTTCATCCGGAAGTTGCCCGGCAACCTCCGAATTGCCGGCATCCGGCGTAGTGCTGCCCATGGTACCCAGCATTGCCAAAGGGATCGCGGTCATCACCAGCGGAAGCAGCACCACGGTGAAGATGACCAGGCGGTTCTTGAATACCTCCATCCACTCTTTTAGAACGATCGTCTTAATCTTTTGCATGCTTTCCTCAAACGTTCTTCACCAATTGCAGGTAAACTTCTTCCAGTGAATAGCGGAGCTCGCCAATGAACTGGATATCCACACCACCATCCACCAGGTAGCGCACGATCTCGGGGTTGTTCTGATCAGGATCGTCCAGTTGAACAATCAACTTGTTTTCCACTCTTTTTGCTTCATGCACAAAGGGCAATTTCAACAATCCATCGATCATGCAATCTTTGGCATCGGCAAGGTGAAACACCACTTTTCTGCCAAATACCGAACGGCGCAATGCTGCAGGGGTATCCATCACCAACAACCGTGTCTTGAAGACCCCCACCCGGTCGCAAAGGCGGTCAGCCTCATCCAGGTTATGCGTGCATAGGAAAATTGTGCGCCCCTGCCGCTTGAGTTCGGTGATGAATTCACGCACCAGATGCGAGGCTTCAGGGTCCAGCCCAGAAGTTGGTTCATCCAGGAAGAGCAGGCGCGGCTCGTGCAGCAAAGCCCGGGCGATCGCCAGTTTCTGCTTCATGCCTTTTGAGAATGTACCGGTGGCATCCCTGCGCCGCTCCCACAAACCCAGCATCTTCAGATATTTCTCCACCTGCCCGGCAACATCCTTGACCTCGTAAAGGTCTGCAATGATGTGCAGGTTTGTTTCAGCCGAAAGGTTATCATACATGCCGGGCGTCTCGGTGAGCAGCCCCACTTTGCGCCGGATTTCGATATCTTCCCTGCCAACTTTGAACCCGGCGACGGTGGCGGTGCCGCTGGTTGGACCGATGAGGCAGGAAAGCATGCGCACCGTGGTGGTCTTGCCTGCGCCATTCGGTCCCAGGAACCCAAAAACCTCGCCCTCCCGGATATCCAATGACAGGTTTTCTACCGCTACAACATTCCCGAATTTCTTGGTAAGGTTTTCAGTGTGAATCATCGTTCGCCTTATGAGTATTTTGAATTATCCAGCTGCTCGCTAGAAGGTTCCGAACTCTGCAGCATCCCTTGCGGAGCCGCTGCCGTCACTACAGGCGCAACCGCTGGGGTTGGCTCGGGGCTGCGCAGACGGAAGATGATGCCAAGGCTGACCAGCGCAAAAACAGCGACCATGCCCTCAACCCAGTACACCCCGATCTTGCTCACCGCATAGACTGAAACTGCATCGACCAGCGCATGATAGCCAATCGCCAGCCATAGCCATCTTTTCTGATGCCGGATAAACCCCTGGATCACGATCACTGCCAGGGATACCTGGATGGGAATCGTGAACAGCCGTTCAACTGCCCCCATCAGGGCATCGTACCAGGGCATGGACCAATAGGTGGTCACCTGCTGCTGGGCAAGCTGCAGAGTGGAACCCGAGTAAACTGTGGAAAGATCCATGTCACGCACGGCGATCATCTGGATTAACGTAAATAATACCAAACCGCCCAGGATGAGCGCTTCGGTGCCGCCGTGCCCCACCCCTGCCATCACGCCCTTGCGCCAGGAACGGGCATCTTTAAGCCACCAGCGGAACATGCCGTTCCGGAACAACTCCTCGAAGAATCCGGCACTCAACCCGAGAAAAACTGCATTGAAGAGCAGCGCATTCTCGGCTGAGAGGTTTGCCAGACCGGTTTTATTGAACAACAGCGTCATCAGTGAATTGAAAGGAATATGCCCCACCTGTGAAAGGACAAAGGTTGCCCCACCGACAAGGAGCAAACGCCAACCCAACCTCCAGCGCCGCAGTAAAACCAACGCCAGGATCACCGGGATGAGCATCATCAGCAGCCCGTTGGTGAGATGAAAAAACAACAATGAATCCATTTGTGGCTCCAGGTAATTTTTTGGCTTCACGCCAAGGTTATTATAAAGTCGTTTGCATCCAAAATGGTCAAAACACCGGCATCTCGCACTTCATGCCAGCCGAAATGAATCCTCTGAGAAGAATCTAGGCTTCTTCGTGGTTAATCTTATCGATCAACTCAAACAGCTCGCCGTTTTCAGGAATATCCGACATCGAGTGCCCGTAATGCGCAAACCGAGCCACTCCCTTCTTATCCACCAGCACCTGGGCGGGCATGCGCCCCAGCTTGAACAGATTCACTTCCTGCCCGAAACGTTTTAAGACACCCGCGGTGGGGTCTGGGAGACCGATAAAGGGCAGGTCATTTTCTTTCCAATAGTCCTTAAAGGCTTCCATTTTCTCAGGACCAACGACGAGGATCACCGTGTTGCGTTTCTCAAATTCCGTATAGTCAAGGCGCAACTGCGCCATATGCTTTTGGCAATAGGGTCAGACAAAGCCGCGGTTGAACACCAGCAACACATTTGCGCGGCCAGTAAAATCAGAGAGTGAAATCTCCGCCCCCCCAATTCCGGTTAAAGTAAAATCCGGTGCTTTTTGATTAAGTTCGACTCTTGGCATAGATACATCCTTTTTACTGATTGGCTGCGAGATGTGTAAGTGCTGTCTCTATCGTTGGATAGGTAAATTGAAATCCAAGGTCGCGGAGTTTCTGTGAAGACACGTTCTGCCCCTCCAGCACCATGGTGCTCATCTCGCCGAGAACAATGCGAAGTACGAAACCGGGGAGATTCAACCACACCGGGCGTTTGAGGACTTTGCCGGCTGCCCGGGCAAACTGTCGGTTGGTCACGGGCTCGGCACTGAGGTTGTAAACGCCTCTTGCCTTGGGATTATCCATCAGAAAACGGATGGCGCTTACCTCATCTGCCAAGTGAACCCACGAGAGCCATTGGCGCCCGCTGCCCAGCGCACCCCCGACGAACAGGCGGAAAGGCAGCAGTATCAACCTCAGCGCGCCCACCCCCCGCGCCAGCACCACGCCTGACCGGGTGATCACCCGGCGAACTCCCATCCGCTCCACCGGCCGGGTGCTCTCCTCCCAAACGCGG
>JAYRQY010000049.1:0-3328 GCA_041910365.1 Anaerolineaceae bacterium | reverse complement strand
GGAGGGGATTGCCCCATGCAGGATAGCCCCCCAGTAGGCATACATCAATTCCACGGAGTGCTGCAGGATGAGGATGACCACCTCTCCCGGCTGGATGCCCTCACGGGCAAGCGTGCGCTGCCAGGCAGCCGCACCAGTGAGCAATTGGCGGTAGGATATGGGCTGATCCTCTTTGCCAGCGAGCAGCACGGTGAGCGCGGTTTTCTCCGGGCACTCCTCGTACGCAGCCTTAAGCAGGTGGCTGAAGGTGGTCATGTTACTGGGTGCGGGATGCGATCAGCGCTGCCAGCCCTTCCAATGTGTCGAAGGTCTCGGCGTTTAGTTCGGAATCGTCGATGTGTGCGCCGAAGGTATCTTCCACGTAGATTGCCAGGTCCACCAGGCTGAAGGAGTCGATCAGTCCGCTGGAGAGCAGGGGCTGGTCGGGTTTGAGAACGCGGTTGGGCTGCTTGAGGATATTTTTGGCAATGTGCTCGCCGAGTTTTTGAATGAGCGTTTCGGTCATCTTTGCTCCGGTGATTAAGATGAAGAGATTATACCAGAGGCACATTGCAGGGTTTTCAATAAATACGCGGTCCCGGCATTATTGAATGTTATAATTTTTTTATCAAAAATCTCATTTTTGAGGATCGGCAAGGGGTTATGTTCAAGATCGCAGTGGTCATCCCGGCATACAAGAAGGAATTCTTATGTTGGACCTCACAATCGTAATGCCAGCATACAACGAACAGGATAGTCTGCATGAAATACTTCCTGCATGGCTAAAAGAATGTCAAAATAACAATTGGTTATTATTGGTTGTAAATGATGGTTCAACTGATGGCACCCAGGAAGTACTCAATTCCTTCACCAAATCCAAATTTCTGGTAACTGTAAAGCATAAAATTAACCGGGGATATGGCGGGGCTTTAAAAACCGGTATCCAAAACTCACAAACAGAATATGTTATTACAGTTGATTCCGATGGACAACACTCCATCAATTCAGTGAAGGACCTTTTTCAAAAAATCCAAGAGGATGATTCAGATCTGGTAATTGGAGCAAGACCTCACACATCCCTTTTTTCTTATCGGTCTCTTGGAAAATTCTTGATCCGTTCACTTTCTCGTTTTTTGTTGCCTAACACAATTTCTGATCTAAACTCCGGCATGAAAATATACCAGACGCACCTCGCCAAAAAATATCTAAGAGTATGCCCAAACTCAATGGCTTTCAGCGATATTATGGCGCTAACATTCCTGGCCCAGCGATGCAAGGTTACTGAATTCCCAATTACTGTGAACACGCGAATAGCCGGAAAGAGTAAAATAAATCTCAATTCCGCAATTGACACGGTAATTGAAATCATCAATATCGTCGTTTTCTTTAATCCCTTGCGGTTCTTCCTTCCAATTTCAATTGCGTTTTTACTCCTTGGTCTTGGATGGGGCATTCCCATCGTTATTCATGGTAATGGAATTAGTGTTGGGTCATTATTAGCAATAACATTATCCAGCATTTTCTTTGTTATAGGGCTTGTGGCTGAGCAGCTTTCGCAAGTAAGAAAAATGCTGATCGAAGAGTAGCTACCTCGTTTGGGAGGTTGATTTTTGACGTTCATTTTTCCAGCCTGCACACGCCTATCCCAGCGCTACATCCAGAAATGTCATCAGCGCAAAGCCGACCATGGCACCGAGGGTGGCAATATCCGTGCTTTCATCCCGCTGCGATTCGGGGATGAGCTCCTCGATGACCACGTAAATCATTGCCCCGGCGGCAAAACTGAGCGCATACGGCAGCAATGGCCGCACCAGCAGAACTGCCAGTGACCCCAGCACGCCTGCCACCGGTTCCACAAAGCCTGAAGCCTGCCCCATGAAGAAGGCGCGTGAGCGCGAAAGCCCTTCTCCGCGCAGCGGCATCGAAACCGCCATGCCCTCGGGGAAGTTCTGCAGGCCGATACCAATGGCTAGCGCGATCGCGCTGGTGAGTGAAGCGGCGGGGATGCCGGCAGCCACAGCTCCAAAAGCCACGCCCACCGCCAGCCCTTCGGGGATATTATGCAGGGTGATCGCCAGCACCAGCAGGATGGAGCGCTGCCAGTGGGTTTTCACCCCTTCCGCCTGGTCGGTGCGCAGCCCCTGGTGCAGGTGCGGCAGAACCTTATCGACCCCCCACAAGAAGGCTCCGCCGGCAAGGAACCCCACCACCGCAGGCAGCCAGCCAGGAGTGCCGGTGGATTCAGCCATGTCGATGGCTGGAAGCAGCAGCGAAAAGAAGCTGGCGGCGATCATCACGCCGGCGGCAAAACCGAGCATGGAGACCATTAACTTGCGGTTGACCACCTTGTTGACAAACACAAAGGCCGCGCCAAGAGCGGTAACCCCCCAGGTGAACAGGGTGGCAATAAGTGCCTGGAGAATGGGTGAGAATTGCTGGAAGAATGTGATCATACTGATAATCTCCTATGATGCATGTTGTTCCTGATTGTACCTTTATCCTGGAAAGCCAATCGGTTTTTTTTTATGTATTACGGCGAACCCCTCCTGCCCTCACTCCTTGATCGCAGCCAGGAAGGTCTCCAGGTCAACGGTCACCCGTTGTGCCAGCATTCCCTCGCCGGCGGGGGTGAGGTGAATAGCGCTGTTGGTGAACTCCTCCTGCGGCACGAGATCCCAAAAATCGAAATAAGTCCAGCCCCGTTCCACACTCTGCTCCGACAGCAGCGCGCGGTACTGGTCATACGCCCAGCGCGGGTAGTAGAAGTTGTAGCGGATGTTGCTGTTGAGCCCCCGGCTGATGAGGATGGGTTCGTTAATGATCCATACTGGACAATCTGCGGCGATTTGGAGCCCCGAGTCGATGAGGTCGAGGCGCACATCTTCAGCGCGCAGCATGGGCGGCACAAAACCGGGTTCGCTTTCATCCGACGAGAGATCCCGCGCGGCGGGGGTGTAATCCATCGGATAGGTTTGATCCACACCGGTAGCGCTCCACATCACCCCGTAAGCCTGCAAGCGGATGAGGTCAGCCAGGCTGCGGCGCTGCCCGATGAGGGTGCGCTGCCAGAAGGTGGGCGCATCCTCCGGTATTGTCAACGCCACGCCATAGTCGGTCACCAGGCGGCGCAGGCGGGAGAGGTTGTTGGCAACGATCGGCGAGAGCAGCTGTTCGGATTCGCGGAAGGATTCCAGCGTCACCAGCCACAGGATCAGGTCAGGCTGATAAGGCTTGAGCGCGTCCAGCAGCATCAGGTCCTTGGTGAGCGAGAGCGTAGGATATCCCATGTTATACACGCGCACCGTCCGCCCATCTGCCGCGGTGAGCCCCTGCGCATCCAGCATCCCCG
>JAYRQY010000048.1:0-1783 GCA_041910365.1 Anaerolineaceae bacterium | reverse complement strand
CATTTTCCTCGATGGCCACCAGCTTGTACACCCCATCCAGCGCGGGGTCGCCCGCCGAGGTGATCAGCTTGGTACCTACGCCAAACACCAGCCGCTTGATCAGCGCATCCGCTTCCATGCCGTTGCGCGGCGCTTCCTGCTGGATCTGGGTCAGCGCCTGCCAGATGACTAATTCGTCCAGCTGGTTGGACCAGACGATGGAAGTTTCCTCAAACCCGGCTTCGTTGAGCATCTTTCCGGCCTGGATGGTCAGATAAGCCAGGTCGCCCGAGTCCAGCCGGATGCCCACCGGGCGGTGGCCCTTGCGGCGCAGTTCCTCAAACACGGTGATGGCGTTGGGTACGCCGCTCTCCAGGGTATCAATCGTGTCCACCAGCAGCAGGCAGTCGTCCGGGTAGACGTCCGCGTAAGCCCGAAACGCGCCTAGTTCGCCTTCGCCCAGCGCCATGAAGACCTGCACCATGCTATGCGCGTGCGTGCCGATCGGTTTGAAGCCCAGCACGTGTGAAACGCCCACATTGGAGGAAAAATCCGCCCCGCCGATCAAAGCAGCGCGGGCGCCGGCATTGCCCCCCAGGTCCTGCGCGCGGCGCAACCCGAATTCCATCACCACTCCGCCCCGGCTGATCTCATGGATGCGCGCGGCTTTGGTGGCGATCAGGGTCTGGAAGTTCAGGTGGTTGAGCAGGGCTGTTTCCATGATTTGCGCCGCAGCCATCGGCCCCTGCACCACGGTCAGCGGCACGTAAGGATGCACCACCCGTCCTTCGGGGATAGCCTGCAGGCTGATGCCGGAAAAATCAAATCCGGTGCGCAGCCACTCCAGGAAGTCGTCTTTCAACAACTGGTTCCCTGCCCGGTCTTTTTGTGTACGCAGGTAGCTGATCTCGGCGTCGCCAAAACGAGCCCGCTTCAGCCAGTCTAGAAACCATTCCAACCCCGCGTTGACGCAGTAACCGGCCGAGTGCGAGCCGTAATCGGGATAGGCGCGAAAGAAATGGTCAAATTGAGCCCTGCGCTCGTGCAGCCCCATGCGGAAGTACAACTGCGCAATCGAAATCTCATACTGGTCGGTAAACAGGATCCCCTCCATCAAAGAACGTTCGGCTGCTTTCATTTTTTCCCTCTATTGAATGCTCCAAATTCTGAACCAACTCGCGGTCGGGTTAGTGTATTTTATACAATAATTATACTACCATCCCTGCTACTCATTGTACGAGATTTTGCCAGTCCGGCAGTCGGTTTCGCCGCGCCACATTGGCTAATTTTCGCAGGGAATTTGAAAGATTTCCAGGCGGTCGTCAATCCGCACACCCAGCAGGTTTTTCGACGACCAGTGCGTTTCGCGGTTGCCTTCCAGGTTGGTGAAGATAGGTGTGTAGTTTTCGATGTCAATGCGAAAGGCCTGCCGCGTGGTCACTTGCAGCACCCACAGGTAGCCTTTGGGCTCGAAATACACGATCAGACTGCCGTCTTCCGACTGGTTCGGATCCACCATCTCCGGAAAGCTTTTGGGGTCATAGGTCTGCGCGCTGCGCTCCGGCCGCCACACACTGGTGGATTCGATCTGCGCGCCGTCGCGCTGGTCGAGCAGCGTGCCGCTGTCTGGATCGAGGATGTACGTCTTCAGGCAGCCCGACCCGCACTCGGCCAGCACATTCATTTGCCCGTTACAGATCCGCTCGATTTTCACCGGTTCCGGCGGCGGTGTGCCATCTTCCATCATCACTATCCCGCTGAGGAAAACGGGGCGCTGGAGATCAGGAAACAGTTGTAGCTGCTG
>JAYRQY010000047.1:0-10413 GCA_041910365.1 Anaerolineaceae bacterium | reverse complement strand
GAAGTGCTTCGGGAATCCACCACCGTCACGGGGACCTTGAAGCGCTGCGCAGCCTGCTGGGCGCTCTCAAAGGTACCGCTCATGGCGCTGGTCATCGTAATGGCGATGATCCTGGAAGCACCGCGCGATGCAGCCATGTTATAGGCATCTAAAAAACTTTGAGACCTGGGTGGCAGGGTTGAGGGTAGTCCCGGATCGTAGGCAAACTTGGCATAAAAATCTTCGCGCTTTAGATCCACCCCATCCAAATATTGATTTTTATCCCAAACAATGGTCAACGGGACGACGGAAATTTGGTGTTCTGCAATCAACTCAGCCGGCAGGTCGTTGGTACTATCTGTTACAAGTGCAATCGTAGAAACGGCCATATGGTTTACCCTTGTATTGAGTTGCTTTCATTATTATGAATCTATATGCGCATCTCCATCATCGCTTCGTAATGTTGGTTAATTTATATCATAAATAATCTCAATTTTCATCACGGATTAAGCAGCCATCACTGCACTAAGGCAGTGAGTATGGTCTGGCAAAAACTACCGCCAGGTTATGAATTTGTCGGTGGAGCGATCAGGGTTCGGAGTAGCCGCAGAGCGCAATCGCCCGCGGACCGGTGTGCGCACCCAACACCGGAGAAACGATGCCCTTGATCAATTCAACCGGGTGAAATTCTGCCTTCACCTTTTCAAGCAATTCCTGGGCATCCTCTTCCACGCCGTTGTGCAACACCGCAATCCGGAGCGGATTGGTTACATCCACCTTCTTGAAAAAGGAGGTGTACAAGGATTCGAGGGCTTTCTTGCGGGTGGTGGAGATGTCACCCGGTTCCACGCTGCCGGTGGTGTGATTCACGCGGATCTGAGGCTTGATCTTAAGCATGTTGCCGATCAACCGGGCCGCGCCGCCAATACGCCCGCCGCGGATGAGGTAATCCAGGGTATCCAGCACGATATGATAATGCAAGCGACCGCGCACTTCTGCCGCGGCGTCAACCATCCCCTGCACCCCCTCGCCCCGATCGCGCGCCCGTGCCAGTGCCAGTACCTGCCAACCCAGGCTCATCGAGTTGCTTTTTGAATCCACAAGCGTTACCGGAAGGGCATAATTCTCCGCTGCCAGGCGCGCTGATTCAATGGTGCCGCTCATGGCACTGCTGATGGTGCAAACCACAATTTCAGCGGCACCGGCCAGCCGCGCCGCTTCATATGCTTCCAGGAATCCTCCGGGAGTTGGCTGCGAAGTGGTGGGGGGATTGGGATTCTCCTTCAGGTGTTCATAGAACTCCTGCGGTGAGAGGTCAATGCCATCCCGGAACTGCTGTTCTCCCCAAACAATGGTCAGGGGTACAACCGAAATTTGATATTGTTCCCGCAGTGCCTGGGGGAGGTCATTGGTGCTGTCGGTAATGATTGCTATTTTCGGATTGGTCATTTGTGCTTCCTTGAGGAGTGATACGCAGATTATAAAAAGGTTTCGCCAGATTTGGGTATGACTATAGATAGAATTTTGATTAACTTGTTAACCTGTTAGAATTGAGAGTCGTCACAACCGCCCATCCATCCTGGAGAACCGACACCACCATGCACAATCTTCGCTCGACCCTCAAAGAGTATCCCCGTAATTTTTGGATCCTGATCGGTTCGCTTTTCATCGACCGGTTGGGCGGCGCGCTTATTTTTCCTTTCTTTTCATTATACATAACCCAACAGTTCGGGGTAGGGATGACGCAGGTGGGAACCCTTTTTGCGTTCTACGCGGTTTCCGGTTTCATTGGGTCGCTCATCGGCGGTGCGCTCACCGACCGCTTTGGAAGACGCTCGTTGATGATCTTTGGCCTGATCGCCAGTGCCGCGACCGCGCTCATCATGGGGCTCTCAAAAGACTTCCACACCTTCTTTGTGTTTTCAGCGGTTGTAGGCGCATTTTCAGATATGGGGCATCCGGCTGGGCAGGCAATGCTCACAGATATCCTGCCGGAACCCAAGCGCATTGAGGGATTCGGCATCCTGCGGGTGGTCGCCAACCTGGCTGTCACCATCGGTCCGGCCATCGGCGGTTTGATCGCTGCAAAATCCTTCTTCGCCCTCTTCATCATCGATGCCATCGCCTCATCGATCACCGCGCTGATCGTTTACCTGACCATGCCCGAAACCAAACCCGAGAAGCACAGTGACCAACCTCACGAGAGTGTGCTGCAGACCTTCAAGGGGTATTCCGTTGCGCTAAAAGACGGTATCTTCATGGTGTTCCTGGCTATTTCCGCGGTCAGTGTCATTGTCTACATGCAGATGAATACAACATTATCCGTCTATTTGCGCGACGTGCACGGAATAAGCACGCAGCAGTTCGGTTACATCCTCAGCCTCAACGCGGCAATGGTGGTGCTTTTCCAATTCTGGGTGACGCGCAAGATCTCAAGGTTCGCACCGATGCTCTTGATGACCTTTGGAACGTTGTTCTACATGGTGGGTTTTACCATGTACGGATTCGTCTCCACTTACCCGCTGTTCCTGCTGGCTATGGTGGTGATCACCATTGGTGAAATGATCGTATCCCCCACCTCCACCGCGCTGGTTGCCCGCCTGGCACCGCTGGAAATGCGCGGGCGCTACATGGCGGTCTCCGGCTTCAGCTGGATCATCCCTTCAGCCATCGGTCCGCTCATCGCCGGGCTCATCATCGACCATTACGACCCGCACTGGCTGTGGTACCTTTGCGGCATCCTCGGAGCAATTGCCACGCTTGGGTTCCTGATGCTCCACCGCAGCGCCTCCTCCCGGCTGCAGCTCCCGGATGCTGAAGCGGCAGAGGCCAATACCCCACCTATTCATTAATTGAATGATTACATTCATCCCGACTTGTCTGACAAGCGGGATATTTTTCTTGAAAAGGCATTTTAATCATGCTATTATTTCTAAATAGGAAAACCGCTTCATCCTAATTCATTATGCCCTTTATGCATCTCTTCGACGAATGGGAGGTGAATAACCCCAACTCCACCGAGTAAAATCCAAGTTGCTTCTTCAAATAAGTGATAGGTCAGCAATTCATACGATCAAATTCACCAGCATGGCTGGAAAAACCAAAAGACAGGACATATCATGATCAATCCTTATCCTGGACTACCCGAACTGCAATATGTAAAACCAACCTCTCTCGCCGAAGCCAGCAAATTCCTGGCAGAACACGATGGGGTTGCGCGCGCTTATGCCGGAGGAACCGATAACTTCGTCCGCCTGCGCGATGGCGTCTTAAAACTGGATTATCTTGTTGACGTCAAAGGCTTGGAAGGTGTGCGCGAGATTACTTTCGATGCCAAAAAAGGGCTGACGATCGGCGCAGCCGTGACCATGAACAAAGTGGCATCCAATGGGGATGTGGGCAAGCACTATCCCATCCTGGCAGAAGCCGCCCAATCTGTGGCCAGCTACCAGTTGCGCAACCGCGCCACCGTTATCGGCAACATCTGCAATGCCTCTCCGGCCGGCGATACCATTGGCACCTGCCTGGTGATGGGCGGCGTACTCAAAGTCCATGGCGTAGAAGGCTTCCGCGAAATCCCGCTGAGTGCCTTCTTCCTTGCGCCTGGCAGAACCGTGCTTAAACCAGGCGACGTGGTGGTTTCGATCACCCTGCCGCTTCCCCCAAGGGGATTCGTTGGGACATACAAAAAATTAGGGCGCAACACCATCGGCGACCTTTCCATCGTCGGCGTGGCAGTGATGGGCTACCCTGCCAAGGAAAGCCCCTCCGGTTACCTCTTCCGCATCGCTTTGGCCTCAGTCGCACCCGTACCCTTCGAATCGCTGAAAGCCGAAGCCGTCCTCAGCCAGAAGAAGATCACCCCTGAAGTGATCGCCAAGGCTGCCGAAGCCGCCATGGAATCCGTTACCCCAATCGATGATGTACGCGGCTCTGCCCGCTACCGCAAGTTCATGGTGCGCAATCTTACCCGTGAAGCCATCACAGAAGTTTGGAATAAATTAAGCAAATAGTCCACCGTGGCGATTTGACCTTTAAGTCAGGAGGCAAGAAAAATGAACTATTCAACAATCACCCTCACCGTAAATGACCTGGTGGAAACGGTGGATGTTCCGCAAAACATGACCCTGCTGCAGATGATCCGGGAGAAACTCTCGTTAACTGGCACCAAAAATGGCTGCTCCGCCGGCGAATGTGGTGCCTGTACGGTGTTGATGAATGGCGAGCCTGTGAATAGCTGCATGGTGTTAGCCGCCGAATGTGAAGGCGCAGAAATAGTTACTGTTGAAGGGTTGGCAAAGACCGGCAAGCTTTCCAGACTGCAGGAAACGATCATCAAATCCGGTGGCGTGCAATGCGGTTTTTGCACCCCCGGCATGCTCATCTCAGCCACCGCGCTGCTCAAACGCAACCCGAACCCCAGCGATGGCGAGATCCGCGAGGCGATCGTCGGCAATCTCTGCCGCTGCACCGGTTATGTCCGTATTGTTGATGCCATCAAGCAGGCAGCAAAGTAAGCCCGGTTTCACCAGATCTTTCAAGGAGCCAAATTATGGCAAACGTAAAAACTAAAGAAAAAACCACCAATCCAATCGGCGCATCCTACCCGCGCAATGATGTTTACGAGAAAGTAACCGGAACCGCGGTTTATGCAGATGACATCCAATTCGGCAACAAGTTGCTGCATGCCCGGGCTGTACGCAGCCCGTATCCCCACGCCATCATCAAGCGGGTGGATACCAGTAAAGCCGAAAAACTGCCCGGTGTAAAAGCCGTTGTTTCCGGCAAAGACTTCCCCGATCGCATTGGATTGTACATCCAGGATAAAACCATTTTTGCCACCGACCGCGCCCGCTACCTGGGTGACCCCGTGGCAGCCGTCGCGGCAATCTCTGATGAGATCGCAATCAAAGCCGCAGCACTGGTAGAAGTGGATTATGAGCCTTTGGAAGGCGTCTTTGATGCCGAGTTTGGCGCATCCAAGGAAGCCCCGTTGATCCACCCCAAAATGGCTGAATATGTGTGCCCCAACTTCATCTTCCCGGTTGCCGGCACCAATATTTCCAACCATTTCAAGATCCGCAAAGGCGATGTTGATTCCGCTTTCAAGAAGTGCGCGTACGTGGTCGAACGCCACTTTGTAGTCCCCCACATTCAGCATGTGCCCATCGAGACCCACATTGCCATTGCCCAGATGGACGAAAAAGGCAAGATCACCCTGTGGGCATCTTCACAATCCCCGTTTGCCCAGCGCAATCTCATCGCCAAGGGGCTGCATATCTCTCAAAGCGACCTGCGGGTTGTGGCTCCGCTGGTTGGCGGCGGGTTCGGTTCAAAAGCCGGCGTCACCATGGAAGCCATCCCGGTGGCGCTTGCCACCAAGTGCAAGGGCTGGCCGATCAAATTCATCCTCACCCGCGAGGAAGAATTCTTCACCAACTTCGTCCGCCAGGGGCTTTCCAGCCATGTAAAAGTCGGCTGCGATAAAGATGGTAATTTGCTGGCGTTGAAACAAGTGTTGTATTGGGACGGGGGTGCTTCCACCGAGTACGGTGTGAATGTCACCCGTGCCGGCGGTTATTCCAGTTCCGGCCCCTATGACATCCCCAATGTATCCACCGACAGCATCTGCGTGTACACCAACCACCCCATCGGCGGCGCTTACCGCGGCTTTGGCATGTCGGAACTTCATACCGGTCTCGACCAGGCGATGGACGAACTCGCAGAGAAAGCCGGGATCGACAAGACTGCCTTCCTCAAGAAGAACGCGGTAACTGCAGGCGATACGCTTGTCACCGGCATGACCATGCACCCCAATGGCATCCAGCAATGCATCGATGATGTGGCCAAATCGATCAAGTTTGGCGTCAAAGAGAAACCCAGTTCACCGGATCGGCTGCGCGGCAAGGGCATTGCCATCATGTGGAAAGCCCCCGCCATGCCCCCCAATCCGGGGTCAAGCGCGTGGGTGGAACTCGCCGAAGACGGCAATGTGACCGTTGGACTGGGTGGGCAGGAGATCGGTCAGGGAACCTTCACCGTAATGGCGCAGATCGCTGCGGCGTCACTTGGCGTGCCGTATGAAAAGGTACGCATTGCCGGACCCGTGGACACGCAATACAGCCCGTACGAGTGGCAGACGGTTGCCAGCCGGCTCACCTGGAGCATGGGCAACGCCGTCCGTGCTGCTGCGGCTGATGCGCGCAAACAGATCCTGGAGATGGTTGCCGAAGCCTGGAACGAAAAGGTTGAAGACCTGGATATTGTCAACGGCATCGTCGTCTCCTACAAGAGCGAACAGGAAACCCCGCTGAAGAACATCGTCATCTACGGCATGCCGCGGAAGAACGATGAAGGCTGGATGGGCGGACCGGTAATCGGACGCGGCTCCTTCATGCCCAAGTACGTCACCAATCTGGACCCCGAAACCGGGCAAGGCGCGCGCGCCGTGGTGCACTACACCGTCGGTTGCGAAGGGCTGGATATCGAGATCGACAAGAACACCGGCAAGATCCATGTGCTCAAAGGCGCGGCTTGCTTCGATGTTGGCAAAGCCATCAACCCGGAACTCGTCAAGGGACAGATCGAAGGCGGGTTCGTGCAGGGCTTAAGTTCCGCCATGTTCGAGGAAATCAAACTCAAGAAGGGCGTCATGACCAATCCCTCCTTTGTGGATTACCGCATCGCTACCGCACCGGATGTGGATTTCCCGCTGGATGCCAGTTTCGCCGAGATTCCACAGGATGACGGTCCGTGGGGAGCCCGCGGTGTCGGTGAGCACCCGATGGTGCCAACCATCGCAGCGCTCGGGAATGCCATCTATGATGCCACCGGTATCCGCCTGCAGGGACCGCCATACTCAGCGGAAAAGATCTACCTGGCAATGGTCGATGCCGGACTGGTTAAGTAGTTTTAATTTGTTCACGAATGCCGGATTTGCTTTTCCGGCATTTTTAGACCTGCTTTTCTTCAAAGGATGAATCTATGACACAGAGTTATGACCTGATCGTACGCAATGCCCTGCTGCGTGAAGCCGCAACCCCCATCGATATTGCTGTTTCAGGCGGAAAGATTGCCAAACTGGGCGTAAAACTCGCTGGTACGGCTGGCAAGGAACTGGACGCCAAAGGGAACCTGGTTACCGAATCGTTTGTGAACACCCACCTGCACCTGTGCAAGGTGTACACACTGATGATGATGGACGAAGCCGCCCTCAAGGATTACCAGGGCGCGGATATGGGCAAAGCCATGACCGCCATCGAACTGGCAGCGCGGGTGAAGGAAAAATACGACGAAAAATGGATTATTAAGAATGTGCGCCGCGTGTTGGCGCTGGCAGGGCGCTACGGCTGCACCCACATCCGGGCGTTTGCGGATGTGGATTCCAAGGGCAAGCTGGAGGGCGTGAAAGCCCTTATCAAGGCGCGCGAGGAATTCAAGGGCATCGTGGACGTGCAGGTGGTGGCTTTTGCGCAGGATGGCGTGGTGCGCGAGCCGGGCACGGAAAAACTGATGCGCGAAGCCATGCGGATGGGTGCAGATGTGGTCGGGGGTATCCCCTGGATCGAGTATACCGATACCGATATTGCCGAACATGTGCGTTTCTGCTTTGAACTGGCACGCGAGTTCAATAAACCCGTCTCGATGCTGGTGGACGATGCCGGGGATCCCGGTCTGCGCTCCATCGAAGTGATGGCACTCGAAACAATCAAAACCGGCTGGCAGGGGCGTTCGCTGGCGCATCATGCGCGGGCGATGTCGATGTACCCCAAGCCCTACCTGCAAAAACTTGCGGCGTTGTTAAAGAAAGCCGAAATGGGAGTGGTCAGCGATCCGCACACCGGTCCGCTGCATGCCCGGGTGCGCGAACTGCTGGAGGAAAACGTTCTCGTCTGCCTGGGTCAGGATGACATCTCTGACGCTTACTATCCATACGGGCGCAATAACATGCTCGAGGTCGCCTTCCTCAACTCCCACCTGCTCTGGTTCACCACCCGTGAGGATATGGAGACCCTGTATGATATGGTGACGAAGAACGCCGCAAAATGCATTGGCGTGAAAGACCATGCGATCAAGGAAGGTGCGCCGGCCAATTTTGTGGTGCTTGATCAGCCCAATGTGCTGGAAGCACTGCGCTTCCATGAGCGCCCGGTGTGCGTGGTCAGCCACGGTCAGGTTGTGGATCAGGCTGCAATGGACATGATCTATGAGGAAAACAAGTAAAAACTGCCGGAATCAATGCCGCGGTTTTTATTACTTTAATCCTTTTGAGTGGTAACAATTTATTCATTGACAATGCCCTTCTTTTTCTCTATGATTATCAATACAGAAGCGCTATCAATTGAATTCAGTCCGACCGGCAAACATCTGAAATAGACTTCGCCGGTAAACAGGTCATTACCATTGTTTGTTTTTCCATTGTAAAGGAGGTGGTTGCTTCCAATTTCTTGTTTTTGCGGGTGTCCAATCCAAATTAGAAAAGAGGAGAATATGTTCAAGAAGATTTCACTCGTGTTTGCTTTGCTGATGGTCGTTGCCCTTGTTACTGGATGCGCCAATGGCACGACTGCAAAAGGTGACAAGCTGACCGTTTATGGCGCTTATGCCACCCCGATCGAAGAGCCCTGGGATGGTGTGATCCATGTGGCCCTGCAAAAAGCCGAAGATGACGGCTTGATCCAGTATGACTATACTGAGAACATCGGCTACTCTGGGGATATGGAACGTGTCCTGCGCGAGATCTGCGAAAAGCAAAAACCCGACATGATCGTTGGTGATGCCTTCGTGAACGAAGAAGCAGTCCGCCGTGTTGCAGCCGACTATCCTGAGATCGCCTTTGCATTCGGGTCTGAGCTCGGTCCGGTTGCCCCCAATATGGCAGTCTTCGATAACTGGATCCACGAACCGGCTTATCTTTCCGGTATGCTGGCGGGTGGATTGACCAAGACCAATACCATCGGTATTGTCGCTGCAGTTCCCATTCCGGAAGTCAACCGCCTGGTCAACGCTTTTATCGCCGGCGCCAAAGAGACCAATCCGGATGTCAAGGTTCTTGTGTCCTTCATCGGTTCCTTCTTTGATCCTGCCACTGCAAAAGAGCAGGCATTGGCGCACATCAGCGCCGGTGCAGATGTCCTCTATGCCGAGCGAGCTGGCGTCATCGAAGCCGCAGCCGAGAAAGGCATCTACGTCTTCAGCAATATGAGCGATCAGAACTCGATTGCCCCGGATTGGGTTGTCACCGGACCGGTATGGAACATGACCCCAACCATCGAGTACATTGTCGCCGAAGTGAAAGCCGGAACGTTCGCTCCGGTTGACCTGAAGGACTTCAGCATGATGGCCATGGGCGGCGCATATCTCGCTGATTACCATGGTAATGACGGCAAAGTCCCCGCCGAAGTTTTGGCAGCTGTGAAAGCCAAAGAAGAAGCCATCAAATCAGGCATGTTCCGTGTGCCCATTGATGAGGCCCAACCTGACGCTGTAAATTAACCTCATACTACCAGGGGCGGCAGTAAAAGATCACTGCCGCCCTCAATTTTTATCCTCCTGAACATTGAATGGGAGAGGGAACAATTATGCTTGCTGTAGAAATGACGGGTATTAACAAAACCTTCGGCCTTGTAAAAGCCAACCAGGATGTTCACTTTTGCCTGGAACAGGGAGAAATCCATGCCTTGTTAGGGGAAAATGGCGCTGGAAAGACCACGCTGATGAGAATCCTGTATGGTCTATACAAAGCAGACGAGGGCGAGATCAGTATTAATGGCAAGAAAGTAGTGGTTGCATCGCCAAAAGAGGCAATTGCCGCCGGGATCGGCATGGTCACCCAGCACTTTACCCTGGTGCCCACGCTCACAGTGGCTGAAAACATCGTTTTAGGATACGAAGATGGATTGATCCTCTCGCAAAAAGAGATCGTGAAAAGTGTTGCAGCCGCTTCGCAGAAGTATGGCATTGACGTTGACCCGACGGTATTGGTGAAGAACCTCTCTGTCGGTGAAAGACAGCGCGTTGAAATTCTTAAAGCACTTTACCGCAACGCAAAAGTGCTGATCATGGACGAACCTACTGCAGTTCTTGTACCCCAGGAAGTCGATATCCTTTTTGAATCCTTATTGCGCCTTGTGAAAGAAGGCTTATCAGTGATATTTATCAGCCATAAACTCGTTGAAGTGATGGCTGTTTGTGATCGCATCACCGTTCTCCGCGATGGCAGGGTGACAAGCACAGTTAAGAAAGCCGATACCACCCAGGCTGAACTGGCAAAAATGATGGTCGGCAGAGAAACTTTTGGCGTCAAACGGCAATCTTCAAAGTGCATCGGTGATGCCGTCTACGAGGTAAACGGGATCACGCTTGATGGTAAACATGGCAAAAGAATCCTGGATGACATCACATTTTGTATTTCATCTGGCGAGATCCTGGGGG
>JAYRQY010000046.1:0-12439 GCA_041910365.1 Anaerolineaceae bacterium | reverse complement strand
TCAGCCAGACCTGGCGTTTTCTGCCAGCCTGAACCTCAGGGTCAGTTCCGTTTACCGGCGGTTGGTTCACATCAATGCGCCGTTATTCTGGTCTCGGTGTTTTTTGAAGATGCGCAGGATGATGAGGGCGGTGATGAGCACCAGCAAACAGGCAATGATGACCGGCAGGAGGATCGACAGGAAAGAAACCGCCGTGGAGGTGACATCCTCCGCCACACTGACGCCGATATTAGCGACCCCGCCGGTGGTGGCGGTAACTGCCGGGCGGATGGCCAGCGCTTTGACGGCATGCACCCCGCCAGCCACGAGTAATCCTGCGATTAAGGAAAGCAGGGGGCTTACTTCAACGCCCTGGGTGGATGTGGCGGCGAAGACGATTGCACCTGCAGCCGGCCGGATGAAGGACTGGATGGCGTCATTGACATGATTAACCGCCGGAATTTTATCGGCGAAGAACTCGATTAATGAGAGGAAGATCAGAATGCCGATCACCCACCAGGAAGTCATTGGCTCCCAGGTTTCGTTGAGCTGGATCAGTTTGGTGTACTTTGCCAGCAATGCCACAGTCAGCAATGGAATATAGGCGTTCAATCCTGCGCTGGCGGATAGCCCGAATGCTGAAAGAATATTTGTAAAAATGTCCATGATTAAGCCTTTCTTACTAAAGTAAAATTCCCTGCCAGGTTCCCGTGAGGCTGTAACGAAGCAGGTCCAGCAATCCAACCTGGATCACTGCGGTTGCCAGGCCTGCCAACAGAAATCTCAATCCTTCTGTATAGTGTTCAAAGGAGTTCTCCTTCTTAAATATAATAATCCAAATCAGGCAATAGATCATTCCCAAAAGCAAGAAAATGGCGGCTGTTGAGAGGATGGCGATTGGATAATACATAATACGGGGGCGCAGCCACACAACAAGCCCGGCAATCGCATTTGCGGCGATGAGTACGGCAAGGTGTCCCCATCCTGAAAGCGCGGGGAGGGCCGACATCTGCTTCCACCAGGTTTGATGCCAGAGAACCATCAGCAGGTTGCCGATGACCATGCCCATCATAAAGCCGGTGATCATACGCAGCAGGTTGCTCGGCGGGTAAAGCTGCGGAAGAACAGGGTAAAGCCCAAATGTGGAGTTTATTCCATCCACAATAAATACTATCAAGAAAAGGACCAGTGCAACCTGGATGGACTTGGAAGGTGTGCCCGCAGCGTGTTTTCGTTTTTGCAGAAGCGAAAGGGTTACCAGTGTCCCCAAAAAGGTTCCCGTACAACGGGCGCATAATGGTAGGTACTTGCCGGCGAAATCGATGCTATGGGATTCAAGCTGATGACAAACCGCGTACCCTGCAGCGCGGATCTTGCCATCCACGCCTTCAGGGGTGAAAAACAACCAGGCGGCAACAACCAGCCCCGCCAGCAGCAGAACTGCCAGTGTGATCCATCTCTTTTTTGAGGAATTGTCCGGAATCATTGTGGGCATTATACGGTCGTTCTTATCCCCATGCAAGTTGCGATTGCCCCCAGGTTTCCCTTCTGGATTGTTAATGAATGCTTGACAGTGTTCATTGTTTATGCTTTACTTACGTTAGGTCGTTAAAAAAGTTTCGCCATCCTAACGATGAGGAGGTGGTGTCTACAATGTGTAAACGTTTTAACCACAGCGCTGCGACATCCCTCCTCGTGATACAGTAGGGTAGTCGCAGCGCCACAACCCCGAGAGCCGTCTCTTGACGGCTCTTTGGATTTATTATGGGGTCATTTGTGCGCCTTTCCAAACCAATTTATAATTAGCCTATCAGGATGCGATTAGGAGAGTGCGATGACTTCAGTCAAAGATCGTTTTATCAAGTATGTAAAAATTGAATCAAAAGCTAACCGCGCTGTTGATACCTGCCCCAGTTCACCTGGGCAATTTGTATTTGCGCGTCAACTGGCGGAGGAGCTAAAACACATCGGTCTGGAAGATATTAGCCTGGATGACAACTGTTATCTCATGGCAACCTTGCCGGCGAACACCGCGAAGAAGGTTCCGGTATTGGGGTTGATCGCCCACATGGATACCAGCCCGGATATGAGCGGCGAGAATGTGAACCCCCAGATCGTTGCCAATTATGATGGCGGTGACATCATTTTGAATGAGAAATTGGGGGTTGTGCTGGATGTGAACGTTTTCCCGGAGATCAAAAAGTATGCCGGGCAGGAGATCATCACCACGGACGGAACCACCCTGCTTGGCGCAGACGATAAAGCCGGCGTGGCTGAAATTGTCACTGCCATGGAATACCTGGTGGCACATCCGGAAATCAAACATGGCAGGATTCGCGTTGGCTTCACCCCGGACGAGGAAATCGGCCGCGGGGCTGACCATTTTGACGTGGCAAAATTTGGCGCAGATTTCGCCTACACCATTGATGGCGGTGAGATTGGCGAGTTGGAATATGAAACGTTCAACGCTGCCGCCGCTGAGGTGAAGGTGAAAGGCAAGAATGTTCACCCGGGAGTGGCAAAGAACAAGATGATCAACGCCATCCTGGTGGCGATGGAGTTCAACGCCTTGCTGCCGGTGAACGAACGGCCGGAATTCACAGCAGGAATTGATGGATTTGCCCATGTTTACGAGATGGAAGGAACGGTGGAAAACGCACGGATGGTGTATATCATCCGCGACCACAACCGCACGGTCTTTGAGCAGCGCAAGGAACGGTTTACCCAGATCACGGAGTTCCTCAACCAGCGTTATGGGGAGGGCACCGTGACCCTGCACATGAAGGATCAATACTACAACATGCGCGAGAAGATCGAGCCGGTGTTCCACATCGTGGAACTGGCATCCGAAGCGATGAAAAGCCTTGGCATCGAGCCGATTATGGTGCCGGTGCGCGGGGGAACGGACGGCTCACGCCTGTCGTTCATGGGCTTGCCATGCCCGAATATTTTCACCGGCGGGATGTACATGCATGGAAAATACGAGTGTGTGCCGACCCGGTCAATGGAGAAGTCTGTTGAGGTGATCCTCAAGATATGCCTGTTGCTTGCTGAAAAATAGGAACACGCCCCGCTCGAAAGGACGGGGCGTTCAATTTATGGTGCAGTAATTTTGCGCCTGGTGTACCACTCATTTACAACAAGTGATGTGAGCATGATCGCTCCGCCAATCATCAGGTTGGCGAGATTGGTTTGCTCCTTAAAGAATAGCAGTGAAACTGCTACTGCCAGCGGAATTTTGAGATCATTGAAAATTGCCAGTGCCCCGGCATTCACCTTACGCGATCCGAGGTTCCACAGGAAGAAGCTTAATCCAGAAGCGATTGCGCCCAGGTACAGGAGCGTCAGCAGCTGTTTCGACGTGAGCGAAATCGTGGACAGCGGAACGAAAGCGAGCGTTGCTGCCAGGGTGAGGATGGTTGCACCCAAATACAGCATCCCGAAAATGTTCAGGTCTTTCAGCCCGGGCTCCTTTGCCATCACACGGCGGTAAACCACCTGACCCAGGGCAAAACAAATGTTGGAAACCTGCACGAGCAGGAAACCGTTGAGGATACTGGGGGAAAGCAATTCCTGCCCCTTGATGATCCAGGTACCAGCCACCGCCGCGGCTGCCGTGAGCAGGTACACCGGGTTGAACTTCCGGCGCAGGGCATCTTCAAGCAGAACAACATAGATGGGCGTGAAGATGGTGAAGAGGGCTACTTCATAGGCTTTGAGGGATTTGAACGCGGCTATGTACGTGATGTACATTAACCCGAATTCGACCGCACCGACAAGTGCCAGTTTCAGCGCCAGCCTGGAATTCAGTTTTTTAATCTTGAGGAAAGGCAGGAATACAATGAACGATACAACCATCCGGCAGAAGGACACAAAGTTCGAATCGAGCCCTGCCAGGTTGTTCTTGATCAATCCAAAGGAAAAAGCCCAGATGAGGGATACCAGTAATAAGTAGATCAATCTTCCTCTATTTCAGCCGTGTGCCTTCCGAGCAGGCGTCCACGAACACGTAGGAGCCGGAGGACGTGGGGATTTGGCAGGTGACAGTATATCCGCTTTCGAATTTAATGGTTACCTCCAGCGCGCCAACGGTGGAGGTGGCTGACCGGACGAACAACCCGTATTCTTCGCCATAATGCGACTGAACATCGGTCAACACGTTTTCGGGGAATCTCACCTTTGACGAACTGGTGATGTCCGTGGACTGCAGGCGGTCATTGAGCGCGCTTAACATGGTCACAGCGGTGCCATCAAACCGCGAAAAGAACCCGCCTACCATGCCAAGCAAGAGCACCAGACCAATGATCTTCGAAATGCGCTTGTTGCGGTTGCCTTTATTTTCTTCTTTTTTGGCAGCGTCAATCTTGTTGATGCCCTGCCGCAGTGCCAGTGCAGCCAGAACACACACGCCAACCATGGGCAGTGACGAAACCAGCACCTGGAAGTAAGAGCCGGCAACCTTCTGGCTTGCCAGGTATGCGATGGTATTGGCGAGCAATAGCACGACCGTGAGCATGATCCCCCCGCCAACAATTGCCCTGACCTCTTCGGTTGGCCACCCTACGATGAAACTGGCTGCGACCAATGCCAGGCTAACCACTGCCCAGGTGAGGAGGGTGTTCGGCCAATTCACCACCAGGTGAAGCCCGGGGTAGGAAACCACATTCACTGTGGCAGCCACCAGGGCGTACATAATGCCTCCGATGAGCCCGATGACGATACCGATCTTCACCCTTTGCAGGCGCGATTGCGGGGACTCCTCGTCAAATTCTCGTTCGAAGTACTCTTTAGTTCTTTGCATCATACTGTGCCTCAGGCTTTCTTTTTCCCGGCAATTCCCAGCAGGATCCCCAGTGCGACCGAGAGGAGTGCGGCAAAGGCAGTGCGGTACTGCGCGGGGAGCAGGAAGGTAATCGTATGGGCTGGGATCCAGAAGAACGGGATGGTCTTTTTGAAGACGAAGTTCCACATTCGCGACCAATCGATGGATTCCAATAGGGGCTGCATCCCGGTGAACTTTAATGGGAATCTCCCGTTATTGCTCGCAATGTAATTATCGCTTATGTGGTGGGTGAGCATCAGTACGGGGGAAAAGATCAGGTTCATCATCAGTGAAGTGAGAAACGCCCCCAGTAGTCCCATCCCAAAGCCGGACGCTTCCTGGATAAACGGGAATGCAAATGGTACGCCTTTGCCAAATATCAGGAAAGCCAGGTAAATGAATACGCCCAACACTCCCCAGATGATGGCTTTTGGTAAAAGTCCAAAACCTTTGGCCGCGTATGATTTTGTCTTGATGCGCCTTGCGACCCATTCGCCGCCAGTGGCAAGCAATGCGAATTTGATAAATGAAACAACAGCGGGGGCGGTTGCATAAGCCGCATCGTATGCGGCTCTTGTTCCCGGAAGAACAAAACCAGTCAACACGGCAAGAAACAGGATAATGGCGATCAGATCACCAAACAGCATTGGCTACCTCATCAGGCAAGAGTTTTTACTGGGCAATTATAGCCCATCCCTAAAAACCCTGGCGGTCGTGCGCAAAATTTGTATAAGCGATTGGATTATTGATTTACTTCTGGTACGGGAATCGGATCGTGATTTCCAGGCCGCCTTCAGGGCGGTTGAGGGCAGAAATGGTGCCTCCCTGGGCTTCAACCAGCTGCTTACAGATTGCCAGTCCTAACCCTGCGCCGCCGGAAACGCGCGCACGGGATTTTTCACCGCGCCAGAAGCGGTCAAAAATGTAGGGGAGTTCATTTTCCGGGACCCCGGTTCCGGTGTCGCTGACTGTGATGATCATCTCCGCATTCACATGCCGGGCATCCAGGGTGATCTTTCCATCAACCGGAACGTAACGCATGGAATTGCCAATGAGATTACCTACCACCTGTTCCAGGCGTTGAGGATCTGTGGTCAACTGCAAACCTGGTTCAACCGGGTTCAGTTCCAGCGAGATATGCCTGCCATCTGCCTGGGGTTGAAAGAGCGAAACAATCTTTTTGAGCAATTCGGCGATATCGATTTCTTTTGGTTCTAAATGCAGTTGCCGGGATTCTGCCAGCGTGAGCAGGCGCAGGTCTTCCACAAGCCGTTCCAGAAGATAGGTTTCTTCCAGTGCCTGGGCGATATTGGGTTCATTGGCAGGGTAAACCCCGTCAACGATGCCTTCCAATCTCCCGCGCAACACGGAGAGCGGTGTACGCAATTCGTGGGCAATATCAGCCAGCATGGCACGCCGTTCGTTATCATTGCGTTCGAGGGTTTCAGTCATGCGGTTGAAATGAAGCGCCAGTGCGGCGAGATCGCTTTGAGAATGATTGGTCTTGATGCGGGTTTTGAAATTGCCCGAGGCTACACTTTCAGATGCGGCAATGACTTCTGAAAGCGGGTCGACCATGCGGCGCATCAACAGGATACCAATTATCGTTGTCAACAATAACAGTAATGCGGCAACAATGAGCACCGGGTTCATTACGCTGAACCCCAAACGCACCGGGTGCGACATGTTGGCGGTACTGTCCACTAGGAGTGTCCCGATCACCTGTCCATTTGCTTTTAATTCGTATGTTTGGGCGTTAAGCAGCATGTCCGGGGAAAACATAGACATTCCCATGCCGGGATGTCCTCCCTGGCCATAATAAAGGATGACATTGCCATCTTTATCCATCAGGATGGCGCGTTCCCAATCCAGATGCAATAGGCGCGAATCCGGTGAGTCACCGGCAAGGATGAGCGATTCGATGCCATCCCAGGAGCCATGACCGATGTAATAGGCTTCGAGGATGGTGGCATTGGGAGATTTGTAAAATGGGTTTTGACCAGTATTGGAACTGATTTCATATAAGGTGGTGGCGATCAAAATTAAAATGGTGATGCCGACCACTGCCAGCAACGCGCGCAGCAGGATGAGGATCAACCGCCTCTGGATCGTCTTTATCGATTTGGCGTAGGGTTCTTCAGGAGTTTGTTTTTTCATTAAATTTATACCCAACACCATGAATGGTAACGATCCACTCAAACTTACCCGTATCTGCATCCAGTTTTTTGCGCAGGTTCCGGATGTGAGAATCGATTGCCCGTTCGTAACTTTCAAACGCCACACCCCGTACAGCCATCAACAACTGTGACCGCGAGAAGATCCTTCCCGGTTGGCTGGCAAGGGTCGCTAAAATTTCGAATTCGGTGGGGGTTAGGGAGATTTCCTGATCTCCAATGGTGACAATGAAGCGGTTGCGGTCCAGCGTCAGGTTTCCGGCGCGGATCACTTCTGCTGAAGCGTCACCCTGGGCGCGGCGCAGCACAGTGCGCACCCGGGCGACCATTTCACGCGGGCTGAAAGGCTTGGTGATGTAGTCATCTGCACCAATTTCAAGGCCGATCAATTTATCGGTTTCTTCAACACGGGCGGTGAGCATGATAATGGGAATGTTCGCTTCCTTGCGCAACTCACGGCAGATATCCAGTCCATCCATCCCCGGCAGCATCAGGTCCAGTAGGATGAGGTCGGGCTTCTCTTTGCGGGCTTTTTCATGACCGCCTTCGCCATCCAGGGAAGTGACCACCGAAAACCCAGCTGCCTTCAGGTAATCCTGGCAGATTTCTACGATCTTTGCTTCATCATCGATGATCAGAATCTTTTTGCTCATGACAATCTGATTATCCCACAATCTTTTTTTGGAAGAGACAGCAGGGGTTGCCCAACACCGGTGGAACAACCCCTGCCGACCCGGTTTCAGGCTGGCACGGCAGCTTGAATCCGGGATTTGCGGAGGCAGGATAAAACCACGATCGCGATGCTGATGACCAGGGCGGCTGCCTTGATCCAGAGGGAGATGCCCATCATAAAGCCGAACATACCCGCAACTGTAAAGAGGATGGCGAGGGTTCCGGCAGTGAGCGCCAGTTTTCTTCCCCAGTCCTTGGTGAGAAAAATACCAAGGATGGCAAGGACGGCAAAGATCAGCACCAGCACTGCACCAATGCTTTGCACGATTTGCAGCAGTTGCATCAGTTTCATGCTCACTGAGGTGTTGCCGGGCATGGTGCCGTTGAAGTTTCCACCGGACCCTCCCCGGGTGAACTGGCCATTCCCGTCAGTGTTGCCGCTGTTTTGACCGTTTCCAGGCTGGAATCCGTCCGGCGGGGTCATGTCTGACGGGGCATTGCCACCGGAGGGCAATTCGCCTCCCGTGAACCCTCCTGGCATCTGTGGGCGGTTTCCTTCACCCATCCCACCAAAACCGGCTGAGCGCATGCTGCCCGAAATCAAAGGATACACTCCAGCAGCAGCGATCAAGAGAATGAGCAATGCTGCGGTGATAAGTAAGGTAACAGGTTTATTCTTAAACATTCTTTCTCCATAAAAAGTTATTCATAACGCAGTGCTTCAATCGGCCGCAATTTTGACGCCTGGTAAGCCGGGTAGATGCCGAAGAACAAGCCGATGAGCGCAGAGAACGAGAAGCTGAGCAGCACCACATCTGCGGTCACTTTGGCAGTGATCAGCCCAAGATACGTGACAACCCCGGCGATTGCCGCACCTAAAAGGATGCCAATGATCCCGCCAAGAACGGCAAGGGTCACGGTCTCTACCAGGAACTGGAAGAGAATGGCTTTTTGAGGGGCACCAACGGCTTTGCGCAGACCAATCTCTCGCGTACGTTCGGTTACAGACACCAGCGTAATATTCATAATGCCAATGCCTCCAACGAGCAGTGAGATCCCGGCGATTGCGCCCAACAGGGCAGTCATAGTGTCGGAGATGCTGCTGAGAGACGAAAGCATGGATGCCTGGCTGGAAACGCTGAAAGGCAGGTCATCGCTTAATCCCAGGTTATGCGCTGAGCGCAGAACGGTCTCGATATTGGTTACCATAGAGTCGACTTCATCGGCGTTATCAGCGGAAATCGTAATCCCTGACAGGGTGTACTTGCCCTGGGAGGTGGCGCGCCACCCGAATACTTTGGAGTACCCGGTGGACAAGGGGATAAAGATATTGCTATCTCCACTTTGAAAGCCAAACGTTCCCTTGGTGGCAAGAACCCCAACGACTTCATACTGCGCGTTATTGATCTTGATCTTCCGGCCGATGGGATTCAACCCCTGGAAGAGGTCTGTTGCCACATCAGCCCCGATAACCGCAACCCGGCTTTTGGCGGCATTGTCTGCTGAGGTAAGCCAGCGGCCGCTATCAATTTCCTGGTTGGTGGCATCTTTATAATCCGTGGTAACTCCCATCACTGTGTAGGTCGAGGTAAGGTTGGTTGTGGAGACCTGTTCCATTGATGAGTAGTAAGGGGCGATGGCGCGCATACCATTGACCTTGGCGGCGATTTTCTCAAAATCAGAGTAGAGCAATGTTCCTGATGAGGCTTGACCTGCCATCCCCTGACTAAATGATCTTCCGGAGGATACAGTGATCAGATTTGTTCCCATAGATTCAATGCTGCTCGTGATTCCTGAGGTTGCACCGCGGGCAATGGAAAGCAAGGCAACCACAGCGGCTACGCCGATGACGATTCCCAACACGGTCAACGAAGAACGCAGCATATTGGCGCGGAGTGCCCGCAATGCCACGCGGATGTTATTGAGTATGTTCATTTTCTCTCCTCCCGACCGGAATGGGTTTTTCCATTTCCGTTGGCAACCAGGTCATCCGGGCGGGGCGTTCCGGCGGCAAGGGGGTTCTTAACCTGTTCATCTTTGCTTATCTTCCCATCCATCAGGTGGATGATTCGGTTGGTATGCCTGGCGATGTATGGATCGTGGGTGACATACACCACGGTTTGGTTTTTCTCCCGATGAAGCTGCTGAAATAATGCCATGATCTCTGCGCCGGTTTTGCTGTCCAGGTTGCCGGTGGGCTCATCTGCCAGCAGGATGGCGGGATCATTCACCAGGGCGCGGGCAATGGCAACACGCTGCTGCTGACCGCCGCTTAATTGATTAGAGTGGTGGTGCATCCGGTCAGAAAGCCCAACTGTCTCCAGCGCTTGCTTGGCTCTTTCCATGCGTTCTTTGGGTCTTGTGCCGTCATAGGTTAATGGCAGCATTACGTTTTCGAGAGCACTGGTGCGCGGAAGCAGGTTGAATTGTTGAAAAACGAATCCGATCTTGTGCGCCCGTAAAGACGCCAACTGGTTCTCCCGCATTTTTGCGGCATCCTGCTCATCGATGAGGTATTGCCCCGAGGTGGGGATATCCAGGCAGCCGAGGATCGCCATCAGGGTGCTTTTCCCTGAACCGGATGGTCCCATGATGGAAACCATTTCTCCTTCATTTATTTGCATGGTCACCCCATCCAAAGCGTGGACTTCCTGGTCGCCAACCTTGTAAATTTTCGTGATATCGATTACTTCGATCATACTCTGTCCTTTTTCTGGCGCTGAAATTAGGGTTGTCCGCCGCCACCGCTGGGCGGGTTACCGCTGCCAGGATTAATTTCGGTAGTACCACCGCCGAGCATGAACCCGCCACGGCCTGTGGTTGAACTATCAGTTGATGAATAAGTTGAGGAATACACGACGACCTGGTCATTGGCATCGAGGTCTCCAACAACCACAACCAGTTCGTCTATGATCGTGCCGCTGACGACACTCACCCGTTCCTGGGTACCATCTGCTTTCACCCGGAGCACATATTCCCCCTGGGCATCTGACTGGACCGCGGTGACTGGCACGTAGAGCACTGTATGCGGCTCGCTGGTCTGGATCGAAACATTGGCAGTCTGACCGATGAGGATCTGGTCGTCAGTGCCATCCAGTCCTACCCGGACGGTGTAATTGACCACGCCGGAAGAAATGACGCCAACCGGATTGATGAGGGTCACTTCGCCGGCCATACTGAGGTCGGGGATGGCGTCAAAGGTGATGGTAGCGGGATTTCCAACCTTGATGTTGGAAATAGTCGTTTCATCCACCGACACCTCGAGGAACAGGGACGAGCGGTTGACCAGGATGGCAGCCTCGGTGCCGCTGCTCACCAGGTCACCGACCCGGGGGTAGATGACCACCACATCGCCGTCAAATGGTGCAATGATGCTGAGGCTGTCTACTGTAGCCTGTGCGGCGTCCACCTTTGCCTGGGCGCTGGTGATGGCATCGGTGTTGGTGCCATCTTTGAGTTTGTCATACGCGCGCTGGGCATCATCAAGTTTGGCTTTTGCCAGGTTCATTTCAGCGGTGATGGTTTCGCTGTCCATTGTATTGGGCTTACTGGAATAGTACTTAAGCTGGATCTGTGCATCTTCAAGGTCAAGTTTTGCCTGTGAGAGGGCTGCAAGTGCCGCAATCTTGTTTGAATCGGTATCACTGGACTCGCCATAGGAGTTGTACTTCGTCTCCGCTTTGGTTACCTTATCCTGTGCTGAAGTGACCGCGGAGGTGAGGATGTTAATATAATCCTGGGTGCCGATCTGCTTGTTGAGCGTGTTATAGTACCCAAGCGCTTCGTAATAATCAACCTTGGCAGCCGCCAGGGCAACCTCAGCTTCAGCCAGGGCAGTTTTGGAATTCCTGGCGTCCTCCAATGCCTGCTTGGCGGTGATCAGATCGGAAATGGCCTCGTTCACCGAGGTGGGAGCAGTGGTGGGATCAATGGTTGCCAAAACAGTGCCTGAGGTGACTGACTGGTTCGCAACCACGTCTACAGTTTGTATGGTACCGCTGGTTTTCCAGGATAGTGTTGTGATCTGGTAGGGCTCGATGGAGCCGGAAGAGTCCACCGTATCTGTCTGAGTGGATTCGGTGACATAACCGTATCCTGCGGTTGAGGCAGTCTCTGTTGACTTGCTGCAGCCTGCCAGGGCGAATAGCACCAGCAGCATGAATGGCATAACAATTCTGATCTTTTTGTTAAAGAAACGCATGGTTCACTCCTTAGATTTGATGTCTTATTTTTACTAATTAAATGTGCAGAAATTGTGAAGATTGAACTGAGAAGTGTGGAAGTCCGCGCCAGGCATTTTTAACGGTTCACCCCCGCTTTTGACCGAAGCGGGGGTGAATTTTTTGGAGAGAGGTTCTATCAGAGGAGAAGGAAGATCTTTCTGGTTTTTATATTAACATCAGAATGTCGAGGAAATATCAAGAATCGGTTGATATTTATCGAGACAAAACCAATTTTTTCCTGTCTCCTGGTTGATGTTGGCTTCTATTCGTGTGAGCGTAGTTTTTCCAGCAATGGGATGGAAATTGCTTTCCAGGGCAAAAACTGCACTGCCCCAACAACCAGGCAGGCTGCGGCAGACAGGATCATTGCTGTTTGGTAGGCATTGGCATAATTTACGCCGTTCCAGGTGTGCGTCGATGCCATGAAGTATTGGATTGTCAGGCACAAAATGCCGACCACGATGGAAGATACGCCGGCAGCCTTCTTCTTCTCTTTACGGGGGGCTTTTGAGTAATCCACGCCTTTCCAGATTGCCGGGATTCTGATGATGAGGAAGATGACCAGGGTG
>JAYRQY010000045.1:0-7536 GCA_041910365.1 Anaerolineaceae bacterium | reverse complement strand
GGCAAAGACCAGGGTCAGCCATGATCGAAAAACTGCGCACATTCACAAGGACTTTACCCAGCCTGCTAACGGCTTTTCTGCTGGCGATTGCGGTATGGGTGATGGCGATCAATTCTTCTGACCCGTCGGTGGAAAAGGCCTATCCCAATCCGGTTGCGGTCGAGGTCATCGGGCAATCCCCTGATACGGTGATCAATACGGATCTTTCTGAAACCGTGTCGATAACCCTTCGCGCGCCAACCTCCATTTGGAATACCCTGCTGTTGGAAAAAGTACCGGTGAGGGCGTTCATCGACCTGGCTGGTTTGGGGGTGGGGGTGCACATGGTTCCGGTGCAGATCCAGATTGGCACGAAACCGGTCGAGGTCATCTCGTACAATCCGCGCTCCGTCACCCTTGAAATTGAACCCCTGCTGACGGAGGAGATGGATGTGCGCGTGATCTACCAGGGTAGCCTGCCGGTTGGCTTCCAGGCGGATGACCCGGTTCTCTCCGACTCACAGGTGACGATCAGCGGGGCTGAATCGATCGTAAAAAGTGTGTTCGAAGTTCGGGCATTGGTGAAACTGACGGATGTGAAAGCCAGCATTCACCAATCCATCCAGCTTGTTGCGGTGAATGCCAATGGCCAGGTTGTGAACGGCGTCAGCATCTCGCCGGACAAGATTGTGTATGACCAGGAAGTGGCAGAGCGGGGGGGGTACCGGAATATGGTGGTGAAGGTCGTCACCACGGGGCTCATCCCCAGCGGGTATAAACTCAGCAACCTCAGCGTGTTCCCACCGACGATCACGGTTTTTGGAGAGGATGCATTACTGGTGGATAGCCTCCCCGGTTATATCGAAACCCTTCCAATTGACCTCAATGGTAAAAACTCCACCTTTGAGCAGCGAATCGCGTTAGCGCTCCCTGCCGGGGTTCAGACGATCGAATCGGACCAGGTTCTGGTGAGTGTGGGCATCACCCCGGTTGAGAGCAGCATTACACTGGAAGACGTGGTGGTGGAAGCGAGCGGTTTATCCTCAAACAGAAACGCGGTCATCGAACCCGCAAAAGTGAACGTGGTCATTTCAGGCCCGGTGATCGTCCTGCAGGCACTCAAGGCGTCGGATGTGCGCGTGTTATTGGACCTCACCGGCATGGGAATTGGCAAATACACCATCGAGCCTGCAGTGACCCTGAATATCCCCGGGCTGACGATCTCAAGCCTTACCCCAACCACCTTTGTGATCAATATTAAATAATCTGCCAGGCTTCCTTCCCCGGAGAACATCCGGTTGTGGGGTAAAATTGGTCAGATTGGATAATGGATGACTAAACCTGTTGTTGCACTTGTTGGCCGACCGAATGTCGGCAAGAGCACGCTCTTCAACCGCTTATGCGGCGAGATGACGGCTATCGTGGATGATACCCCCGGCACCACCCGTGACCGCTTATTTGGTGAAGGCGAATGGTGCGGGGTTGTTTTTGACGTGGTGGACACCGGCGGGATCGACCCGACCAGCCACAGCAGCAAAACACCCCTCTCTGTGGGCTCGGCAGATTTTATCCGGGAGATCCGGTCGCAAGCGCTGCTCGCTGTATCCGAAGCAGACCTGGTGCTGTTCCTGGTGGATGGCATCAGCGGCGTCACCCCGGCGGATACTGAAGTTGCTCAGTTGCTGCGAAAATCCCAGAATGTCGTTGACGGCAAAGCCACTCCCCCCATCATTTTGGTGGTGAACAAAGCCGATAGCGCAAAGCAGCGCGCAGCGGTGAACGAGTTTTATGAACTGGGGCTGGGTGAACCACACCCCATCTCTGCGGTGCATGGCACCGGAACCGGTGACCTGTTGGACGCACTTGTGGCGGCTTTCCCCGAAAAAACCCCCGAACAGGATGATGATTCGGTTAAGGTAGCCATTGTGGGCAAACCAAATGTTGGTAAAAGCAGCCTCCTGAACCGCCTGACAGGGGAAGAACGGGCAATTGTCAGCCCCATCGCCGGCACCACGCGGGATGCAGTGGATACGAAAATGGAATTTGAAGGCGTGCCGGTGACGTTGATCGATACGGCAGGCATCCGTCGGCGCGGAAAGGTTGACCCCGGCGTTGAAAAGTTCAGCGTGGTGCGCTCGATGCGGGCAATTGAACGCTGCGACGTGGCGATACTGATGATCGATGCGGAACAGGGCATTTCAGCCCAGGACGCGCACATCGCCGGGTATGTGAAAACAGAATGGAAGAGCTGTATCGTTGTTGTGAACAAATGGGATGCCGTTGAAAAAGACAATTACACCATGCAGGATTTCACCGCAAAGATCCGTGCGGAATTGAACTTCGTGGATTATGTGCCCATCCTCTTCATCTCGGCGAAAACCGGTCAGCGGGTTGACCAGGTGATGCCGCTGGCACTGCGTGTCCAGGAGGAACGGCTGGCGCATATCAATACGGGGTCTTTGAACCGCATCCTGCAAAAAGCCCAGGATACCCATGCGCCAACATCGCGCACAGGTACATCGATCAAGTTGTATTACGGCACGCAGGTACGCACAGACCCACCGACCTTTATGATCTATTGCAATAATCCCAAGCTGGCTCACTTCACCTACCGGCGTTTCCTGGAGAATCAAATCCGGGCGGAGTATCCCTTCACCGGGACTCCGATCCGCCTGGTGCTTAAGCCGCGCAGCGAGTGAAATGGTCACCTTCTCGAATGACTGATACTCCCATTGTGACCCCTGAAGAAAACCCGGAACTCTCCCAGGCGGAGGCACCCCAGCCAAAGAACACGCTGCGCAGCGCCCTGATCGAGATCATCCAAACGCTGGTTTTAGCGCTGCTGCTCTATTTTGCGATCGATGCGGTTTTTGCGCGGGTGCGGGTGATCAACATCAGTATGCAGCCGACGTTTTATGAAGGTGATGTTTTACTGGTGAACAAACTGGCATACAAATTGGGGAAAATGCACACCGGGGATGTGGTCATCTTCCATAACCCCAATTTTCTCGAAGAAGATTACATCAAGAGGCTCATCGGCAAGCCCGGTGACGTGGTGAAGGTGGAAGGCGGTGTTGTTTATGTGAACGGCAATCCGCTCGACGAGCCGTACATCGCCCAGGCACCTTATTACCCGGGAGAATGGGTGGTTCCGGAGGATGCGGTATTTGTGCTGGGGGATAACCGCAATAGTTCCTCGGATTCACACAGTTGGGGTTTTGTTCCGGTTGAAGACCTGGTGGGAAAAGCAGTGGTAATCTACTGGCCCTTTGATTCCATTGGGGTGATCCGGCAGCCGAAATACGCAGGGGTAAATTAATCCCTGCCAATTTTATAAAAATATGGTATGTTTAAATTCCAATGACTGAGAACACCCATTTTGCCGATCCGGTTTTTCCTTGTCCAGAGTGCCAGGCGGGGCATATGCACCGCGCCTACGTGGCATACTTTACCTGGCTTGGCGATGAACTGATCTCGGTTCCCGATTTTCCAGCCTGGTCTTGTGACCTGTGCGGACGCTGCGAATACGACGAGAATGCCCTCACACGCCTCACGCTTCTGCTCAGCCCGAATGCTGGAAAAACGATCACCCCCGTGCGCTATATGCCGAAAAAGATCAAAGTGCGCACAAAACCTGAACGCCCTACATTACCCGAATAAAAAACTCCCGATCACTCGGGAGTTTTGCTTTATTACTCTATTGAAACCGGCTGCCAGGCTGGGTCGAAATCGGAGGAAGGCAAGTTGGTGAGGTTGGTAACCTGGCCTCCCTGGGCATCCATCATATAGATTTCCTTATCGCCATCTCGTTCTGACATGAAAACGATCCACTTGCCATCCGGAGACCAGAATGGGGCGGAATCGGCGTTGGAATCGGTGAGCTTGGTGACGGTCCGCCCGCGGTCGGCAAAAACAGCCGTGTAAATGTTCATTTTCTTATCTGCAAATTGGGTATAGACGATCATTGAGCCATCCAGGCTCACATTGGGTTCCTTGACCCAGCCAAGGCGGCCTTCATCGCTGGTACGGTCAAACTTGGAAAAGTCCTGGTAAACGCTGTAGCGATCCCGCATTTGCAGGATGTTAAGTTCACCGGTGGTCAACACATAAACCAGGAAATTGGCACCTGGTGTCCAGCTGGCATACGATTCAGCCAGTCCGGGGCTGAGCCGGGTCTGGTTGTAACCCTGGGTATTCATGATGAACAACTGGGGCATTTTATCTTCGCGGTACATGCTGGTGAAGGCAATGTACTTGCCATCCGGTGACCACGCCGGGTAAAGGTCATCCGAGGCGCGCTGACTGATGTCGACAGGTTCAGCACCCGGTGTAGTAAGATCCAGGATCCAAATATCAGCCGCAAAGGGGGTGCCGTTGGCTGAGGAGCCTGTGCTGAGACCAGAATACAACAGGAAATTGCCATCCGGCGAAAAGGATGGTTTGGTCTTATCACCAGGGCTGAAGGTTAGCTGCTGGGGCTCTGAGGCAGTGAGTTTGCCATCCTGGTCTGTGCCAACGTCCATCATCCACACCTGGTTATAGCCATCGGCGGTCCGGTTGCTGATGAAGACAATCTTCCCGCCATGACCGATCGGGGTAATCACCGGCACCTCGGTGGGTGCTTGTGTTACCGAAGAAGTGGGGGCGACGGTGGATTCCTGGAGGGTGGCCTCAGCGCTTGGTTGTTGTGTGGGCTCAACCGCTACAGTGTCCGTCGGGAGGTTCGGTGCTGTGGTCGGTGTTTCGGTTCCGGTACCTTTGAACAGGTTCGACGCCACCATAATTATGAAAATTACCCCTATCAACGCCAGTCCGCCTACGCCGATCCACAGGATGGTTTTGGGCTTCTTCCTTGGGGCTGGGGAGGAAATTGGCACAACACCCGCAGGAGGGACTATCCCAGGAGTTGGCGGGATGGAGGTTGGAGGTACCGGCCGCGTGCCCGTTCCCAACTGGGTCTTCTGAGCGGAGGCCGGGTCAGGAATTGGAGATGTGGTGCGCATGGCGGCAATAAAATCGGCAACCGTGGTGAAACGATTATCCTGTTTGATCGAGAGGGCTTTGTCGATGGCATCTGATATGTGAACCGGGAGATCCGGCAGAAGGGTCTTCAGCGGTACCAATTCTTCTTCGCCCATCAGGCGGCGGGCAGAATCGGCGGGAGATTTGCCGGCAAGCACGTAATACATCGTGGCTGCCAGGCTGAATTGATCGGACTGAGGTCCGGTGCGCAATCCGCTGACCTGTTCTGGGGGAGCAAACCCGGGGGTGAATGCCCATGCCCCCGAGAGGGTTTCCTGCGAGGGATCGCCCACCTTGGCAATCCCAAAATCAACCAGGACGACCTCGCCATTGGGCATCAACTTGATATTGGTGGGTTTAATGTCCCGATGGAAGATGGGAGGATTCTGCATGTGCAGGTAGGTGACTGCATTGCCTAACTGCTCCGTCCAGGAAAGGACTTGTTGAACGGTGAATTTGGTCTTATTCTCCACCAGGGTATGCAGGTTTTCCCCGGGGATGTAATCCATCACCAGGAATTGCGTATCGCCATCGGTGAAGTAATCGATAACGCGGGGAAGGTTGGGTTGTTTGAGTGAAGCGAGCAAGCGCGCTTCACGGATGAATTGGGCTGCCGAGTTGGCATTCAGATTGTGGTTGGCTTTTACTGCCACATTGTTGTCAAGCGTGAGGTCTTCGGCAAGGTAAACCTCTCCCATTCCACCTGCGCCTAATTGTTCAATTATCTTGTATCGTTCTTTAAGGATAGTCCCGGCATCTAAAGTCTTCATAAGCCCACCTGTTCAGGTTTAGTATGTGTTAATCATACACAATAATGCAAAATTAAGCAGAACCAAAAGAAAATTGTTCCAGAGAAATATTTGAGATGAATAAGACCAAAATTGACATATAAATACTATAGCATTTTGGTTTTGAATTTGCTATACTAATTTTTGTACATTGTGGTTCTTCCCGAACACATGTTACAAGGGAGGAAGCTTGAAAAAATTCATACAGTTCTCATTTATATTTTTAATTGTCCTGTTGCTTGCCAGTATGCCGCTAACCAGCGCGCGGGCACAGGAGAGTTGGGATATCAGCATTAACCTGGTCTCCACCCAGGAATTGCCCGAGTACATGAACCTAAAGGTTTATTTCACCATTTCCGACGGTCATTCCGGAAGCCCGGTGACAGACGCGCAATTCTCGACAGCCCAGGTGGCTTTGCTCAACCAGACCTATATCGCCAATGCGACGGTGAAGAAACCGGATGTGCCGATTTACGTGGCAATCGTGATGGATTCAAGCGGCAGCATGGGCGGCTCGGTGGTAGCGCTCAGGAATGCCGCCAAGTCTGCCCTATCGGATATCCCGGATAACTCCCTGTTCTCCGTCATCCAATTTGATGAAAGCACAAAACTGCTGCAGGATTTCACCTCCAATATCTCTGCAGTTAGCTATGCCATCGACCAGTACCAGGCGTCAAACAAGGGCACCTGCATCTATGATGCTGCCTATACCACCATCGAGGCGATGGCGAAACAGGGGGATGGCCGGCACGCCGTGATCCTCTTTACGGATGGCAAGGACGAAGTTGCCAACGGGCAGCCTTGCAGCCAGCACCGCTACCAGGAATTGATCGACCTGGCGATGAAGTCGCAGGTGCCGATCAGTACCATTGGGCTCTCCACAAAAGAAGCCAACATCAATGCCGTGGAGCTGCAAGCCATGGCATCCAGCACCGGCGGGTTCTCTGCCATTGCTTCCAAGGATGACCTTGGTGCGGCCTTCAGCCGCATTATGACCGCGCTGAAAGCCCAATGGATGGCTGAAGCGATCATCTATCCGCTTAACGGGGCGAACAATGCCGTTCTGACGGTAACGTTTAAGGATGGCAAAAGTATCAATGAGGCTTTTTCGGTTGAATCCGGCACCAATTACCCGGGACCTGCCAGCCCGGTTTCCATCAGCCTGGCGGGATTAATGCTCAATGCGGCAAAACAGTCCTACGAGGTCCAAATGAACATGACCTCTCCAGGCCTGGCTGCATACGTGAAGATCGAAGTGTGGGACACAGAGGGGGGCTCCAAAGTTGGCGAATATGTTTTTGAGAATCCCACAGATGCAAATGTTTTTCTCATCCCAACGGACACCCTGACTTCTGGAAACGGTTATGAATTGCGTATCTCCGCCATCAGCAAGGCAGATAGTACCCCGTTTGCAATTTCCCGGGATGACCAGGGAAAAGTTTCCACGCAGTTGGTGCACGAATTCAAATTTGACCCGGCATCTTCTTACCCCCAACTGCAAGTCCTCTCGGTGCTGCAAAATGGCGCCGATCTGGATGTGAACATCAGTGTCACCAACCCTTCGCTGGTGGGCGGGTTTGATGGATGGCTGGTGAACCCAACCACCAATACCCAGGTTGCAGGCTCCACGTTTACCCAGCCGCCGCTTGCATCAACCAACGGGACGATCACCATCCCGATGCGTGCGAACCGCATCAAGAATGGCACCTATAATTTGGTGATTCGTACACTCTCATTAAACAATGCT
>JAYRQY010000044.1:0-24509 GCA_041910365.1 Anaerolineaceae bacterium | reverse complement strand
TCCGTAAACAACGCTTTATGCACTGGGATCGACTGCAGGTTTTCAGGGTGCCATTGCACCCCGAAGGTTACATTTTTGGAACCCGGGATTTCAACCGCTTCAATTAAACCATCGGTTGCCCGGGCGGTTATCACCAATCCTGGTGCAGGCTGCCGGATTGCCTGGTGATGAAAACTGTTCACATCCAGATGAGTTGCGCTTGTGAATCGATGGATCAATGAATCCGGGTTGATATCGACCGCGTGCGCCAGGTTCTGCCTGCCTTTTTCTGCAGGAGTGCTGTGCTGCAGGCTCGTTTGATATTGGGAAGGAATATCGGTATAAAGGGTTCCACCCAGGGCAATATTCAGCACCTGGATTCCGCGGCAGATGCCGAACAATGGCAAGCCATTTTCAAGCGCCAGGTGAACCAGGGCAATCTCCAGCCTGTCCCGCTGCGGGGAAGGATTCCCAATCGCCGGATTCGGCTCTCCCGCAAAAAGGCGGATATCCACATCTCCCCCGCCAGAAAGCAGGATTCCATCATATTTCTCGCACAGGGAGGGATACTCTTGCTCGGGGATGTCTCGTGGCAATAATACCGGGGTTGCGCCGGCCCCAATTAATGCAGCCGCGTAGGCTGATTCAGGTTTCTTTTCGATCTCCTGGCTCGTGAAATTGGTGGTTATGGTGATGACCGGTTTCTTCATTCTATCTCGGCGCTGAACAGATAACAAAAAGGGCGCAACCATTTTCCGGGTTGCACCCTGATGATAACACTATTGCGCCTGTCAGTTGAATTTTTGTTTCAGGCGGGCACTCTTGCCAGAGCGGTCGCGCAGGAAGTACAGGCGTGAACGGCGAACCTTCCCATGCCGTTCCACCACCACCTTGTCGATGCGCGGGGAGCGCAGTAGGAACGTACGCTCAACGCCAATCCCGTTGGCAGCCATTCGGCGCACGGTGAAGGTGGAATCATTTCCGCGGTTGTGCATGTAGAGTACGACACCCTTGAATTCCTGGATGCGTTCGCGGTTGCCTTCCTTGATTTTGACATGAACACTCACCGAATCGCCGCTGCGGAGCTCGGGGATGTTCGGATTGACGGGACTATCGTATGCTTTAATCAGATCGCTCATTATTCTACCCTTACTGTCAGTTTTCTAGCCGCCCAGGCGGCGCGAAGGAAAATTATATCACGGTTTATGGATACAGCAAGATATTGCGCGATTCTTATCCAAGAAGTATTCTCTACTGCTGAAAAATCCCAACAGCCTTTCCTACTGCAATCCGGTTTTTGATACAATACTAATCAGGCAATTCCATCCAAATTTAGGAAGTGCGGAAACATGAAATTTATTGCGATCGATATCGGCGGCACCCAATTGCGGGCAGCGGTTTATCCCCAGGAGGGATTGGAACCGCTTCGTCTGCGCAGTATCGAAACACATCACGGAGATGAAAAACCGGAAGAGCGGCTGCTCGATCTGATTGAATCGGTTTGGCCAAAGGATGAAGGCGTCGGCTGTATTGCAGCCGGCGTTGCCGGACCGGTGAACCCGCGCAATGGCATCGTCTACCATGCGCCAAATATCGGTTGGACGGATTTTCCGTTGGGACAATTGATCTCGGACAAATTCAAGACAGAAACTAGGCTGGGCAATGATGCCAACCTGGCCGGTCTCGGCGAGTGGAAATATGGCGCAGGGGTTGGGCACCATGACCTGGTCTACCTTACCATCAGCACTGGCATCGGCGGAGGCTTCATCATCGATGACAAGATGCTCGTGGGGCCGCACGGAATTGCTGCAGAGATCGGGCATATCACCGTTTTGCCTGGCGGACCTCTGTGCGGCTGCGGGAAACGCGGTCATTTGGAAGCGCTCTCTTCCGGAACCGGGATCGCCAACTTTGTCAAACGGGAGATTGCGGCAGGCAGAAAAAGTATCCTGTCTGGCGAATTCGAGCAGATCTCAGCCCGCGAGGTGACCCGGGCTGCGCAGGAGGGAGATTCCCTTGCGCTGGAAGCACTTGACCAGGCTGGCCGCTACCTGGGCCAGGCAATTGCCGATATGCTGCTGATTTTTGAACCCACCATCGTGGTGCTCGGGGGAGGCGTGACCAAAGCCGGCGACCTGTTGATGAACCCGCTAAAGAAGGCTCTTAACGAAGGCGTGTTCACCCCTGAATATCTTAAACATCTGGAAATTGCTTTTGCCAAACTTGGCGACCAGGTGGGGCTGGTAGGCGCGCTAACGCTTGCGCGTTCCTAAACCCAACGCTAATCCTGTACCAACTTCAGAGCGTTCTTAACCAGGGGAAGGATTTTTCCCTCTATCCCTTCATTCGATATCACTGTTTTTACATTATCGAAGAGCGACCAATACTCCACATGGCTAACCTGTTGCCCCGGCTGGAGAGAAAGCAACTCTCCCAAAGACTCCAGTTCAAGGAAAAGGTTGTTGGTAAAGAATTCAAAATGGCTGCCGAAATCAGGGTAGACAACCCCAGGCCGATATGCCGACATTTTAATGAAGAGGGTATCCCCATTGATATAGGCTGCCCAGTCCTGTCCAGTGTGCACCCCGATCTTTTGCGGGCTTTCAATGCGGTCGTCCTGGCGCAGGAAGAGGAATTCTTCTCCCCATCCCCAGCGCGCATCGGTGATATCCGTATATCCCCATAACGTCAGGGATTGGGTAGGCGTCAACTGTGATGAATGAGAAGCCTTCGCTGCCATGGGAATGATGGCGGTTCCTCCGGGTTTCATCATGCTCAACCCCCACGGCGCAAGTTCAATCGGCTTCGCACCTTTGTTCTCCAGGGTATGCGTCACCTTTACACTATTCTCGTTCTTATAATTCTCAATGATCAGTGTCTTTTGAACCCCGGAAGGCTCGATCTGGGAAGTGGTAACCAGTTGTCCGTTTTGAATAATCACATTGACCGGGGAGTTATCGGGAAAATATGAGCGTTCCAGGTCTTCCGGCGCTGTCCAAAAACGATGACCGCCGTAAAAACAGTAGGTTTTACTTTGGGCCGTGCCGGCTTCTGCATCGATCTCGTAAAACTGGTTCGCTCTCCCGGGGCTGCCAAAAAAGATGACCCTTGGTCCCACGTCTGAGGTGACGATCAGTTTGATCTTCTGATTTTCCCAGCAATAGCAATTCTTCCATCCCCGGTATTCGATCCGTTCCCACATCGCCATGGCACGCTCTCTTGGTTGAATATATGAAATTATACACAGCTATTGAAATCCTGTACTGGTAGGATGGTATTGGCTGGACAAATGCGGCAGAAACTCAAGTAGGATCAGTAACCGCCTGCGTTTTTTCTGCCAGAGCAGCGATTGGCTCAATCCTGCCAACCTGGTCGACCATCTTTTTTCTTTTGATTAATGTCACAGGTTTTTTGAATACTTTTTACTTGACTTTTACTTCGCGATTAATGCATAATATTCGATATAGTGATTCCATCCGGAATCAACTCATCTTAAGAGGAGAAAAGGGAATGAAAAAGATAAGTCTGCTCGTTGTTTCAATGCTTGTCTTGGCGATGCTTGTTTTATCAGCATGCCAGGCAAAACCAACTGAAGCCCCTGCGGCGACAGAGGCACCGGTAGCAACAGAAGCACCAACTGAAGAACCAACTGCCGCACCCACCGAACTGGTGATCACGGATACTGAGCTCAATGTGCTTTGTGTCCCCCAGGAAGAGTGGTGCCAGGGTATGAAGCAGGAATTCGAAGCCAAGTACCCCACCATTACTGTGAATTACATCCGTATGTCGTCTGGTGAAGCCGTAGCAAAACTCCAGGCTGAAAAAGATGCACCAACATTTGACATCATGTGGGGCGGCCCGATCGATGGTTATGTGGCAGCCAAGGAAGCTGGCGTTCTCGAACAGTATGAATCCCCCAACCTTGTCAATATCCTCAAACCTGATCTTGAAATTGACCCCGACCACTACTGGGTAGGTGTTTATGTGGGTTCCCTGGGATTTGCCACCAATACCGATTGGCTGGCAGCCCATCCGGATGCCAAAGCCCCCACCTCCTGGGATGACCTCCTGAAACCCGAATTCACCGGCCAGGTCATGGTCGCCCACCCGTCATCCTCCGGAACTTCCTACACCGCGCTTGCCACAATCCTGCAAATGCGCGGCGAAGAGGCCGGCTGGGAGTACATCAAGAAATACGCCGCCCAGATCTCTCAATACACCAAATCTGGCGCTGCCCCCGCCAAGTTTGTTGGTCTTGGTGAAGGCGCTGTCGCCATCGTCTTCTCACATGACATTGTCAACGAGATCGACAATAACAAGATGCCGCTTGTGCTGACCTTCCCCGCTGAAGGCACTGGTTATGAAATTGGCGGTATGGCCATCGTCAAGGGCGCCACGCATGTTCAGGCTGCCCAGCTTTGGTACGATTGGGAAATTTCCGCAGAGGGACAATCTCTTGGACCCAAATACCATGCCTACCAGGGCCCCACGGTGGACGGCGTCACGCTCTCTCACCCCGAGCTCCTTGAAGTCAACCTCATCGATTATGACTTTGAATGGGCTGGCACCAACAAGAAGGCGATTGTTGAAAAATTCACCAACGAAATCGCCAACGCTGACAATCTGAAACAATAACAAAAACAGGTCCCATACTGGGCGGCAGAAATGCCGCCCAGTGACTTTTACTTCCTTGGAGGCTCATGCAGACAACCATAACGACTCCAGGATCTCCTGCTCCAGGTAATTCAGGCTTCGTCCGCAGATTCCGTGAGTTTGCACTGATCTTTAGAGATCCGGTGCTCTTCATGAGTTTGCTTTTCTCGGCATTTTTTATCGGCGTTTTTATTCTGCTCCCCATCATTAAAGCCGTTTCTGGAGGGTTTATTTCTCCAGAGGGCGCATGGGATCTGAAATACTTTGCCAGGTATTTCGATAGCTACTATGGCCCCGCAATGCGCCAGTCCTTTTATGACACCATGATGATGGGATTGCTCACCGCTATTTCAGGCACCCTGGTTGGGTTCATTTTTGCGTATGCGACCGTGCGCTGCAACATTCCCGGTAAAAAGGTAATTCACTGGATGGCGTTGCTGCCCACGGTGTCTCCTCCATTTGCGCTTGCCCTCGCCATGATCCTGCTATTTGGTCGAAACGGTCTGGTCACCCACAAGATCCTGGGGATTGTGTTTGAAAAGGGTATGAACGATATTTACGGGCTGGATGGCCTGGTAATCGTTCAAACCATCACTTTCTTTTCTGTCGCCTACCTGATGCTGCGGGCGATGCTTGAACGTTTGAATCCCTCGATGGAAGAAGCTGCCGCCAGCCTTGGGGCATCCCGCTTCCACATCTTCCGCACAGTTACCTTGCCATTGCTCATTCCCGGTATTGCCGGTTCATTTTTGCTCCTGTTCGTAGAATCACTTGCCGATTTAGGCAACCCGCTTTTCATCGCGGGCAACAAAACAGTCCTCTCGGCGCAAATCTTCATGGCCGTCATCGGCGAATACGATTTTCAGAAAGCCTCCGCGCTTTCCCTGGTTTTGATCATTCCGACCCTCGTGTTGTTCATTGTGCAGCGCTATTACGTAAACCGGCGCTCCTACATTTCGGTTACTGGTAAACCATCCGGCGCGCAGGTCACTGAAAAAGACCCGGTCATCCGCTGGATTATAAATATTTTCACATACCTGATGTGCGCCTTCATTATTCTTTTGTATGCAACCATCGTTTATGGATCGTTCAGCGCAGCATGGGGCGTGGATTTTACCCCTACCTTAAAACACTGGACGATGACGGTGACGCGCGGGGTTGAGGCAATCCTTGATACGACCTTCCTCAGCACGCTGGCAACGCCATTTGCTGCTGTCCTCGGCATGGTCATCGCCTGGCTGGTGGTGCGGAAAAATTTCAGTGGCAAAGAAGTCCTTGATTTCAGTTCCAACCTGGGCGGCGCGATCCCCGGTACCATTTTGGGCATCGGCTTTGTGATGGCTTTCAATGTTCCTTCAATCTCCCTTGCCATCTGTGTCTACGCCGTCCTGGCAATTTTCTTCTGCCTGGTGGTGGGCAGGAATGCCTGGGAAAGATTGGTTATGCTGCTGCTGGCAACGGCAATAGGGATTTTCATTTCAAAATTGGATGGCACCATCCTGCCGACTCTCACCGGCGGCGTTGTGGTGACAGAAGCAAAGAAGATTATCTACACCAAAACTTATTATGTCTTGGGAGGTCTGTATATCCTGCTGGGGTTGCTGTTGTTTGCGCTCCGAAGGAAATTGCTCCCCGCACTGGGGACCATCCTTTTAGGGGTTTACGTGATGAGCAACAACTGGGCAACGAAGATCTCTCAGCCAATCGCCATCTTCAGCCGTACCCTTGAACGGGATTTTTGGAGTAATGCCATATTCCAGTTTTCCGACCATCTCAAGGTGGTCATTCAACCGCCCCCTGCGTTGCTTGCGGTGGTTCTCGTATTCATCGGGGTCATCCTCTTGCAATCCATAAAAAGCCGTGCAGGCCGCGTGATCCTGGGGATCATCGCCCTTTCCATACCCTGCGCATTGTTTTTCATGGGGGTTCCGTTTGGGCTGACCGGCGGGGCTTATATCATCATGGCAGCGTTCATTGTCCGCAGTCTTCCCGCATCCGTTCGTGCAGGCGTGGCTTCGCTGCAGCAAATTGACCCGTCCATTGAAGAAGCTTCCAACATCCTGGGGGCAGATGCACAGTACACCTTCCGCAAGGTCACGCTGCCGCTCATCTTGCCCGCGCTGCTGGCAGGTCTCATTTTTAGCTTTACCCGCAGTATGACCAGCCTTTCGGCAATCATCTTCCTGGTGAGCGCCAAATGGCGCATCGTCACCGCGTCCATCATGAGTGAGTGGGAGCAGGGTGGTGTGAGCATTGCAGCCGCATACTCAACCGTAATCATCATCTTCGTCATGGTGGCAATTGCCATTCTCAATATTATTACCAAGCGCCTCTTGCGTGGACGTGAAGGTGTGGATTTGAGCCAGATGTGATCCCAAATCAAAGCGAGGTAAGCAAATGTATCTAAACCTTAATCATGTCACAAAAGTTTTCCCGCCGCGCGGCAACGTTGCCGAGGTCACTGCGGTCAATGATGTCAACCTGGAAATCGCAAAGGGGGAACTGGTCACTTTGCTGGGTCCTTCTGGTTGTGGAAAAACCACCACGCTGCGCATGATCGCCGGTTTTGAATTCCCCTCCAGCGGCGAAATCATCCTGGATGGCGAAAAGATCAATACACTTCCACCGCACAAGCGTGACATGTCCATGGTCTTCCAGAGCTACGCAATTTTCCCGCACCTGACGGTGTTCGAAAATATTGCCTACGGGTTGAACGTTAAGAAAATGTCGAAAAAGGAAATTCAAAAGAAAGTGGATTGGGTATTGGGTCTGGTCCACCTTGAAGGATTTGGCAGCCGGTCCCCTGGGCAGCTTTCAGGCGGGCAGCAGCAGCGGGTGGCACTGGCGCGTGCGCTGGTGATGGAGCCTAAGGTCCTGCTGATGGATGAACCATTATCCAACCTGGATGCCAAACTTCGCGAGGAAATGCGCACAGAGATCCGCCGGATTCAAAAAACATTGAACATCACCAGCGTATACGTAACGCACGACCAGATCGAAGCCATGACGCTTTCGGATAAGATCGTTGTGATGAACCAGGGAATCATTGAGCAGATCGGCAAACCGGTGGAGATCTACCGTTTTCCGAACTCGAAGTTTGTTGCCAATTTTATCGGGCGCGCCAATTTTATCGACGCCAGGGTGGTCTCACAGAAAACCAACGAACTTGTGGCAGAAGTGATGGGAAAGAAGTTGCGGCTTGCGGGAAGCAAATTAAAGTTCGCAGCGGGTGATGCGATCTGTTTGATCATCCGCCCGGAAATGATGCGCATCAAAAAAAGCGGTGAGATGTTCGAAGGCATCATCCGCAGGGCAGTGTATTTGGGGGATTGCATCGAGTATGACATCGAGATTGCAGGCAACCTCCTCACCGGGGTGGAAAATGACCCGAATATTCTGGAAATGTTCCCTGAAGGCGAGAAGGTAACCGTCGGCATAGCCGAAAACTGTGTGCAAGTCCTGCCCGCGCAAGGTTAAAGATGAAGCAGTTTGACATCCTGATGGTGGGTAATTTTGCCGTCGACAAGTTGATCGTTGACGGTGTCGAGGAAGTGGCTTCCGGCGGCGGCGTGTACTATGGCAGCATCGCTGCCCGGCGGGTGGGTGCAGCAGTGTGCGTGGTTACCCGCCTGCTGCCCAGCGACTTCTGGCGGCTGGAAGACATGCGTGCCGAAGGGGTGGAAGTAATCCCCATTGCAGCGGGGGGAACTTCGGGGATCGCCAACTATTACCAATCTTCCAATATGGAAACCCGCATCTGCAAACCGATCGGTTTTGGCGGTCAATATACGCTGGACCAGATCCCAGAGATAGATGCAAAGGTGATCGTGCTTTCTCCGCTGTTTGCCGGCGAGGTGGATCTGACCTTGCTCAAGCAATTGGCGCAGCGCGCCCCCATCTCAATGGACATCCAGGGGTTTGTGCGTGTGCCGGTTGCAGATGGGCTGGACTTCCGTCCCTGGGCTGATATGGCTGAGGGGCTCAAGCATATCACTTATCTGAAGGTGGACCGCAGCGAGGCGGAATTCCTGACCGGCTTAAAGGATTTACGCGAGGCTGCGCGCGCTTTGCATGCCATGGGTCCCAAAGAAATCGTGCTTACGCAGTCCTCCGGGGTCACCGTTTTTGCAGAAGACAATTTTTACGAAGCGCCCTTTACGCCGCGCTCTCTCGCCGGAAGAACCGGCCGTGGCGATACCTGTTTTTGCATGTACATTGCCAAACGCCTGGTCAGCGACCCCCTAACCGCCTGCCGTTGGGCAGCGGTTGTGACCTCGCTTAAACAGGAAAAACCGGGCCCGTGGCGGGGTACAAAACAACAAATTGAGGAAATCCTTAAAACAAATTACCCGGAATAATTAAGCGACTTGACAAACTTGTTTATTGATTTATAATATGACAAGTTTAGTCTTATTAATGGAGTGAGAATGAGTCAAAATTGCTTGTGTCAAAGGCGGGGAACGGACTAACTTCCGCCTGAACATTTCCAGTCAACTTACCAGGCGGCGGTAGACGTCCCCGCACGTGTCTTGTGCAGCGCTCGCGCCGCTTTTTGTTTTAAGTTGACTTTTTGTTTTAAATAAGGATTGAATGAAATGAAAATCGCAAATAATATCACCGAACTTGTGGGCAACACCCCGCTTGTTAAACTCAACCGCCTCACGCTGAAAAGTAAAGCTGCGGTGGTGGCAAAACTCGAGTATTACAACCCTTCCCATAGCGTGAAAGACCGGATCGGTGTGGCCATGATCGATGCCGCCGAACAGGCGGGGCTCATCAAGCCCGATACGATCATCGTGGAGCCCACCAGCGGGAATACCGGAATTGCCCTGGCATTTGTGGCGGCTGCGCGCGGCTACAAACTGGTGCTGGTGATGCCCGATACCATGAGCCGAGAACGGCGCATGCTGCTGCGGGCGTATGGTGCCGAGTTGATACTGACCCCTGGCGCGGAGGGAATGGGCGGAGCCATCCGCAAGGCAGATGAATTGGCTGCATCTGATGCCCGGTACTTCGTGCCCCAACAGTTCAACAACCCCGCCAATCCCGAAATCCACCGCCGCACCACTGCCGAAGAGATTTGGCGCGATACCGACGGACAGGTGGATATGGTGATTGCGGGTGTGGGTACCGGCGGCACCATCACCGGCGTCGGCGAGGTGCTGAAGGAACGCAAACCCTCCATGCGCATGGTGGCGGTTGAACCGGATGCCTCACCTGTGCTTTCAGGGGGTGCAAAAGGAGCGCACGTCATCCAGGGGATCGGCGCGGGGTTTGTGCCCAAAGTGCTGAACACCCAAATCTACGATGAGATTATCCGCGTGAAGAACGAGGACGCCCTGTCCACTGCCCGCGAAATGGCAAAGCAGGAAGGGCTGCTGGTGGGAATCTCAAGCGGTGCAGCAGTTTGGGCAGCACTGCAGGTCGCAGCCCGGGTCGAAAATTCTAGCAAGTTAATCGTGGTGATCATCCCCTCATTTGGCGAACGCTACTTATCTACGCCTTTATTCGCGGACCTGGCGGACTAGAGGGGATATGGAGGGAAGCATGCCTTTTTCACTTTTCCGCTCAATTCGGGAGGATATCCGTTCGGTCTTTGACCGCGATCCCGCCGCGCGTTCCACTGCCGAACTGCTGGTGGCATACCCGGGGCTGCACGCCATCTGGGCACACCGCGTGGAACACTGGTTGTGGCAGCATGGGCTGAAATTGATTGCCCGCTGGGGTTCTCACGCCACGCGTTTCTTTACCGGGATCGAGATCCACCCGGGGGCCATCATCGGGGATGGGTTCTTCATTGACCATGGCATGGGGGTTGTTATCGGCGAGACGGCTGAGATCGGCAATGACGTTACCATTTACCACGGGGTCACCCTGGGTGGAACCAGCCTTGCACATGGCAAGCGCCACCCAACCATTGAGGATAACGTGGTCATCGGCGCCGGCGCAAAAGTACTGGGTGCCATCGTTATCGGTAGCAACAGCCGCATCGGAGCCAACGCGGTTGTGGTCAAATCGGTGCCGCCGGAATCTGTGGTGGTGGGTGTGCCCGGGCAGATCGTTCACCGAAGCCAGCCGATGCACGACATACCCGATCTGGAACACGGACGCTTGCCGGATACCCTGGGCGATTCTATCAAATCGGTGATGGAGCGGCTGCAAGCGCTTGAAGCCCGGCTGAACGCGCCCCCATCGTTGGAGCACGAAGTTCACGAGCCCATTGAGGGGATTTGGCGCGGCGAAGATTTTATGATCTAGGGCTGTGCCAAACTTAAGAAACAGGTTTGACACAGTACAAAAAAATGGACACCTTCGCGGTGTCTATTTTTTTGCCCTGGGCTTTAAGAAGGTGGTGAATAACACGACCAGGAACCCAATTGCACTGACCACCAGCAAGCCCAGCCCCAAATACTGGCGGTTAACTTTAGCCAGCGTGTTCCCGATGTTCGGTTGGGGGGTTGGCGTTATGGTGGCCGTCGGCACAGGTGTGGCAGGCGCACGGGTGGCAGTGAGCGTGCGGGTGGGTTGCGGTACCGTGGCAGTGCGGGTGGGCGTTATGGAGGGGGTCGGCCGGATGCTGATGAGGAGTTTATCTCCCTCATAAATGGAATCCGAGGTCAACCCGTTCATTTCTTTTATCTTGCCCACCGTTACGCCGTACCAGGTGGCAATGGCATACAGCGACTGCCCATACAGCACGGTATGGTAGATGTTGCCGTCGTTATCCGGGGTGGAGGTGATCACGGGCTGCACAAAATTGCTCAGGTCAGCCGTGGCCGCAGCAGCCGAACTGCTGGAAGATGTTGAAGCAGTATAAGACCCGCTGCCCCCGGCAATATAAGCCGCATGCAGCACATAATAAGTTGTTCCTGAGGATGCTGTGTAGGTCCCGGCACCCACATGGGTATAGCTGGACTTGACCATTGGGTACATGTGCTCGGCATCCGCCCAAACCTGGCGAATCCAGTCGATGGTGGCTGAGGTCGCGCAAGCCATGTTTTCGGTGGCAAAGATGGTGGCTCCCCCGCCAAACCCCGCAGCGGCGATCCGCTCGCGCACCCCGCCAATGTGAGCGCATACGCCGTTCGCCGCCATCTGGTAGGCTGTTGAAGCCGCAGTGCTATCCAGTATCGGATCCTCGATCAAAGCCGGCAAGCCATAGACACCGGTGCGGAGGCTGTTCACCAGGCTGATCAATTCTGCTGCCGAAACCGTGGAGGCAGAAACTGTGCCCACCCTGAAGTTCAAGGCAGCAGTGAGGAATACAAGGACCAAAAGTACGGAGATAAGTTTTTGGCGCATTGAGCGTATTATACCCGATGCGCCATAGTGTCAATTGTATGGAGATGTTTTAGCGCAGGCTGCGTTCTTCGAAATCTGTCCCCATGGCTTCAGCTACCAGGAGCAGGTCCATGGCTGCAATCATGCCGATAATGTTCCCTTTGGAATCGGCAACTGGCAAATGGTGGATGCGGTGTTCCTTCATCTTCGCGGCACATTCAGTGATGCGCATCTCCGGGGAGACTGTGATAACCGGGCTGGCCATGATCTCGCTCACCTTCGTCTTTTTGGGGTCATTGCCCTGGGCAACGATCCTGTCGCAAATATTGATGGACGTGACGATGCCGTATTGCGGGTTTGTAGCAGATTTGTTAACGATAAGGCTGGTGGCATAGCGGTGGCGCATCAACTCCAGTCCTTCATAAACGGATGCCTCGGGATCGATAAAAACTACCAGGTCTTTCATCCAATCCTTAACGGTCGTTTGACGCATTCAACACTCCTTGGGAAAGTGATAAATTTACTATCAATACTTTAGAACAATCAACCAGAAAAGTCAATTGCGCATTGTCAGACATGGATACGCTATTCGTCACTCTGCCAGTTCCATTTTGACATGGTTTCGATCATGGCGTGGGCGGTAAGGTCCAGCTGAATCGGCGTCACGGATACATATCCAGCCTTGAGATCGCCAAAATCGGTACCCTGCTCATCAACCCCCGTGGGAACCTCCCCCCCTATCCAGTAGTACGGCCGCCCGCGGGGATCTTCACGGCGTACCAGCTCATCACGGTAAATGCGCAGCCCCTGGCGCGAGATTCGATACCCTTTCAGTTCGGCTACCGGCAAATAGGGCACATTGACATTCAGCAGGAGATTCTTTGGGATGGGGTTGGCAACAAGCAATTGAACCACCCGCCGGGCGGCGTGAGCAGCGGTGCTGTAATCCAGCACGCCGCTGTGGTACTCTGGGGCATCCAAAGACACGCCGATTCCCCAAACGTTGCCAATGGCCGCCTCCATGGCTGCGGTAACCGTGCCGGAGTAGGTGACATCATTGCCAAGATTGGCATTGGGGTTTATCCCGGATACCACAATATCGATCGGTTTTTCGATCACCCCCATCAGTGCCAGGGCTACGCAATCCGAAGGCGCGCCATCGCTGGCAAGCGCAGTGCTGCCATCAGCAAGGGTCACCGGCTTGGCACGCAACGGGCGGTTGAGCGTTTTCACATGCCCCGAGGCTGACCAGTTGTGATCCGGCGCCAGGATGGATACCTCGGCGATCTTCCGTAATTCCTGTGCCAGTGCCAGCAGCCCTGGAGCAAATACGCCATCATCATTGGTAACCAGAATATGCATAGGTCCTCACTTGCAAACAGTTTATAAAATTATACATTGTCCCGGGCAGCAGAACTTGCGATGAATCCAGAAAACATGTGATATAATTCATCGGCTGCGGTTCAGACCGCAGACTATCTTACACGCATCCCGATCCTGATCGCGTGCTGCCACAAGCAGTGAAACCAGGGCTAAAGGGTGCGGCTGACAAACGCAAAGGAGTAATTTACCATGAGTTCTGTTATTTCCATGAAAGCCCTGTTGGAAAGCGGCGTGCACTTTGGGCACCGCACCAACAAATGGAATCCTTACATGCGCCCTTACATCTTCACTGAGCGCAATGGAATCCATATCATTGACCTCCAGCAAACCGTAAAACTGCTCAACACCGCTTACAACCTTGTGCGCGATAATGTCGCCCAGGGGGGTGTGATCATGTTCATCGGCACAAAGCGCCAGGCGCAGGAAACGATCGTTGAAGAAGCCGTGCGCTGCGGTATGCCGTATGTGACCGAGCGCTGGCTGGGCGGCATGCTCACCAACTGGAGCACCATGTATGCCCGTATCCAGGAACTCGACCGGCTCGAGAAGATGATGGAAACCGGCGAGATCAACCGCCTGACCAAAAAGGAAGGCCTGCTTATCCGCCGCGAGGTAAAGAAACTGCAGGCACGCCTTTCGGGTGTGCGCAACCTCAAACGGGTACCCGACATGGTGTTTGTGGTTGATGTTGTGCGCGAACACACCGCAGTGCATGAAGCCAATCTTAAGGGTATCCCTGTGATCGCCCTGCTCGACACCAACTGTGACCCCCGCGATGTGGATTACGTGATCCCATCCAACGATGATGCCATCCGGGCGATCAAACTGCTCGTTGGCAAGATTGCAGATGCCGTTATCGAAGGTAAAACCATGGTCAAGGAAGATGACCTTGAAACCCCTGCCGGCGCTGATGGTACTGCAACCCGTTCCGTTTCTGCCACCCCGCGTCCGCGCATTGAAGAAGAAAGCGAATTGGCGGACACCGAGCTGCTGGGCGCTTCGACCCTGGCCAAGATGGGCGGAAAAACTGAATCGTCAGAAGAGGTTGCCGTTGAAGTTATTGAAGCAACACCAGCCGAAACCGTTGAAGTTGTAGCCAAAGCAGCTGTTGTTGAAGAAGCACCAGCCGAAACCGCTAAAGTTGTGGCCGAAGCAGCTGTTGTTGAAGTGGTAGAACCCCCGGCCAAACCCGCAAGGAAGACCAAGAAAGCCGAAAAAGCCGTTGAACCCGAAGAAGCCAAGTAGAATCTTCTACCTGCGAACCTATTAGAATAAGGATATTTGACGAATGGCAATCACTACTGAAATGATCAAAACTCTGCGCGAAGCGACCGGCGCCGGCATTCTTGACTGCCGTAAGGCTCTCGAACAATCCGGTGGCGACATGGACAAAGCCATGGAGTTCCTGCGCGAAAAGGGTCTGGCAACCGCCACCAAACGTTCTGGGCGGCAGGCTTCTGAAGGTATTGTTGAACTTTACTCGCACGGTAATGGCCGCGTGGGTGTGATGGTTGAACTGAATTCCGAAAGCGATTTCGTTGGCCGCTCTGAGAAATTCCGCAACCTGGCGCATGAGATTGCCCTGCAAATTGCAGCGGTATCTCCGCAGTTCATCACCGAAGCCGATATTCCCGCAGAGGTGATCGAACGCGAAACCCGCATCGCAACCGCCAAAGCCAGGGAAGAAGGCAAGCCGGAGACGATCATACCCAAAATCGTTGAGGGCTCCATCAAGAAATTCAAGGATGAATTCGTGCTGATGAACCAGGCATACATCCGCGACGAAAGCATCACCGTGCAGGAATTGGTGAACCAGACGATCGCTGCACTTGGTGAAAACATTGTGGTACGCCGCTTTGCCCGCTGGGCACTGGGTGAAACCACTGCAGAAGCAGCAGAAGAGTAATCCCATCCAAGACCAACCCTGCGGTTGGTCTTTTTCTAACCTGAAGGAGGAGAAATGGAAGAACTCAAATACCACCGCATTCTGCTCAAACTCACTGGTGAATCCCTGGCAGGCGAAAGCGGTCAGGGGATCGACACCGCACAGGCAATGGAGATTGCCCGCCGCATCAAGGAAATGCGCACTCTGGGTGTGGATGTTGCCATTGTCATCGGCGCCGGCAACTTGTGGCGCGGAAAAATTGGCACCGAAATGGGGATGGACCAGGCAACCGCAGACTACATGGGTATGCTGGGCACGGTGATGAATGCGCTCCTGCTGATGGATGCCCTTGAGCAGCAGGGGGTGATGACCCGGGTAATGACTGCAATTGAGATGCGTTCGGTGGCAGAACCCTACATCCGCCGGCGCGCCATCCGCCACCTGGAAAAAGGCCGCGTGGTAATCTTTGGCGGCGGCACTGGAAACCCCTTCTTCTCCACAGATACGGCAGCAGCCCTGCGCGCCACCGAGATCGGCGCGGATGTGCTCATCAAAGCAACTAAGGTGGACGGGGTTTACGACAGCGACCCCAAGAAGAACCCTGGAGCCAAGAAGTTCGATGAAATGAGCTACATGGATACCATCAACCTTCGCCTGACGGTGATGGACCCAACCGCCATCACCATGTGCATGGAGCACAAGCTGCCCATCCTGGTTCTCAACCTGTGGGATGTGGGAGCTCTCAAAAAAGCACTCTTCGGTGAGAAGATCGGCACCATCGTGCATTAGGCAACAGGTAACAAGACCAGAGAATAGAGAAAAGAGAGTCGAGAACCGTAACCGGAATCTGTTATCCATGATCGATCAACAGCCCGGATGCTGGTAAACGAGAATGGAGAAGTTCCCTTTTTGCAGAAAACGCAATACTTGATACAATTGCACGGTCTCATGCAGCCTGACAAATAAGAAAATTTGAAACTACCGAGATAACATCGCTTTGATTCCCATAGAAGTCGAAATCCTTATCGGTCTGGCCACTGGATTGGTGGTTGGCATCACTGGCGCCAGCGGCGTGCTGCTGGTGGTGCCGCTGCTGACCATCCTGCTGGGGGTCTCGATGCACACTGCCGTGGGCACAAGCCTGTTTGTGGACGTGATCACTCCCCTGTTCGTGGCATATTCCTATTACCGGCGCGGTAATGTGAACCTCAAAATTGCCTTGTGGCTTGCCATCGGTGCCATATTGGGGGCACAGGCTGGAGCGCTCTTTGCCAACCTGGTGGTGACCTCCAAGGCAATGAACATCGGCTTTATCGTCTTCCTGTTTTCCATGGCAATCTCCATGTGGTTCAAAAGCGGGCGCCCCCCACGCGAGAACAACGAAGCCCGCCTGGCAGTGATGAACACGCGCAACCGCCTGATCACTTTTGGCATCGGGTTGCTGCTGGGCATCAACAGCGGACTCTTTGGGGCTGGCGGGGGGTTGGTATTCCTGCTGGTATTGCTGATCGTGCTCAAATATCCCACGCGCATGGCAGTTGGCACATCGTCGCTCATCATGGCAATGACGGCAGCCTCCGGCACGCTGGGGTACGCGCTTCACGGTAATGTGGATTTCTCAATGGGGATCATTATTGCCACTGCAGCGGTTCTCAGCGGGCTCTTAAGCGCCCGCCTGGCTCACAAAGTATCGGAGAAACTGCTCAACCGAATTGTGGGGGTGATATTTGCTGCTATCGGCGTGATGATGTTGATCCTTAAGTAAACGTGCGAGAGTAGAGAGTGGAGAGGCGTGATTAGTAATTTGTAATTAGTTATTTGTGATCAGGGATTAGTACATTAATGGGCAGCCGGGGGGCTGCTTTTGTTATTGATGTTCAGCAAGGTGGTTGATGATCTCGATCTGCAACTGGCGGTTGATCTTTGGATTATCCAGGTCAGCATCGGATAACCCGTTGACAAAATCGATGAACTTCACCCGCACAACCTCAAATTCTGCCCGTGCTTCCTCATCAGACAATTGCTTTACCCTTTGGATGACCGCCGAGTTGAAGGCGTCAACATCCATTGCAGGATGCTGATAGGCAGGGTCGGACTGGTGATGGCGGATGACCTCCATGCCCACCTGCCACCATGCGGCAAAGTGAGCCAGGAGTTCAGCCAGGCGCGGGTAACCCTGCCGGGCAAGAAAGTCAGCCTGTTTTTTGGGATCGAGAGATTGAAAGTGCGCCAGGTAGGCATCCCACTGGCGAGTCATGCAATCCAACAATTCATCCCTCAATGTCATTGCCCAATTTTACCAGGAAGACCAACCGGCTGCTGATAGCCATCACCCCAAGCGAAATGTGCTGGGTACCTGGTTATAATGAGCACACTGGTCACGGCAATTCTCCATCAACTGTTATATACTTAATTCACTCCATCGAATGTTAGTATTGAAGAGGAACCATGAACCTGGTGCCGCTCATTCCTGTTCCGATAAGTATCGTACTGATGGTGCTTTACCTGATCGCCCGGAACCGGCAGGACCTCAAGCGCACCGCCATCCTCCAGCCACTCTGTACACTTGTATCCCTGATCGTTGTTGCGTTGAGCCTGCTCAGCCCGGATGTAAACAAAGGCTACACCTTCGCCATTCTCATCGGGATGGGTTTGTGTTTTGCAGCAGACATTTTCAACATTGATATGAACAACCCAAAGATCTTTTTGGCGGGCATGATTGCATTTATCTTCGCCTACCTGGAGTACTCTGTTACTTACACTTACTATAATGAAGGCTTCCACCGCCCGGATTGGATCGTCGGCGTTATCTTCATCGGGATCTATCTCTTTTTAATGCGCCTGTACTGGAAAAAACTGGGGGACTTCAAGATTCCGGTGTTGATCTATGGGATTTTCCAACCATTTATGGTCTCGCGGGCAATTTCAACCCTCTTCGGGGATGCCTTTTCCATGGCATCGGCATTACTTGTTGTCATCGGGACAAGCCTGCTATTCCTGGGCGATGTCGAGTACGGCGTGCATCGTTTCGTAAGACCCGGCAAGTTTACCATCGGTCCCGTTTGTTATGCCGGCGGGCAACTGCTGATCGCACTGAGCTGCACATTCTTTTTTACAAAATAGGTAGGAGACACTATGAACCGCAAAATCACACTGGGACGCAAGATCGGGTATGGTACCGGAGAATTTAGCAGCAGCATCTTCTTTACCATTACTTCCTTCTGGCTGATGAACTTCCTGACGGACGAGGTGCGCCTGAGCGCGGCGCTGGCCGGCAGCGCTTTGCTGGTGGGTAAGATCTGGGATGCGGTGATCGACCCGTTCATTGGATACCTCTCCGACCGCACAAAATCCCGTTGGGGGCGGCGGCGCCCCTACCTGCTTTTCTTCGCCATTCCTTTCGGCATTGCGTTTGTGCTGATGTTCCGCAACCCCGGCATCGAAGCACAGACGGGAAAATTCATCTGGACGCTGCTAACCTACATCTTCTTCTGCACGGTGTACTCGTTCACGAATATCCCCTACAATTCGCTGCTGCCGGAGATGACGCCAGATTACAACGAACGCACTAATATCGCCGGGTTCAAACAGGGATTTGCAGTCATCGGGACGCTGCTGGGGGCAGGAGCTGCAATGCCGATCATGGCATTATTCGCCGGTCGCACTGCGGGCTTTGTGGGCATGTCGGCAATCTTTGGCTTTCTGGCAGCAGTCTCACTGCTGATGACCTACCTCAGCGTCCGCGAACCGGAAAAAGTGGTGAGCGAGCAGCGCGGGAGTGTACTCACCGCGCTCAAGGATGCCTTCACCAATAAGCCATACCTGGTCCTGTTGGCGACCTGGTTTCTCAACTCCACCGCGGTGGCGATCATGCAGTCCATGTTGATCTATTACTACAAGTACGTCTTCCAGGATGAGGGCGCGGTGACAATGGCAATGATCTTTCTGCTGGTTTTCACCATGATCACCCTGCCGCTGTGGGTTTGGCTGTGCAAGAAACTGGGCAAGAAAATGGCTTATATCCTGGGGATGACCTTAACGCTGGCAGCGGTGACCTGTTTTGCCTTCTTCGCTGACAAACTGGGTCCAGGGTTGGCGCTGATCTTCATGGGGTTGGCAGGGATCGGGTTCGCCAGCCATTACGTGGCTCCTTGGTCAATGGCTCCAGACACGATCGAGTTTGGATTTTCCGGGAGCGGGGTGCGGCGGGAGGGTGTTTATTACAGCATATGGACCTTTGTGATCGCGCTTGGCGGCGCACTGGCGGGCTTCCTGGTGGGGCAAGGGCTGGATGTGTTCGGATACGTGCCGGATGCGGTGCAGTCTGCACGCTCAATATTGGGCATCCGGCTGCTTATCGGTATCCTGCCGGCTATGATCATCCTTGTAGCCAACATCATTCTGGCGTTTTACCCGCTGACCAAAAAACGTTACGAAGAAGTGCTGACAAAGATCAACAGCATGAAGACCGAATAGGGAGGCGCAATGAAGACCATCGTTATCGGATCCGGTATGGCCGGGCTCACCGCAGCCTTGACGCTGCTGCGCGAAGGGCACGAAGTGGAGATCTTCGAGCAGGCAGTGGTACCCGGCGGCGTGACCCGCGGGCTGGAACAGGACGGGCTATCTTGGGATTACGGACAGCTCAATTATGAGGGGTTGGGCAAGAACGACCCTCTCGGCTCAGCGTTGGATAAGCTGGGGATACTACAGCATTTGACGATCCTCCCGGACCACCGGGATTACCTTTTTCCGGATTTCGAGTTGCGCGCGCCAGCGGAATATGCCGGACCAAAATGGCGTATCGAGGAATTGAAAAGGCTCTTCCCTGGTGATACTGCGGGGCTGGAACGATACTGGAAAGATTACATCCGCTTCACCCGCCTGATGACCCTGGCGCGCCGACTGGAAACAGGCGGGGTTTGGATAAAGATACTTTTCTATGCTGCGCTGCTGCCCCTGCTGCCCAAAGCTAAATGGACGGCAGAAAAAATACTGAGCCATTACTTTAAGTCCGATAAGTTAAAAGCGGTCTTCGTCTCAATCCTGGCAGACTTCTTCACTCCGCCGAGCCAGTTCCAGGGGCTTGGAGTTTTCGCCATGAACGCGGAGAAATGCTACGATGAGCGCATCCCGGCAACGATTGCCCGGAACGCGGAGGGATTGGGGCTCAATAGCATCGCCGGCGGCAGCCGGGCACTGACCGACGCCTTTGTGAAAGAAATCAATAAGGCAGGCGGGGTGCTGCACCTCAAATGCGCTGTGATGAAGATCCTGACGGAGAACAACCAGGTGACCGGCATTTTGGACCAAAACGGTGTGACGCATTTCTGCGAAAAGGTGATCGCCAGCGGCGGTGCAGAGGAAACACTGATCGGTCTGCTCGAGGAAGGGACACTGCCGGCAGAGTTCACACAAAAGGTGAAGGAAATCCCGCTGATGGACTCAGTATTCATGCTCCACCTGGGCGTTGATAAAGCCTGGCCGGAAGTACTGAAGACCAGCAGCACCTATTTCTACGGGTCTTACGACATCGAAGGACAGGTGAAACTGGCCCGGGCAGGCGAGTATCATGAAGGAGCGGCGGGGTTCGTGGTGCATGTGCCCAAGATGAAGTTGACTGGCGCGAATCCAGTTGGCAGGTATGCCATGACCATCTACACCATCTGCCCGGAGCGGTTGAACGGCGGTGGCTGGCAGCAGGACAAGGAGAAATATGCCGATATACTGCTGGAGCATGCCGAAAAGCGGCTGCCAGAGCTGCGCCAGCATATCAAAACCGCCATCGTGGTCACCCCGGATGACCTGCGCGAGATCACGCATCTTCGGCATCACGCTTTCGGTGGTGTTGCTCCAATCATGGGGGCATGGAAGGTGCCGCACAAGACTCCCATTGAGGGTCTGTGGTTCATCGGTGCGCAGAGTGAGAGCGGCGGCGGGGTGAACGGGGTGATCCCGGCGGCGTACAGAACTGCGAAAAAGGTCTGAAAATGGGAGGCGCAGGATGATCTTCAGGGACCCAAACGGCAAGGAGATAGGCGATTACAACACCAGCACCCATATTTACACCCGGAATGTAAGCAGGAACTATCAGAAGGAGAAGGATGCAGGGGGCTGGGCAGTAGAAATTGGCATCATTGATACGCTTTTCGCGATTGCCTGCGAGGAATTGCAGATCGCGGACATGAAAGGAAAAGTTATCTATCGCATCTCCCTAGAGGACTTCACGAAGAACGGGACGCTTATCGAAGGCGACTTCGGGCAGAAGATCCTGGTGAAGGATGAATACTGGGAAGCGAAACCAACCGAGTGATTAAGAAATGGTGGGTTTTCAACCCACCCTACTTCCTGAGCAAGTCCGCGCCCCACCCCATTGAGGCCGGGGATAAACCATGCGAGCAGGGGTAATCACATTCACGCAGCAATGAAGGAACTTTTGGCTGTATAATTCCGTCCTAGTAATGGGCGTTGTTTTGTTTTGATGTGAAAGGAGAGTAAGTATTATGAAAACCAAATTGACATTTTTAATCACGATCGGGCTGGTGCTCAGCCTGGTGCTGAGCGGGTGTAGTTTGCTGGGGCAGGTCGCCGCCCCCACAGCCGACCCCGCCGCCCAGGAAGCGACGATCGCCGCAGCAGTGACGCTGGCAATGCAGACCGTGGCAGTGAACCTCACCAGCACAGCGGCTGCGCTGCCCGCCGACACAGCCACCCCCGAACCGACCCTGGAGCCCACAGCAACCGCCACCCTCGAACCAACCGCAACGGTTGTTCCGCCAACGGCCACCCGCACGTATGTGCCGCCGGTACCCACTCGCACCCTCACTCCCACCCAGGCTGCTTATGCCTGCAAGCTGCTCAGCACCTCCCCGTCGGCTGGCACCAAGTACAACACCACCACTGATTTTGACGCCACCTGGAAGGTGCAGAACATTGGCTCTCATGCTTGGGAAGTAGGTTACCTGGACCTGAAATACGTCAGCGGGCAGAAGATGCAGACCGTCGCAGATATTTTTGACGTCAATACTTACGTCGATAAAGGCGGCGAACTGACCTTGATCGTGGATATGAAAGCCCCCGGTACGGCTGGAAAATACACCGCTTCGTGGGTATTGTCGATGGAAGGAAACGTGTTGTGCACCCTGCCGGTGGACATCGAGGCAGTGACGCCGTAAGAGAGTACGTTTTTACCTGGCAATTGAAAATCCCCGATTTCGAAAAGTTAAAATCGGGGATTTTTTTATTATGGGCGGTACTCTACCTTTCCTAAGGATGCATAATCCGCTATAATACCCCCATCGGCTGTGACGGAGGAAAGTAAGCCGGCTGAACCCGACAGGGACGCAGTTCCGCAGATTGAGAGAGCTGCACGGCAGACCCCGGTTGAAGTTCCCTCCTGAGCCGCTGCGTTGAACATCCGAGATTCGAGAGTAGAGAATCGAGATTCGTAAAACCGAAAATCGAAACCCAAGAATCGAAAAGGATTACTAGGCGCGGCCGTATACCTTACGTTACCAAGGTATCCGGTGACTTAGTGCCATCGGGCTAAGTGGGTCATAAAATGACCAATGCGGGTGGTACCGCGGGAAATTTCTCCCGTCCCTTCAACGAGGACGGTTTTTATTTTAATGGCAGGAGCAGCAAATGACAGACATCGATGTTATCAAACAACTGGAACAGGCGCAGGCAGAAGCCCTGGCAGCCCTGGCGGGTATCCAGTCCGAGGATGCGCTGCTCGCCTGGCGCAACCAATACCTGGGCAAGAACACCACCATCACGCAGGCGTTCCAGTCACTGGGCAAACTGCCGGCCGAACTGCGCCCGCAGGTGGGGCAAAGCGCCAACAAGGTGAAAGTTGCGCTGGAGGCAGCTCTGGCTGAAAAAAGCCGGGAGATCAACGAGGCGGCGCTGGCACATGCCATCAGCAGCGAAACGCTGGATATCACCCTGCCGGGCCGCCCGCTGGTGCAAGGGCGGCTGCACCCGGATACGCAAATGCTGCGCGAGCTCTTCCGCGTTTTCGGCGAGATGGGCTTCCAGGTTTACCGGTCACGCGAGGTGGAGACCGATGAGTTTAACTTCCAACTTCTCAACTTTCCCATCGGGCATCCGGCGCGCGACATGCAGGATACTTACTTCGTGGAGGCCGGTGAACGCGGCACCAATCCGATCGTGATGCGCACGCACACTTCGCCGGGGCAGATCCACGCGATGCGCGAGTTTGCAGCAACTAATCCGACGAATCCGCCGCCGCTGCGCCTGGTGCTGCCGGGCATGTGCTACCGCTACGAGCAAACGGACGCGCGCCACGAGACGCAGTTCGACCAGATCGAAGGTCTGTCAGTGGGCGAGGGCATCACCTTCAGCAACCTTAAGGCAACCCTCTCCGATCTGGCCCGGCGTTTGTTCGGGCAGCAGGCGCGCACCCGCTTCAGGGCGTCCTTTTTCCCCTTCACCGAACCCTCGGCGGAATTCGATGTGGAATGCTTTTTGTGCGGCGGCAAGGGCTGCGCAGTCTGCGGCGGGGGCTGGCTGGAGATCGGTGGGTGCGGCATGGTGCACCCCAATGTGCTGCGCAACGGCGGCTACGACCCCGAGCGTTATACCGGGTTTGCCTTCGGTCTCGGCCCGCAGCGCATCGCCATGCTTCGCTACGGCATCAACGACATCCGCTACTTCTGGGAAAATGATTTGCGGTTCTTGGAGCAATTCTAAAAATTGAGAGTGGAGAATCGAGAACCGAGAGCAGTAAAACCAGCTGCCTTTGACGATTCTCAAATCTCTATTCTCTATTCTCGTTACTCACGGAGAGATTTATGAAAGCACCCTTATCCTGGCTGAAAGATTTTGTGGAAATTGACCTGCCGATCGGCGAACTGGCGCACCTGCTCACCATGGCAGGGATGGAAGTGGAAGAGATACAGATCATCGGTTTGCCGCTGCCGGAAAAAGGCACGGTGGACTGTAAGGTGAGCGGGCTGACGTGGGACCGCGAGAAGATCGTGGTGGCATCCATCAGCGAGGTGATGCCGCACCCCAATGCCGACCGCTTAACGCTATGCAAACTGTTCGACGGCAAACGCGAGCACATTGTTCTCACCGGCGCCCCCAACCTGTTCGAATACAAGGGAAAAGGTCCCTTGACCGAGCCGCTGATTGTTGCCTATGCCAAAGAAGGCGCGCAGATCTACGACGGACATGCCGAAGGGCTGGTGCTGACCACGCTCAAACCTGCCAGGATCCGGGGAGTGGATTCGTATTCAATGGTCTGTTCCGAGAAGGAACTGGGAATTTCCGAAGAGCACGAAGGTATTATGCTGTTGGATCC
>JAYRQY010000043.1:0-7478 GCA_041910365.1 Anaerolineaceae bacterium | reverse complement strand
GAAGCCGTTCTCGGCTGCAAGCCACTCACTGGTCACCCGGATTACGTGCGATCCGATCGGTCCCTCATTCAAGAGAATTTCAAGGCTTTCGAGATCACTTGAGTTTCCTTCGGCCACAACTTCCACATCCCCATTATCCCGGTTCCTGACCCAGCCTTTGAGTTTTAATTGCTGTGCTTTTTCGACAACAAAATAACGGAATCCGACACCTTGAACATGTCCTTCAACTGTAGCGTGGAGCCGTTTCGTTTCCATCTCCTACGCTAGCCCCTGTTTATTGCTGGTCGATTTTCTGCGGCGAATAAAAATGACTGCCACCCCGATTAGCACCAGGGATGAAGGGATGGCAATCCAAAGGATTGTTGGCAACTGGCTTGAAATCCAGGTTGAAGGACTACCAACAAGCGAGGACTGCCAATCCTCATCAAGTTTCTCAAGCGAAACGCCTAATACCGAACTGACCACGGCCTGGCAATCCACGCCGGAAGTGGCTGTTTGGAGCATTTCAAGGAATACTGGAATCCCATACGTATCCTGGATGTACTTCACCAGCGACGAAGACTGCGCATAGTCAAGGATCGTGTTAGCCGAATCCGGTGAGAATCCAACGCATAATTCGGTTATTGGGGATAAATCTCCTGACCGCAAAGCGCGTTGAAGTTCCCGATCGTGTTCGGGGTTGGCATACAATTCTGCCTGGGTAGCAAGCCCTTCGGTCAACCAGATCGGCGCATAACGATAATTCTCACCCATCACCTGGTATTGAAGAAGGTGCACGATCTCGTGTGGAATTGTCCGTTCTACACCGGTGATGTCCCCGGATGGTTGAGCGTCTGATAGCAGAATGCGGTTGGCACTCAGGTAAGTATGCCCATTTACCCAGGCAGAGGTATCGACAGAAAATACGGAGTTCAACGAAGCGTCATCGGGGTAGATGTAGATTTCGATTGGCAGAAGCGGAACAACCGGAATCAGTTGCGTGGCACGCTCGAGCCCAGACCTGGCGACCTGCAGCATTTTTTGCCCGTAATCTGCATCCTTTCCGACCCAGTAAACGGTGAACAGGTTGCTTGAACTGTTTTTCCACCCAAACCGGTTATCCACATAATCGAACCAATAGGATGGGCTTGATATTATCGAGCCATCCTCCAATTCGGCTTCAAACCAGAAATAAACCCTGGAAAAAGGGACGATCCCATTTGCCTTGAGATCGAGGGTTGCGGAAAATGTGGAATCGGCATCAATCATTACATCAAGGTGCCTGGCTGGCTGGTTTTCAGGTTCAAGCGATAGTGAAATGTTCTTGATTGTATTTGGTTGGGCTACTCGGGCAGAAAAGGTGGCGTAGTTACCAAACTCGTACTCATAAACTACTTCATCTGGATTAAAACCTTGTTCGGCGGCTGCATTCTTTATCAGGCCAAAAAAGGCTGCAATTCCAACAAGGAAACTGGTCAGGATGCGGGCGAAATTCACCTCAATCGTAATCCTCTACTTCATCATCCTCATCTTCATCAAATGCGAATCCACCTTCTTCATCATCAATTTCTTCATCATCCGGGTCCAGGTTCAGCAGTTTATAACTTTGCGGAGCAATGCCATCTTCCAGGTTTTCGAGGGCAGATTCGACCAGTTCGATTTCGTCATCATCCTGTGATGATTCCAATACACCGCCGAGCGCATTACGGGCAAACTCACCGCCAATTTGTGACAAGGACCAAATGGCAGCCATGCGGATTTCAGGATCGACCAGTTCATCTTCAAGTAGGGCGGCAAGCGGTTCAAGTGCAGAAAGAAGTTGGAGCTCACCGGCAGCCCTTACCGCCTCAAACTGGACTTCATGGACTGGATCCTCAAGATGTTCAAGAACATGGGAATTCCAGGAATCATCCGCTGAGTGGCTTATGGCGCAAAGCGCGGCGCTTTTCCATAATGTTTCGCCGGATTTTAAAGCACCTTCGATGAGGGATGGAATTTTTGGATGGCTGGAGTACCCCAGGGATTCAAGAGCTCTTTGCTTCACCTGAGGTAAATCTTCACCCGCCAGCACGTCGAGAAGATTACGAACGATGGAAATCTTGTGCGTGTCCACGATTCTTTCCAATTCGCCCAGGTAGACGAATCGTCCCAGGAAGTTTGCCGCAGCAGCGCGCACAGCCTCTTCCTGGTCTTCGTGCAGCATATCGATGATCACGGGGATGATCCGGGTGTCATCGGATTCCCATAACAGGCGGATGGCGAGGATGCGCACTTTTGGATCAGGATCCGATAAAACCGCCGTCGCCAATTGATCAAAATTAACAAGGGTATCTTTTTCAAATGTCTCTTCAAGGTCTTCCAACAGGCTCGTTTTCCGGAGTGATGGAAGTGTTACCCAAATGGGCAGGAGCTTTTTTAATTGAAGAGGTGATAGATCAGAAAACCCTCTTAACAACCTGGCCGGAAACGGGTGGTCCAAATCTTCAAGGGCAGCCAGGCACTCGGTAAATTCGATACGGTCAGGGGCATCGTCCATGGAAGTCACCCTTACTTGAGAACTACCGGGTTGATGATGTCATTAATGACCAGGATAACCATCAGGATCATCAACAGGACATACCCTACCATATGAATACGGCCTTCCAATTCCGGCTTGACCTTCTTCTTGAAAAGGAGTTCGGGAAGAAGGAAGATGATCCTGCCGCCATCAAGAGCAGGAATTGGCAGAAGGTTCGTGAATCCCAGCGCAATCGAGATAATCGCCAGGAAAGAAAGGGTGTTTAGCCCCGTCAGCGCTGGATTGACGGCTGATTCCTGTTTGTCGATGGTTTGTACTTCCGTGAAAATATCGTAAATGCCTTTGACGCTCACCATGCGGGCATCGGATGGTGCAATTTGACCGCTTATCAGGCGCACCGGCAGCATGATCAACTGAACTCCCTGGTCCACAGTGGTCGCGAATGCGCCTGGAATCGCCTGGAAAAAATTAACCTTTTGCAGAGGATTTGTGATGGTAATTCCCAGCGGTCCTTGATCACTCGGGTATTCACTTCGTGGCGTAACCGTCACCTGGATTTCCTGCGATCCCCGTTCAATGGTCATTTGAATGGGTTGGTCTAGATTTGCCTGGATGACATTCGACAGGGAAGTGAAACTGTCAATTTTCGTGCCGTTGATTTCCTTGATGATGTCCTCAGTTTGCAGGTTGGCAGAGGCTGCAGGGGTATCTGCGCTAACCGCAACGACTTGAACGATCTTTTCATTGGGAGCGCCGGTGCGGGTGAAAATGAACGCAAAAAGGAGCATGCCAATGACCAGGTTGGTGATCGGTCCGCCAAGCAGCGTTAAGAGGCGCTGCCAGGCTTTGGCAGCCATGAAACTGCCTTTATCGGTTGATTCGCCGTTTTCGCCTTTCATCTGGCAGAAACCGCCAAACGGAATCCAGTTGAGGGTGAAAATTGTTCCGCCGAGTGTAAATAGTTTAAGCATGCGCGGGCGCATCCCCAAGCCAAACTCCTCAACCTCGATCTTATTCAGTTTTGCAGAAATAAAATGCCCGAATTCATGAAAGAAAACCAGCGCACCAAATGCGATGACGAATTCGAGGATTGTAAGTAAAGAGTTACCAGTATTCATTGTTTCATCTCCGTCTTCCAACTGAATATTATATCCGGTTTGGCAGTCTCCTTTTGTAAAACGAATATAAGAGTATTGTTAAAAAGAGAAACAGGCGCAAGCCTGTTTCGAAATATAAAAAACTGCCTGGTGAGGTGACTACTCAAGGCTGGCACGACCGCCAGGATGACAAACAAGAACCTGTTTCACCCATTTCAACTGGTTAATTTTTTCAACCAGCATCTCTTCAAAATCTGATTCGCAGATCAAATGGATGTTTGGTCCGGCATCGATGGTATAGGCGACGGGAATGCCGGATTTTCGCCAAATATGGACTGCTTTGATGATTTCCAGAGTATACGGGTTCCAATAAAGTAACGGCGGATTGGAGGTCATCATGATGGCATGCATCAGGTTGCAGTCCATCTCCATCGTCTCTGCGAGGAGGCTGAAATCCCTGGTTTGGACGGCATCGCGGCAGCGCTCGATCCTCCTATCAGCATCCATCACCCTGGCACTCTGAAGCGGGCTGGTCTTGGCCAGATCGTGCCCTTCGCTTGAACCAGTTGTTTTTTGCTTTTCATCAACGATGACTACGATATCCGTGAGTGACCAAAAATCCGGTGGTGCGATGGAGACAGCGTAAGAGTCCACGTCAGACAACCCGCGGTACCACTCTACAAAACCAGCAGGAATGGAGCGGCAGGCAGACCCGGAGCCGCGGCGAGCGAGCCTTGAAAGGTCTTTTTCGGGTAACTCAATACCAAGCGCACGAATCCCTGCCACCGTCAATGCAGCAAAAGCCGATGCAGAGGAGGCAATCCCGGCTCCCTCCGGAAAGTTGTTCTCACTCTTAATGTAAGCCTTAGTGCCGACCCCGCGCAGGCCGCGTAGGAGGTTGAGATGCGTGACCACCCGTTGCAGGGATTGCCCGGATTGCCGGTGACTATTCAAGTCGAAGATATCTGTAGGAAGGTTGGGATCGAATGTCACCTGGGTGCGGGTGCTCAACTCCTCCAGGTTCATCGAAATGGAACTGTTCTCTGGCAATCGCAATGATTTATCGCGGTTACCCCAGTATTTTATGAAAGCGATATTTGGATGAGCGATTGCCGTGGCGGTGGAAGTTGCCATAAGATAGAATTCCTTACCAATTTAGTTTTAACAAGTGTACCATTTTCGTACTCGAATTCTTTTTGGATGTGTTTTGCAGGGATTTAATACACACGCTCAACCCGGGGATTGATCTGGCAGGTGACCTCATACGTGATCGTGTTTAGCTTTTCTGCCCATTCATCACAGGTGATCTCTTCGCTGCCATCGCGCCCCATCAAAGTGACACGGTCGCCGACGCTGACGCTCAGATTCGGTCCAAGGTTGACCATGCTCTGGTCCATGCATACCCTACCGACAATCGGATAACTGCTGCCATTGATCAAGACTCTTCCGGTGTTGGAAAACAGGCGGTTGAAGCCATCTGCATAACCGACTGGGATGGTTGCGATCCAGGTGTCTTCAGGGGCGAACCAGGTGCGCCCATAACCAATGCTTGTCCCCCTGGTGACTTTTTTAAGGAAGGATACCTTGGTAAGGAAACTCATCCCAGGCTTTAAGGGGATCGACCGCGGAGTATCTTTTGATGGATAATACCCGTAAATCATGATGCCCGGTCTGACCATATCCATCCAGGCTTCAGGGTGTCCCAGGACAGCCCCGGAGTTGGCACAATGGGCAATGGCGATTTTCCGGCCAATCCTTTGCTCAATGGATGCGACGGTGTTAGCGAACAACTGGACCTGTTCATGGGTATAGCTGGAATCGGCAGCGTCACTTACCGGTAGATGGGTGAAGACACCCTCCAGGTTAAGCGACTTACATTCGGAAACAATAAAACCAGCCAGTTCGGCAGCCCTGGCAACAGACACGCCCACCCGTCCCATCCCGGTATCAACTTTCAGATGAACCGGATGCCTTTTCCCGGTTGCTGACCCAACGAGTTGTGCCTGGATGGCGGCTTCCTTATCACAAATTGGCAGGGTAATGTCGTAATCCAATGCGCCTTCGATCTCCTCAGCGAAAGTTGGTCCAAATTTAAGGATGGGAAGCGTGATCCCCGCCTGCCTCAACTGGATCCCTTCCGGAACCGTGGCAATGCCCAGGTAGTCCACCCCGATTTTAGCTGCCATCCGCGAAACTTCAACTGCGCCATGACCGTATGCATTGGCTTTTACCGCAATCAGGATCTTCCGATTTGGTCCAACAACCTGGCGGATGCCTTCAATGTTGGACTGGATATTATCTAGGTGTACCCGGACATGGGTTTGATAAAGCATACTCTTTAACGGCTTATCCTTCCACGACAATTTTAACAACATAGAGAGAAGTAGCAGCAGCGAGCAGCGCGGCATAGCCTGGCATAAAGGAAATTTCACTGCCGACTTTCACTTCATCTACGGCGTCTTCCACATCCAGGATGAGGTGATCACTGCTGCCGCCCAGGATGATAATTCCCGGATCGACAGGTTCCAGGTTCCCGATGACAACATCCTGCCGGCCGATGTTGCAGATGGCACGTTTTCGCCAACCGCGATCCACAAATTCAGGGGTTCCGCCAAATGCATCCTGCCCGCGATCGCCAACAGGGATGGAGGGCTTTCTTTCGAGCTCGATCACCTGGACCACGATCCGATAAGTATCCTGGCGGGTTCCTGGGAACGGGGAACGATCCAACACGTTGCGCCCGAGTTGAATGGATTCGCCGATACGCAAATGATTGATCTCCTCGGGCATTCCACCAGAAGCGAGAAGCGGAAGATTGGCGCTGTTCCCACCGCTGATCAACCTCAGTTCAAGCCCGGTTTGGTGCTTTACCTTGTCGCGCAGGTCAATCAACATTTGCATCTTTTCGGTGGTGGGGATCACACCCCCATAACAGGCAAGGTTACAACCGATGCCCAGGATTTCAAGATTGTTTAATCGCATCGTTCTGGAAATCAAATCCTCTAATTTATCCGGCCAAACCCCCTCTCGGAGATCTCCCACGTCGACCATGAGGATAACTTTATGAGTCATACGCTTCGCCGTGGCAGCCCTCGAAAGCAAACCAAGGGTTTCAAAGGATGAGTTTAGCGAGATATCCGAAAAGGCGACGGCGCGCTCAGTTTGATCCGGTGCAGGACTGCGCAACAGCAATAGCGGAAGCGTGATCCCCATTTTCCTGATGGATTCGAGGTTCTCGAGCCTTGAATCTGCCAACATATCGATACCTGAATGAACCAACGCTGAAACCACGGCAGGGTGGGCACAAGCTACTTTTGTGACCCCTGCCACCTGGATGTTATGTTGATGGCAAAGCGCTAACACCGCGCGGGCGTTCTGCTCGATGCGCTTCGGATGGATTTCAAGCCGGGGGGTGGGTAAACTCATGGGATTTCCTTTTCAACCCATTGGCGAAAGGTCGTTTTGACCTGTTCCGGGTACTTCTGTGCGAGCGTTCCGAGCGCTGAAAACCGATACTCTTTATCGATTAGAATTTGCGCATCAGGGGGAGGAAGAAGATACTTGCCAGCCCCTGTACATATTCTGGTGAGGATTTCCCGGCCGCCATCAATGCGTGTCAGTGCACCGCCGGTACCAATAACCCATTGGACAGCGGTGAGGTCTTTGCCACGCACCGTTTGTTTCCGGCCGGTTGGCGTGTAAGCGTCCATCACAACCCCGGCATGGCGGCGCACACTGGTTTCGACTGCCACCGCGCATAGCTTCTGGGTGAGTGCCTTTTCGGTCACCGAAACCGGGATTGCCTTCAGCGCTGCCAATTCCTCACGGGTAAACACGCCTTGGTTCAGTTCCGTGATATTTTCCGCGTTGATGTAGACTCCCAG
>JAYRQY010000042.1:0-9989 GCA_041910365.1 Anaerolineaceae bacterium | reverse complement strand
GTTTTGCGAATATCCATCTGCTCATAGACCTGGATACTCAGGAACTCACTTATCACGGCAAACGGATCCAGCTCACTGGTAAAATGTACGAGGTGCTTGCGCTGCTTGCCAAAAAAGCCCCACACGTGGCAACCTATGAAGAGTTACTTAATGAAATCTGGGGAGAGAACACTGTTTCAGCCCGCAACCGGTTGAAATACCTGGTTTACCTGCTGCGAAATGAGCTCAACCGTGTTGAGCCAGGCGATGAAGTGATCGAAAACGTCGACCGGCTTGGCTATCGTTTGTGCACCGACTAAAAAAAATTGACTTTGTGAAAGCCGCAGCCTTTGACTGCGGCTTTTTTGATTCTCCAGTTATAATTCGCGCAGGAGAGCATATGCCCAATACCCCCACACGCGATCGGATCAACCCATCCAGCGAAGTCTCCCGCCCCTTGCGCCGTCCGGACTGGATCAAAGTCCGCTCAACGAACGGCGAAAATTACGAGCAGCTGCAGGGATTGATGCGCAGGAAAACTCTTCATACAGTCTGTGAGGAAGCCGGCTGCCCAAATATGGGTGAGTGCTGGGGAAGCGGTACGGCTACCTTCCTGATGCTTGGAACAATTTGCACCCGCTCCTGCCGCTTTTGTGACATCAAGCACGGGATGCCCGAGCCGCTGGATTGGGATGAACCTGAACGGGTTGCACAGGCAGTGAAAGCCATGGAACTCAAACATGCTGTGATCACCTCTGTCAACCGGGATGAACGCGCAGATGGCGGAGCCCCAATTTTCGCAGCGGTGATCAGGCGCATCCGTGAATTGCAGCCGGGCTGCTCGGTTGAGGTGCTCATCCCGGACTTCAAGGGAAACATCGAAGCCTTAAGCATTGTGATAGATGCCCACCCGGACATTCTCAACCACAATGTAGAAACAGTTCCTTCTCTATTCAAAAAGGTACAGCCGCAGGACCATTATGAGTGGTCGGAAGCCACATTAAGAAATGCCAAGAAGCTCTCACCGCAGGTACTGACAAAGTCCGGCGTTATGGTCGGTCTGGGGGAAACCGTTGAAGAGTTGCAGGCAGTGCTGTGTGATTTGCGGGCATGGGATGTGGATATTCTCACCCTGGGCCAGTACCTTCAGCCGAGCCGGCGGCATTTGCCGATCGAGCGCTATTATACGCTGGATGAATTTGCCATGCTGAAGCAATTTGCACTGGAGATCGGTTTCAGATGGGTGGAAAGTGCCCCGCTGGTACGCTCCTCTTACCACGCAGCCGAACAGGTGCGCTTGTTAAGTTCCACTTTCGCTGGCCATTAACGTTCAGAGTTTCAGAACAGCCCGCACAGCCATGTCAAACATCAAGCGCCGGTCATCCGTGCGTTTGTGCCAATCCCGCCCATCCCAGCCATCCGGGATCACCAGGTCTCCTCCATACACCAGTTGCCCCACTTCCACCTCTCGAAATTTTGCCACCGCAAAGAAGGCGGCGGCTTCCATTTCAACCACATCGCAGCCTTCTGCCACGCGCTGCTTGCGCCGCGCCGGGGTTTCGCGGTAAATGGCATCCGTTGTCCAGGTCTTTGCCAGACGGTACTCAATTTGTGACTCCTGAAGCACATTTTCAAGGGCGTTGATTGCTTTTTGCGTTGCCTTGACCTCGCGTGCAGGCGGCAGGTAGTGATAAGAGGTGCCTTCATCCCTGACAGCCGAGGTAATCACCATCGGATGCCCAGCCTCGATCTCACGGTTGAGCACACCGCACCCCCCGCAAATAATGTATTTTGTGACCCCGCAGGACATCCACTCCGCCAACCCGCCGGCTGCCAGTGGCGCGCCAACACCCGGATGAAAAACGACAACCTTGCTCCCCTGGCTGGCATAGGAATACACCGGGTGCCTGCCAATTTCCGATTTCAGGTTCCCCAGCAACGTTATTTCCCCTTTTTCAGTCAGGTCGGAGAGCACATCCTGGAAGAAACACAACACCGCCCGGTTGGGTACCGGAACTCCCACCCCGATGGCGTAAGGGTTTGGGAGCAGAATACTGCTGCGGTCATCATCGAATTCAAGAATAGGGGCAGACTTGGTCATAATAAAATTTCACTCGTTAGCCAGCAAAACGATTTTATCCCTTGCGGAAAAGACGACTTCCGCTGATTTATCCGGATTGAGGTTGATACCATAGGCACGATCAGCGTGCCTGGCATCAGCATCCACCCGGTAACCGATGGCAGTTTCACCGCGCCTGCGGGCAGACTCCACAACGGTGTAAAAGTTTACCGGATCAGAGAGCTGCACGTAAGAAGCGGCAGGTTTGAGGTAAATCTCAGATCCCTCCGGGTCGAAAATATCTTCAAAGACAGAATTCAGGGCTTTGTTCTCGGATATTTGCGCCATCATCAAACTGATCAGTTTATCGCTGACGATGAAATCATCTGCCTCAGATACTTCCGCAAGGTTGCGGTCGCGGATATCCAGCATCTCACTGACAATCTTGAAATCCACCTGCATTTTTTGCTCGATATCCCGCAGATGCAGCAGCGTCATCATCGTCCGGGCATCTGCTTTTTGCACGTCAAGGTCATCAGAATAACACAAGAGGACGATATGATCGAACTTCGCGAGTTCCAATGACTCCAGAAGTTTCCGGTCAGTAATATCTCCCTCGATGAAATGCAAAGAGAGGTTTTTCAATTCCCTGGCAATGGCAGTGTTCTTTTCTGCCAAGCCATCGCCAAAGGCAACCACAGTCAAGGAAGAGCCGCTGGTCACATAGTTATCCAGTTCCCGGATGATGGTTGTTGCCTTCCAATTCCATCCCATCAGTAAAGTGGTTTCGGGATGGGTTATTTCAGCAGACTGATGAGCAATTTTTTCCGGTTGAAAATTCCCTTTACCATCCATGAAAATTTTATCGTCATCTTCTGCGATTATTATGAGCTTATCTCCTGCCTTAAGAATAGAATCCATGCGCGGATTGAGTTGTGCCGGGTTGCCTGGAGTGAATACCCCCATTACGGTATTCTTATTGAAGAGACCAAGAATCTCGCCAAACTGCTTACCAACCAGGTCAGCGAATTCCTTCAGGTAAACCTCATCACCACCGAAATCCAGCAATTCTGTATAGACCACCGACAAACCAGACTGCCGGCAGGTCTGGGCGATGATGCGGGATATGATTTCGCCGGTTTGGACGATCTCGAGTTCATCCTTCCCCACGATTTTTGCGATCTCCGTATTGCGCGGGTTGCGGATTTCAGCGATGATATTGTACGGCTCACTGCGGCGCAAGGGATGGTTCGTTATCGCCAGGACGATCTTGATGACTTCAGCATCCGGATCCTCGCTGTCTTCCGGGGAGAGGATGATGATCGACCGCGACGAGTTGATCGAGACCAGGCTCAAGTCGGACATCTCCATCGGATCACCAGAACGGCAGACGATGTGCGTTCTCCCGGTTTTTCCGATCCTGTCTTTGATGGATTCATCCATTTCAACTTTATCCTGCTTGCTTAGGATTGCCACACAGGATGATTTCAGGTTGGCGTTCGCCGCAATCAGCTCCGACACGACAGTGTAGATCTGTTCTGACCAGCCTAAAACGACCGTGTGGTTTTCTTCCAGAAGGCGCGAGCGCCCCTTGCGCAGGTCTTCCAGTTTTGCTTCGATCGCTGAACTGAGGATGCCGATGAGGGTGCTGATGACAAAAACCCCTCCGATGGTGACCACAAGCATGGCGATACGGTATCCCCAGCCGGCATCGCCGCCCATGGTGCCGGCATCCAGTGTGCGCATCAGGTTGCGCCAGAAGGCTTCCCAAAAGTTCAATGGCGTCTCGCCTTCCGGCGTGATGTGGAAGAGGCTCACGACCAAGGCCATGACCCCAACGATAACCACCGAAAGAACGGTTAACCACACGATCAGGGCGGCGGTCCCCCTGGAGAACGCATTATCGACTGCGTAGCGCAAGCGATCACTAAAGCGAACTTTTTGCGTCATAATATCCTCCATACTTCTTTTCAAATTCCTTCACGGCATCCTTGCCAATCCAGCGGGCAGTTTTATCAGCGGATTGGGCTAGTTCTTCCGCCAGGTTCCACGCCTGTGCCCTCAACCCCGGTCTGAATTTGCCGATGTTGCGCAGTGCCCAGTTGACTGCCTTTCTGACGAAATTCCGCGGGTCAGAAGACTCATTTTTGATCATCTGAAAGAACGGTAGTATCTGGCTATCAGGAATATCCTTGCGGTGGATCACCAGCGCAGCCATGCTCGCAAAGGCTGCGCGTTTTACAAATTCTTCAGGGCGCGTAGACCAGGCATCGATGCGCTCAAGGATGAAAGGCGTGTGGATGAAGACCTCGTCGGTGGTGATATCACAGATATCCCAGCTGTCGAACTCAGAAACCCATTTCTCCATTTGCTCAAGTGTTGTACTGGAGGGCACTTCGACCATGGCAGCCAGCATCCGCGCCTCATGGATTCCCGTTTCCCACAAACCCAATGCCAGGTCGTGGTTGTGGATCCCCTTTGCGAGGCTGCGCAATGTGTAGAGCGTGATGCCCAAAGATCTGCCGACCTCGATTCCAAAGCGCTCCTGCGAGGCGATGATTGCGGGGTCTGCCAGGCTGTTCAATTGAAGCAGCAGTTCATCAAGTGTTGGAGAGATGGGGTTCATATCCGATCCATTCTATCTCATCATGGTTTTTGAACCGCTCCGCCATCGTTTGGAGAGCCTGCAGATTGGAATCGATAAGGATGAATTTGCGTCCGAGTTCCAGGCAGGCAGCCCCGGTGGTTCCGCTGCCAGCGAAGAAATCCATCACCAGTCCGCCGCGATGGGATGAGGCCGTCACAATCCGCCGCAGGATGCCCAGGGGTTTCTGTGTGGGGTACCCTGTTTTCTCTTTGCCATTGGTGGGCACAATGGTGTGCCACCAGGTATCGGTAGGCAGTTTGCCACGGGCAGCTTTCTCTGGTCCAACCAGGCCAGGCGCCATGTACGGTATGTGATCGATGTCGGCGACATTGTAGATATAGTCAGATGGGTTTTGCGCATACCACAGGATGTTATCGTGCTTTGGCGGCCACTTCTTTTGCGTGCGTGCGCCGTAGTCGTATGCCCAGATAATCTCGTTAAGAAAGCAATTTCGTCCAAAGATCTGATCCAACAGAAGCTTGCAGTAATGCGCCTCGCGGTAATCGATGTGAAAGTAAAGGCTGCCATTGGGCGTGAGAATGCGCCGGGCTTCCATCAGCCGCGGTTCCAGGAATTCGAGGAAGTCGTCGAAGATATCTTCATATTCCCTTGAGCCGATTTTAACGGTGGCATAGCGTTTCCCGGCAAAACCAGTGCGGTCTCCTTCTGCCGAGCGCTCCGTGCGTAATTGCGTGCGCGCCTGCACTTTGCCGGTGTTGAAGGGTGGGTCGATGTATATCAACTCCACGCTCGCTGTTGGCAGCGAGCGCAGGATGGGCAGGTTATCTCCGAAGTAAATACGGTGGTTCATCCGCCTTGCCCGCGTGTGATCTTGAGCTGTTGCCGGGTGAGCACGATCGCGATGACGATCATCACCAGCGCTACCAGGGTCTCCGCTGCCAGCATTCCGGGGGAATCTGGCAGGGTGTAGCCGCTGAGGCTGCCATACTGCGCCAGCCAGGGGAGGAGGGTTTTCGATACATCATATGCGTTGACGCCAATCCAGATCAAACCGACGATGATGCCAAGGATGCTCACCAGCAAGCGCAGCGGATTGGTTTCCTGCCGGATGAACTTTTTGTTCTCGTACAGCACCTTATCCAGAAGCGCTGCACCTTCCTGCCACGAACACTTGGTGCGCCAGCAAACCTCGGTGATGATATCGTTGCGGGGGCGTGAAGCCAGCAGGTCATTAAGGATGTATTCGGTTTCCTGTTTCTCGATTATCGGGTCCATACATCTATTTTATACGAAATGGGCTCAAATAAAGCCAACCAGTTGGATTCCGGATTTATTCGCCGATGATCTTCACCAGCACGCGTTTCTTGCGCCCGCCATCGAACTCGCCGTAGAAGATCTGCTCCCAGGTGCCAAAATCCAACCGCCCCTCGGTGACCGCCGCCACCACCTCGCGCCCCATCACCTGGCGTTTGATGTGTGCGTCGGCATTATCCTCGCCGGTGCGGTTGTGCCAGTAGGCAGAAACCGGCTCGTGCGGCGCAAGTTTTTCCAGGAAGGCTTCATAATCGTGGTGCAAACCAGTCTCGTTATCATTGATGAACACGCTGGCAGTGATGTGCATGGGGTTCACCAGCACCAGCCCTTCACGGATGCCGGATTCGTCGATGCAGCGCTGCACCTGGTCGGTGATGTTCACATAGCCCCTTCTGCCGGGAACAAGCATCCACAGTTCTTTGCGGTAACTCTTCATCGGATCCTCCACATTTACAAAATTGTAGCAGACCTCCATATAAAAAGAGTCCCCGAACCGGGGACCCTTAACCTTGTCATTCAATTCGATTATGGCTTGGGATTCTCCCAGAACTTCATCGCGTCAAATTTGACCGTGTAATCATCGGAGGTGCGGCTGAGTACGAACACGCCGAAGAAACCGGCAGTGTATGAGGCATCCGTCGCCTCGCCGACCTTCTCGCCATTCAGGTAGAGCGCGATCTTGTCGTCGATGACCATCACACCCAAGCGGTTGGATTTGTTAGCACCGGTGTGAATCGCGCTGCTTTGCTTCCAATTGACGAGCACACTGGCTTTGCCGCTGGGGGCAACCTTGCCGTCCCACTTCCACAGGCGGAAGTAGCCGTCGCAGGTCACTTCATATAAGTACCCCTGGTCAGGCTCTTTGAACACCGGCACACGGAAGATGATGCCGTAGGAATCCTTGCCGGTGCAAGCGCCGGAGTTGGCAGTGAGTTCAATATAGGTGTTGGTCTGCTGGCTGACCATGGGCATACGCCAGCCTGCCAGGTTGGTGAGTCCTGTCATTTCCATGTAGCCGCCATTGAACGCCACATCCAAAAAGCTGTCGGCGCCGATTGGCCAGGACCAGTTATCGCGGCTGTCCAGGGCATCGGATGCGCTGGGCAGACCCAGGCGGTTGGCGGGGTCAGTCTGGTTGGCGGTGGCAGTGGCGGTTGCGGTGCGCGTGGCGGTGGGTTCCGCCGGCGTGCTGGTGACGGCTGCGGTGGGTTCCTCAGTGGCGGTTGGAGCAGGCGTTTCGGTGGGTGTTTCAACCAGCACCACCACCGGGGTTTCAACGGTTTCAATCTGCGGAGTGGGTTCTGTGGTGGTTTCCACCACGCTCGGCAAGGCAAACTCGGTTGCCGCCGGGGCGGTGGGAGTATCCGGGAAGAATTCCTCAATGGTTGGGGTGGTCATCGTGGAAAGCAGTTCCGCCACCCGGGTGGCCATCTCGGCATCCGAGATCTCCTCCGGGTTGCTGGTGCGGAACAGGCTGCAGCCCGAAAGCAGCAGGCTCACCACGATCATGCTCACAAGCATCTTTTTCATCATCACGCTCCAATCAAGAGTCTTGCAATACTCTTTTAACCATTTGGTGTATTCGCCTTCTTACTTGCTATCCTTCTTATTTCAAACCTTCTTGCTTCCAACCTTGACAAGGCTTTCACCAGCCTTGTCAAGGTTTAGTTCTCAAGCTTTATATCCAATCTTGCGCAGGAATCCCTTGCGCCAGGCAACATCGTTTTCACTCTCAAGGCCTTTGGGCTTATCGCCATCGATCACGCCGAGGATGCCGCGCCCGCTGCCATTATCGGCAACGACCACCTCCACCGGATTGGCGGTAGCACAGAAGATGCCGCACACTTCCGGCACAGCCTTGACTGCGTTGAGCACGTTGAGCGGGAAGAACCCTTCCGCCAGGAAGATGATAAAGGAGTGCCCTGCGCCAATCTTCAGGGCATTGCGGCGCGCCAGTTCCAGCATGGCATCGTCGGTGCCGGAGGAGCGCACCAGGCACAGGGTGGAGGCTTCGCAAAAGGCGATGCCGAAGCGGATGCCCGGCACGCTGTTCACCAGGGCTTCGTGGAGATCCTCCACGGTCTTGATGAAATGCGCCTGCCCGAGGATGAAATTGATCTCATCCGGTTTCTCGATCTTCACGCCTTCGATCTGCATGGCTGCTCCTTCCCTTTCATTCATTTTAGCGCAGCGTGCCAGGTTTGCAACACCCCGCACGATTCCACTGAATATTGCAAGGACTATGCCATTTGGCAGTTGCGGAGCAAATCATCAAGATAAGGTAAAATAGGGTGCAATCAGAAAGGACCCCTCCTTGTTCGAGATCACCTTCCTTGGTACCTCCGCCTCAGCCCCCTCCCCCAAGCGCAACCTGCCGGCTTACCTGGTGCAGCACGATGAGCACCGCTTCCTGGTGGATTGCGGCGAAGGCACGCAGCGCCAGATCCTTCAATCCGGGGTAGGCTTCAAACGCCTCAACCGCATCCTCATCACCCACGGGCATCTTGATCACATCCTCGGATTAGCCGGGCTGCTCTCCACCTTCATGCGCTGGGAATCCATCGACAGCCTGGAGATCTTTGGCGGCGCGGGCGCGCTGGAGCGCATTCACGACTTGCTCTACGGGGTGGTGCTGCGCGGGCAAAAGCCGCCCATGCCTGTTTCGCTGGTGCCGGTGAAGAAGGGGCTCATTATCGAGGAGAAGGATTTCACAGTCAGCGCTTTCCCGGTGATGCACCGCGGCTCCGATTCCTACGGGTATCTCTTCGAGGAGAAATCCCGCCAACCCTTCCTGGCTGAAAAAGCCGACGCACTCGGTATCCCGTTTGGACCCCTGCGCGGCAAACTGGTGAAAGGCGAAGCCGTGACGCTGGAAGACGGGCGCACCATCCCCCCTGAGTTGGTGATGGGCGAGTTGCGCCCCGGCGCCCGCCTGGCTGCCCTGGGCGACCTGGGTGAGACCGCCAGCCTGGTGCCCCTGCTGCAGGGAGTGGATGGGCTGGTCGTCGAATCCACTTACCTGGAAGAAGAAGCTGATATGGCGAAGCAGTACAGCCACCTCACCGCACGCATGGCTGCCGAATTTGCCCGGCAGGTGAACGCGCGTTCCCTCATCCTCACCCACCTCAGCCGGCGCTACCGCGACAAAGACGTGCTCGCCGAGGCGCAGTCGGTTTTCCCGGATGCCAAAGTGGCGCGGGATTTTGATGTGTTTCAGGTGAAAAGGGATTGGTAATTGGTAATTGGTAATTGGTAATTGGAAATTGGTAATTGGTAATTGGTAACTCGTAATTAGTAACCAGTAATCAGGAACTAGTTACTAATGACTAATTACTAAGAACTAGCGACTAATGACTTTTGACGTTTGACATCTGCACTTGAAAATGATAAACTGATGACAATTAAATAGCCCCAAAATGGCACTTCTATCCAGAGAGGCGGAGGGACCGGCCCGATGAAGCCTCGGCAACCAGTGAACAGGAAACTGTACCCATGGTGCCAATTCCGACAGAGGATCTGGAAGATAGAAGGGCAGCCTACTGAATGTTGCCCCTCGTGTATCACCGGATAGGGGCAATCTCTTTTTAAGGAGCGCAATATGGCATCAAGCAGTTTCATGGATTCTCCCAGTTACAAGTTCTCTTCCGAGTCGGTGACGGAAGGACACCCCGACAAGCTGTGCGACCAGGTGAGCGACGCCGTTCTGGACGCCTGCCTGGAGCAGGACCCCCGCAGCCGCGTGGCCTGCGAAACCGCCGCCAAGACCGGCTTTGTGATGGTGCTCGGCGAGATCACCACCACCGCCTTCGTCAACTTTGATGAGCTGATCCGCAAGGTGGTGAAGGAGATCGGCTACGACAGCAGCGAGAAAGGCTTTGACGGCAACACTTGCGCCGTGCTTTCCGCCATCAGCAGCCAGAGCCCCGATATCGCCCTCGGCGTGGATCACTCGCTGGAACAGAAGGGCGGCGAAGTGACCGCCAAGGAACTGGACGAGATCGGCGCCGGCGACCAGGGGATGATGTTCGG
>JAYRQY010000041.1:0-63826 GCA_041910365.1 Anaerolineaceae bacterium | reverse complement strand
GTTTCAGGAGGAAAATGGATTCAAAGCGGATCGCAATCGTCGGCGCAGGTTTTGGTGGAATGACCGCTGCGCTCGACCTGGTTAATGCTGGTTATGATGTGACAATATTTGAAGGCACCGGCGCTCCCGGCGGACTGGCAGCGGGGTTCAAAGAGCCGGGGTGGGAATGGTCGGTGGAGAATTTCTATCACCACTGGTTCACCTCGGATTCACACATGTTCAGGCTTTTCAAACAATTGGGGCTTGAAAAAAAAGTGCTGGTGCGTACGCCCAAAACCGTGATGTATTTCAAAGGTAAATTCTATCCTTTCGATTCCATCCTCAGCGCACTGCTTTACCCCGGACTGGGCTTTGGCTTGAACAAGATCCGCTTCGGCCTGGTCGGTGTTTACATGCGTCTGACCAACAACTGGCAACCCATGGAAAAGACCACGGTGGATGCCTGGATGCGCAAATGGGCGGGGGATAAAGTGTACCGTGAGATGTGGGAGCCGATGGTGGTTGGCAAGTTTACCGAAAAATACGCCAGGGTGGTCAACATGGCGTGGATGTGGGCGCGCTTCCACGTGCGTTCAACCAAACTGGTCACCTACGAAGGCGGCTTCCAGGCATTCTCGGATGACTTCGCGCGCGCGCTGCAGGAAAAAGGAGTGACCCTCCGCTACAATGCGGTGGTTGAACAGGTTTCCAGCGATGGTCAAAAAGTCGCGCTGAAGGTCAACGCTAAGGCGGAAGAATTTGACCGCGTGCTGGTCACCCTGTCGCCGGCGCAGATGGCGAAAATGACCCCGCAGCTTCCTGGCGCATATTTGCAGGGGCTGCTGGATCTCAAGAGCCTGGGAGCGGTCGTGCTGGTGGTCTCGCTCAAGCATAAGCTTTCACGCGAAGGGTTTTACTGGTTCAACCTGCCCAAGGCTGCCGGCTTCCCCTTCCTGGCGCTGGTGGAGCATACCAACTTTCAGCCGGCGGATAAATTCGGCGGGGAACATCTCATCTACTGCGGTGACTACCTGGCCACTGATCACGAGTATTTTTCGATGAACGCCGAGGAACTGCTGGAGAAGTTCATGCCGAGTTTCAGCCGCATCAACCCGGATTTCAAGCCGGAGTGGGTCAACCGCGCCTGGCTAAAGAAATCATATTATGCCCAACCGGTGCCGCTGGTCAACCATTCAAAGAACATCCCGGCTATAAAGACGCCGCTTGCCGGCGTGTATTTTGCAAGCATGTCGCAGGTCTATCCGTATGACCGCGGTACCAATTTTGCAGTGGAGATCGCCCATCGGGCAAGCGCTCTGATGATCGATTCATTAAACCTTAACAAAAGTTAGTGATTGGTAATAAATATTAAAAAATCCAAATGCCATTTTTTGGGCAAGAAGTGCGCAGAAGATGGCTTTTTGGAAACCCGGCTCTTTTGACAAAAAAACAGCATCACTGCCAGTTTGCCCCGCATTAGGATAGTAAACACCATATATGGGGGTATCCACAACCTCCATCCACCGCCAGTTGGGGCAAAAATAATCGGAAGTATTTACAAATCTTAAAAAATCTTCCCTGGTTTCTTAAGATTAATTACCTTAAAGAATCTAAAAGTTTTAAGGTATCGTAGGGTAATCGCCTTGTTCGCCCGCCCTGTTTCTGCTAAAATGAGTTCAGATTTACACGGGGGGCTTCACGAGCGAAGCCCTAAAAAAACCAACGCACGACCCAACCTAGAACAAGCCTGACCCTATTCCCAGGGAATACGCCAAGAAATCCCTGGTGGTGGCGGAAGTCTATCTCTTTATGAAAGGACGCTGCAGATGAATCCAAGTGACGCCTGGCAAGCCGCCATCGGTCAATTGCAAATGGAAATGTCTAAAGCCTCCTTTGACACCTGGGTGCGTAGTACCGAGATGCTTAAATACGATCAGGGGGTATTCACCATTGGCGTAACCAATGCTTATGCCCGCGACTGGCTCGAATCCCGTTTGACCGCCACCATCACCCGCATCCTCTGCGGTTATGTTGACGAAACCTCAAAGGTAGAATTCGTGGTTTGGCACAAAGATTACCAGCCCGAAGAGCAGCGCAAAGAATCCGCGCCAGCGCTCAATTTGAACCAGGTGCAGTCTGTGCCAATGCAGCCGGCATCTGCACTCAACAGCAGGTACAGTTTCGATAATTTTGTGGTCGGGTCGTCCAACCGGCTGGCGCATGCCGCCTGCATGGCTGTGGCGGAGAACCCGGCGCAGTCTTACAATCCCCTCTTCCTTTATGGCGGCGTCGGCCTGGGCAAGACCCATCTGCTGCATGCCATCGGCAATTACTGCCGCAGCCACGGTCAGCAGGTGCTATACGTCTCCTCCGAGGAATTCACCAACGATCTCATCAATGCCATCCGCACCCACAACACGCCCGCTTTCCGCGACCGTTACCGCCGCATTGATGTGCTTCTGATCGACGACATCCAGTTCATTGCCGGAAAAGAGTCCACCCAGGAAGAGTTCTTCCACACTTTTAATACCCTGCATGGTCAGGATAAACAGATCGTACTCTCTTCGGATCGCCCGCCCAAGGCGATGACCACGCTGGAAGAACGCCTGCGCTCGCGCTTTGAGTGGGGACTCACCGCTGATATCCAGGCGCCGGATTTGGAAACGCGGATTGCCATCCTGCGTTCGCGGGCGGAGCGCGCCCACCACGCAGTACCCGCACCGATTCTTGAGATGATCGCGCGCATGTTCACAAGCAATATCCGGGAACTGGAAGGGGCGCTAACGCGGGTGCTGGCGTATGCCGATTTGCGCGGCAAGCCGCTCAATGAAGACCTGGTGAATGTTGCACTCACGGACCTCATCCCCCAGCGCAATACATTTGAACCTTCCCGCGTGGTGGATGTGGTTGCCCGCGTGTTTGGCATCAGCACCGAAAAACTGCTGGGGCGCAACCGCACCCGCGAGGTGGCTCTGCCGCGCCAGGTGGTGATGTATTTGCTGCGCCGTGAAGGGAACGTATCGCTGCCGCAAATTGGGGAGATGGTTGGCGGGCGCGACCATACCACGGTGATCTATGCCTGCGAGAAAGTAGCCGACATGATGGAACGGGATGACCTCTTGCGCCGCCAGGTGACCCAAATCTGCGAACAACTCAATGGGAAATCTGCCCAGTAATCACTTGACAAATTGCTCCAATATTCATCAGGTTTTTGATAAAAATGGGGTATAATAACTGGGCAACGCAGATTGTTCGTTCTCTTGATTTGAGAATTATTGAACCATCAATTTGTTCGGGCAGCAGTATTCGGAAATACCCTCTTGAATGAGGGGCAGTGTTATACAAGACATTGAATCTCCACATCCCTGGCTGTTTCGATTGCCGGGGATGTTTTCTTAACAACCTGATCTGACCTGATCCGCATTGGAGAGGCACACCCAAATTGCGGTTAAATTTTTGTGCCATTTTGGAAACAAGAAAGGTTTTATTAATGAAGCAACAAAAAAATGAAAATACCAACAAGGGAATCTTAAAGATCATCCCGCTGGGAGGATTGGGCGAAGTTGGCGCCAACATGATGGTGTACGAGTACGACAACCAGATCCTGGTGGTGGACACCGGATTGATGTTCCCCGAAAATGATATGCTGGGAATCGATTACATCATCCCGGATATCTCTTACCTGGTTTCACGCAAGAATCACGTCAAGGGCATCGTCATCACGCATGGTCACGAAGACCATACCGGCGCCATCCGCCACGTGCTGGAAGAGATCAATGCTCCCATTTACGCCACGCCGTTAACGCGGGGGCTGTTGGAAGTGAAACTGGCCAAGAACGGCTTTGCCTCCAGGGCAAAACTCAACACTGTGCATGCCGGCGACCGCGTCAAGATCGGCCCGTTCACCGTGGATTTCTTCCACGTGTGCCACTCCATCCCTGATGGCGTGGGCCTGGGCATCGACAGCCCGGCCGGGCTGGTGGTGCATACCGGAGACTATAAATTTGACCATACACCCGTGGACAATTGGCCTACGGATTATGCCAAGCTGGCCGAGTTCCAGCGCCGCGGCGTGATGGCATTGCTGGCGGATTCCACCAATTCTGAACGCCCCGGCTGGACCCCCTCTGAGCGCGTCATCGATGACGCCTTCGACAAGGTGTTCCGCGAAGCCAAAGGACGGGTGATCATCGCCAGTTTCGCCTCGCTCATCTCACGCATGCAGCAGGCAGCCAATACCGCCGTCCGCTACGGACGGAAGATGGCTTTTGCCGGAACCAGCATGGTGGACAATGCCAAAATCGCGCGCAACCTCAACTACCTGAAGATTGACGAGAAAATGATCGTCAGCCTTGAAGAAGCCCTGGGGATGAAGGCGCACGAGGTGTTGATCATGTGTACCGGTTCGCAGGGCGAGCCGACCTCGGCACTGGGGAAACTTTCCATGGGCAGCCACCGCATTTTCGACATCGAAAAGGGGGACACCGTGGTGCTCTCAGCGCACCCCATCCCCGGGAATGAAGAAAATGTATACCGCACCATCAACCGGCTGATTGAACGCGGCGCGAATGTGATCTATGAGGCTGTTGCGCCGGTGCATGTATCGGGGCACGCCAGCCAGGAAGAGATGAAGCTCCTGCTTCACCTCACCCAACCGGATTACTTCATCCCCATTCATGGCGAATTGCGCCAGCTCAAGCAGCATGCCAAACTGGCCCGCCAGGTGGGGGTGCATGAAGACAATATCGCGGTGATCCTCAACGGACAATCCGTTGAATTCCAGAATGGGCGCATGCGCCTTGGGAACAAGATCCCTGCATCCTATGTATATGTAGACGGCTCAGGCGTTGGTGATGTGAGCGAAGCGGTGATGCATGACCGCGAAGTCCTTTCGCAGGAAGGCGTGGTCGTGGTCAACCTGGCCATCGATAAATTCACCAACAAACCCATGCGGCAGCCTGAGATCATCAGCCGAGGGTTTATCACCTGGGGAGATTCACAGGATATGCTGAATACCCTGCGCAACCGCATCAGCGAGACCGCAGCACGCGCCAACGGCAACATGCAGAAAGACCTGGAGCAGATGATCGGGAACTTCCTGTTCACCGAAACGCGCCGCCGTCCCATGGTGCTGGTGAACGTAGTCAAAGCATGAATGAAAAACCTCCTTGCGGAGGTTTTTCTTATGGCTGACTTTGCAGATCAATTGAGATCATGCGGTCGATCTTGCCCATCGGGAAATCGCCAAGGGCTTCAATCGCCACCCAACGGATGGCGCTTTCGCTCATTGCCTGGGGCTCGCCGCTGCTGACCTTGCACATAAACGCCTGCAGGGTGACCCGGAAATGGGTGTAGGCATGGCGGTATTGTCCAACCTGGTCACCAACGTCGATGGTGCATCCCAATTCTTCATTGATCTCCCGCACAAGCGCCTGCTGGGGTGTTTCCCCTGCCTCAATCTTGCCGCCGGGAAATTCCCACATCCCCCCCAATAACCCTTTGGAAGGTCTCCTGGCGATGAGCACCGATGCATTATTTTGGATGACCGCAGCGCTGACGGAGTAATGCGGGATGGGTGGTTTCTCGAGACTGACCGGACGAAAGGCTTGCAGTTCATGCAGGTTTGATTCACAAATTTGAGAGAGTGGGCAAACAGCGCAGCGTGGGTCCTTCGGCGTGCACAAAGTTGCGCCAAGGTCCATCACCGCCTGGTTGTAATCCCCTGCATGCCCTGGCGGCACCAGTTCGCGCGCCAACTGCCAGAACACCTTTTCCCCGGCCGCGGAATTCACCGGAGTTTCCAGGTTGAATGCCCGCGCCAGCACCCGTTTGACATTACCATCCAGCACGGCTTCATCCTGCCCGAATGCAATGGAGGCAATGGCGGCTGCCGTGTACCGCCCAACGCCGGGAAGGGAGAGGAGGTCTGAGACTGCGGCAGGCAGCGAGCCGTTGAATTTTTCGCAAAGCATTCGCGCGGCTTTGCGGAGGTTGCGGGCACGGGAGTAGTAGCCCAGTCCTTCCCAGGCAGATAACACAGATTGTTCGCTGGCATTGGCAAGGGATTGGATTGTGGAGAATTCTTCCATCCAGCGCAGAAAGTAAGGAACAACAGTATCAACCCGGGTTTGCTGGAGCATGGTTTCCGAAATCCAAACGGCGTAGGGGTCAGGGTGACCCCGCCAGGGCATCTGCCGCTGGTTGACGGCGTACCACTCCAGCAGCCATTGACCAAAAGATTTTTTATCCATCAGGGGTTAGAACTGGAAGACATTCCGGGAAGGAACGATCTTCTCTGTGTAATTTTCTACAAAATCCATCAACTTGGTATGGAGCCCGCCCCACTCAGGTGAAGCCAGTAGCTGGCGCGCCCGGTTGAGGCTTGGCAGGGTTGCCCCAACCAGTATCTGGGGTTGGTTGCCATAGACGGTAGCCCAGGCATCGGTGAGTTCCCAGCCAAGGCGCTGCACACCCGGAATGAACTCGCGGATGACAAATTCAAAGTATTCCTGCTCGTGCTCGGGCAGGATATCCCAGGACATGATCAATTTCACCTTCTGGGCCGGTTCGGTCATGCTTATCCGCCGTTGTTTCTTTGGTAATCCAGCACGACCACTTTCGTTTCTTCCGGAAGGGCACCCACATTGGGAATTTTGATGGATGGTTGAACTTCAGGAGCGCTTAGCCCCATCTCTTTGAGGAATTTGGAGAGCGGTTCCAGTTTTTGCGCCGTGTTGCCCGTTGCAGGGGTGGCATAGTGCATGGGGATGACGAGGTTCGGCTCCAGAAGGCTGATCACCTCGGTGGCTTTGATGGCGGTGAGGCTGCCGCCGGCGCCGACAGGCACAAGCGCAACGTGCACCGGACCGAAATCTTCCACCTCGGCCTGTGTAGGAACACGGTTGAGGTCGCCCAAGTGGAGCACGTTGATCCCATTAAAGTCGAACAGGTAAAGCGTGTTGCGGATCTCGTTGACATCCTTTTTGGTGTGACCGTTGGTCTGGATGCCGGTGACAAAAACGCCGCCAATCTCAAACTCGCCGGGACCATCGATGAGATGAGGGGTTCCCTTGACGGCTGCGGCATAGTTATGGCCTGGTGTGTTATGGCTGACGGTTACGATATCCGCCTTCAACTTCAGCGACTCATAACCAACCTGGCGGTGATCATAAGGATCCGTCACCACGGTCGCCAGGCCGCGTTCGGTCAGCCTAAAACAGGAATGCCCATACCAGGTTATCTCCATGCAGCCTCCATTTTCAGGCTTATTATACCTTATCGATTTCGTCGTAAAACCTGGAAACAGAACGGGTAGAACTACACTAGCGGGATTTGAGGCGCTTTTCTTCCTGGGAGATGATGCGCCGCAGGATGGCGAGAGATGTGGCGTAGGTTGAATCCATGCCCTCGTAAGAGAGCGCCCCGGCGCCAAGATTCTTGCCTTTGCTGAGGGGGGTATCCGAGGCATAGTGCAGGATGCCGATATCAAATGGCGTACCCTGCAGGTTGACGATTTCGTTGTAGGGGTGGCGCTTCGGTCGGGTCATCTCGTAAACCGCCGAAAGGTAAGGTCCGGCTTCCATCTCGATATCGGTGTAGCCTTCACGGTAGACCACGTTCATCATCTGGGCGTTCTGCAAAAATGTGCCCAGTACCGAGAGTGCTTTTTGATTATCCAATACGGTGCCAAAGACCAGGTAAGGTATCACATCGGCGGCAGTGAGCGCATTCTGGAACAGGTACGTATTCTGCGAATGCTCATCCTGCACCACGTTGGGGATCATCACATCGCCGCGGCGCCCATTGAGAGTGGCGGCTTTCCCCATCACGTAGACTCCCAGGATATCGCCGATATGCTCGGCTAATTTAATGAGGATGTTATAGGCGCACAGCCCAAGCGGATAATCGATGTTGAGAATGAAAGCATCGCTTTCCTTCAGGAAATCGCCGTTCTCACCTTTTGGCAGCAGGCGCGGATCGAATGTGGAAGGGTCAAGTTGCTTCAACTCGATGATGTCGGCTTCGACGTCAAAGGAATGGATCGATGGGATACGCAGTACCCCATGCGTGCTTTCAAATCTCGCCTGCTCCGCGATCGAGCTTCTGCCCCGGGGCGACTGCTGGTATTTTTTTAAAGCGTAGTAAAGAAAATTTTCCAGCGAGGAGGGCGTGGCAGATTCCTGCAATGCCTGCCATTCTTCTTTCAATCCCTGGTTATTCTCCGATCCGATGTAACTGGAAATCTCTTCCTTGCGGGTGAGGGCGTAACCGGTGATCAGATTGGGGATGCTGTGGGTGTTGCTGGAAATGAAGTACACCGGGCTTTCGAGGAGCGCGGGGCGCTTCCGTTCAATGTGATCCCACCACATGCGGGTGGCGCGCCAGTACTCTGAAAGGGATCCATCCAGCAAACGGATGCCAAAATTGCATTTATGCTTCTTGATCTGAACAAACAGGGACGGGGTTTCTTTGCCCCAAATGATCTTCAGGCGGGCAAGGTCTTCGGCAGAAATTCCCAATTGCCCGGCAAAATCATTCTGCTCATCGGCATTATCAGATTCTAGGATGTGAAGGGGGTTCGCGGTAATCTCGTTAAGCAGGGCATGCAGCTTGTTCCACTCGATCTGGTAGGAGGTGAGAACGGGCACGACATCCTCGATATCTGAGCGGCTGGCGATGACCACTGCCAGGGTGGACTTGCCGTCAAAATAGGTGGGGCGGCGGCGGGCTTTGGCATACACCTGGGTCCACGATTCAACATCTTCGTATCCCTGCCGCGCAAAGACGGTCGGGCTCTGCCCCAGCACGATCGATCTTATGGTCGGAATGCAAGGCGGCAAACGCAGAATGGAGTAGATGAAAGCAGAAATATCTGGTGAGGATTTTCGCGCATTGACGTGCAGTGAGGAGTTCATCCCGGCATGCACTTCTTCGAGCGTGCGGATCTGCACCTCGGTGCTTGAACGCAGCAAAGAATACAGCGTGCGCAGATAGAGATCGATTTCATCCGATGCGGATTTTGGAACAGTTCTTTCCATGCTCACCTCTGGATGAATTGTAGCATGTGAAATCTGTTCCGGATTATCTACTTGAAAATTACTCAAAAGACTTTAAAATAATTACATATGAAATATCAACTGCTTCAGTAAGGGGGAAGCAATTGTTATTTCTTATGCAGGATCGGCTCTAATCAATTGGAGCAGTATGAAGGAATTTCAACTGACCCGGCTTCAACAGATCCTTCTCACCATCGCACTAACGGTGACAGTGATCCTTTTAATTAGCCTGATCAGTTTCCGGACCCTCATCTTCCCACCATCGATGTTGGGAACCCCAACGCATGAACATACCGTGACACCTGATCCTGAGAAAAAGACCATTCGGGTGGGCGGGGATGATGCCTATCCGCCATTCTCTTACCTGGTAAACGGCGAGGCACTGGGATTTGACAATGACCTGCTGCGCGCGGTTGCCGATGTAATGGGCGTGCAGCTTGAATTCCACCTTTCCTCCTGGACTGAGGCACGGCAAAACCTGCTGGATGGCAAAGTGGATGTGATCGGCGGGATGGCTTACTCCTCCGAGCGTGATGCGCTCTATGATTTCAGCACCCCGCATACCGAACTGTATTTTGATCTCTTCGTACGCAAGAATTCAGGAATCGTTGATCTCCAGGACATCGCCGGAAAGCAGATCGTTATCCAAAGCGGCGGGATCATGGAAGATTACCTTGAGGAGACCGGCTTCACCGGTACGGTGATCCGGGTTGATTCGCCTTATATCGCATTAACACAACTGGCCAGCGGGAAGTATGATGGCGCATTATTGAACAAGCTGCAGGGGTATTATTTTATCAACCAGAACCACATCAACAATGTGCGCTCCATTGGCGCGTATATTGACCAGCACCCGTATAGTTTTGCAGTGGCAGAAAATAACGCCGAGTTACTGCGCGAATTGAACCAGGCACTGGCAACGATCAATGCCATGGGAGTGTATGACCAGATCAGTGCAAATTGGTTTTCGAGTGTTCGGCGCGATAGTTTCTATGATCAAGCCCGGTATTACATTTACGCCGGTGCCGGACTGGTGGCAGTTTCGCTGATTGCAATATCCTGGCTTTGGGCGGTTCGAAGAACGGTAAAACGCCGCACCAGTGAGCTAAAAGCGAGTGAAGAGAAATACCGCCATTTGATACAAAATGCTGCTGAAGGTGTGATCGTCATCGGTAACGGCGAAATCCTGTACATCAACCCAATCGGTTGTGAAATGCTTGGAATCCCGGCGGATGATCCATACCGGAAGCACTCACTGACAGAAATCGTTCATGCGGATGATTTCGTGCCTGCCAGGCGGGAATATGCCCGGGCTATAAAAAAAGGAATGGATACCGCCCGGGTAATGGTGAGGATTCACAGGAATGAGAATGAGACCCGATGGATGAAAGCCAGCCTGGTGCGCATGGATTGGGAAACCAAGCCGGCAGTTTTGTGCTTCTTCACCGATATCACCGAGGAGCACCTGGCGGAAAACAAGATCAGATCAAGCGAAGAACGCTACAGGCTGCTGTTTGCCAAGTCACCGGTTGGACTCTTTTACTATGACAATTCACTGAAAATTACCAGCACCAACGAAATCATGGCCCAGGTCATGCGCTCCAGCCATGATAAATTGGAAGGATTGGACCTTACCCAAATCAAGGACACCCGGGTATTGCCGGCCTTACAGGCAGTGCTGGAGCACGAAGAAGGTTATTACGAAGGCCCATTTAAGCCCCTGGGGGAATTTAGCACGAAAGAAATTTACATTAAGCTTCACACCATCCCCTTATTAACTGAAAAGTATGAATATAAAGGCGGCATTGCCCAGATCGAGGACATTTCTGACCAGGTGACAAGCGAACGCACGATCCAGAACCTGGAAGAACGATTTACGAAGGCATTCATTACCTCACCGGACGCCATCAACATCAACCGGTTATCCGATGGGCTCTACATGGATTGCAACCGTGGTTTTATTGAAATGACCGGATATACCCGGGACGAGGTCGTTGGTACTACCTCTTTGGAAATGAACATCTGGGTCAACCCCGAAGACCGCAAGCGCCTGGCAAAAGGATTGACTGAAAGAGGCGAGGTAAAGAATCTCGAGGCAGAATTCCGGATGAAGGACGGCAAGATCATCTCCGGGTTGATGTCTGCCAGCCTGATCGATGTGAATGGTGAAAAATGTATTCTCTCCATCACCCGGGATATTTCGGAGATTAAAAACGCCCAGCGGGCGATCCAGGAAAGCGAGGAGCGTTACCGAACCATCTTCGATACCGTTCCAGTATCCCTGTGGGAGCAGGATTTCCTGGCCGTGTACGACATGCTGGAGGGAGTGAGGGCTGGCGGGGTCACCGACCTGGCCAAGTACCTGGACGCCCACCCGGAGTTTGTGAAGGAAGCGGCAAAAACCGTGCAAATCCGGGACATGAACGATGAAGCGGTGGCAATCTTTAGAGCAAAAAGTAAGGCGGAGTTGTCTTCAAGTATCGATGCCATGTTCAGAGAAGAATCGTATCAATCTTTTCGCGATGAAATGCAGGCAATCTGGGATAAAAAGCCGGCGTACTACGGCGAAACCGTCAACCAAACCCTGGACGGGGTGCCAATTGTCGTGAATGTGATCTTTAACATCCCCGAAGACCGTGAGGACTTTGCACATGTTCTTGTCAGCATCAGCGACATCACTGCCCGGAAAGAGGCCGAGACACAAATCAAGATACAACTTCAACATCTGGCAGCCCTGCGCGCAGTAGATATGGCAATTTCGGCGAGCATGGATCTGCCGTTTGTTTTACGCGTGCTCCTCAACCAGGTTCAGCAGCAGCTCAAGGTACATTCAACGTCGATCCTCTTGTTAAACCCGGTCACCCAAAAACTGTTTTTCGCTGCCGGTTCCGGGTTCAAGAGCCGGGCTGTGGAAAACACCAACCTGAACATCGGCGAAAGTTATGCCGGCAAGGCAGCCCTTGAACGGCGCATTGTGGCTGCGGATGACCTTTCAACGCGGTTTTCGCAGATGGCTACATCGGGGATGGAGGAAGACGCTTTTACCGATTACCTGGGTATACCGCTTATTTCCAAGGGATCGGTGAAAGGGGTGCTGGAAATCTTTAACCGGGGAAAACTGCCACAAGACGCACAATGGATGAGCCTGCTGGACTCCATGGCAAGCCAGGCAGCCATTGCCATCGATAATGCCACATTGTTTGATGAGGCTCAGAAAGCCAACGTAAGCCTGCGCCAGGCATACGACGCCACCATCGAGGGATGGGCGCGGGCACTTGAACTGCGCGATGGCGATACAGAAGGTCACTCTGCCCGCGTGGCCGATTTGGCTGTACAGCTGGCACGGATTGTCGGGGTGAACGAATCCGACCTGGTGGCGCTGCGCAGGGGTGCGCTGCTGCACGACATCGGAAAAATGGGAATCCCCGATACGATCCTGCTCAAACCGGCGGCACTGACTGAGGAGGAGTGGCGCATAATGCGCACCCATCCGCTTTTAGGGAAAAGGATGCTCGAAACCATCTCGTTCCTCAAGGATTCGATGGATATACCCTACTGCCATCATGAACGATGGGATGGCACCGGGTATCCGCGCGGATTGAAAGGCAAAAAAATCCCATTGATGGCGCGGGTATTTTCCGTCATCGATGGCTGGGACGCATTACGCTCCGATAGACCTTACCGCAAGGCTATTTCAGATGATGATGCCTGGCAGATCATCAAGGACAATGCCGGAAAAGGGTACGATCCAGAAGTTGTGGCAAAATTCGGGAAAATGATCAAGAGGGAATAGCCTGGACCTCGCCCGCTGGAGGTTCACCAGCCTCACCGGAATGGCGTGCGCGGCTGATATTGACCAGGATGACACCCGCAATCACGATGACCCCCCCTGCAATCTGGAATAACGATAACTTTTCACCGGTCAAGGGGATTGCCAGCAACGCCGTCAATACGATCTGCGTGACCATGGTTGGCGACACAATGGATGCCGGCAGGTGACCCAGGGCATAGACGATGCTGGTATATCCAATCGCCTGGCAAAATATTCCAATAGCGATAAAGACCAGGTAAGTTTTAAGGGGGTAACCGGTGACCGGTACGCCGGTGATGAGGTTGAAACCAAGCAATAAGACTGCACTGATGGCATAAATAGTCCAGGAAAAACGCCACAAAGAACCTGAACGCCTCCCTACCTGGGTGACCAGGAAATATCCCGCATAAAAGAGGCTGGATGCAAAAGCCAGCCCGTCTCCAGCCCCCAATTGAGGGTGCTCAATCAAATCTGTTCCCAGGATAAAAGCGGCTCCTCCAAGCGCCAGGAAAAGGCCCACCCAGAACAGCCGGTTCAGGCGCTCACGCCATACAATGAGGGCAAATAAGGCTACCCACAACGGTGAGAGATTGTTCAGAAGGGTGCAATTGGCGATCCTCGTCAGATTCACGGCTGTGTTCAGGCTGCCATGGTCCAGGGCGATAAATATTCCGGCCAGCAGCAGACAGAGCCAGCCAATTTTGCGGTTCAGCAGTTGGCCGCCTTTCTCACGCAGTGCCAGCGGGGTGAGTACCAGGGCGGCAATGCCCATGCGGTATGCCGCGGTTACCGTTCCGGGCGCAACGGCCCAACGAACGAAAATACCGGTCATGCTGAGCGCCAGCACCCCGATACCCAGGGCAATGTACGGTGAGAAACGTTTTGCAGGCGGGTTCATGGGGAGGGAAGAATCCTGATGACCGGAGTGGACATTCTGGGTCTTAATCACACTAATCCGCAGATTTTTTATTGTATCGCGGTGTTTTTGCGAGCAGCCAGATGTATGCGATGTCAAAAATGAAGATCAGGATGCCGGTTACCAACACAAGTGAATTGGCAGACATCATGCCTTTTACGCCAAGCGCGCCCATAAAAATGGTGGGAGCAACCGTACCGATGCATTTACATACCGCGATGAGCATCGACTGGCCCTCGCGGCTGCCTCGCTGCTCCAGCATGGTGATGAAGAGTACTGACATGAGTAGATTTTGCAAAAAGGCAGAATAGACAGCGCCCATTAACAGCCCGAATTCGAGGATAAACATGTATTGAAGGATGAAGGCAGCCGCGATACCCAGCGCTCCCCAGCCATAGAACCAGCCGGGATGAAGGCGGACCGGAAAATGGCGGCGTCCGTAACGGAAGAAGGTGTACACCAGTCCAATATCCAACAGGAACCAGACGAAGTTAATGGTCACCTGGACGCTTAATCCAACGGCTTTAAACCCAAGCGTGGCATGCAGGAATTCCCATGCAATGTTAAGCGCAAGTGCCCAGAACGGCATCGCATACGATTTATCTCGAATGCCAACGCGGATACTATCAATATAGACGATCGTCCAGGCAATTCCACTGAGTAGCATGAGAATCATCTCTATGTTCATAATGTGATCTCCCGGATGAATTGTAAAGCCAAACTGCTGCAAACCAGCAAATCTGGTGTTGCAACTCTTGGAATAATCAGTACAATAAAAACAGGTAAGGCGAAATGTAATGCACTTAGGGAAAGGATAAAAATGAAAAAGCTCTTTTTACTGGTTTCCATACTCTTCTTGACAATTCTTTTTACTGGTTGCGTAACCATCCTCTCAGCAGAGACGACTGTGAAGATCGATAAATCAGAGAACTGGGAACTCACCCAGGAACTTCTGTTTGAGAGTGAGTCCTATAAGGAATACGGCCAGGACGTGGTCGATGGGTTGAATGCGATGGTCGCCGAGGGAGAAACCTCAGGGTTGGATGTGAGTTTTAAACAACTTCCAGACCAGCAAGGCAATGTGCCATACACTGTGACGATCAAAGGTGCCGGGCTCGACAAATTGAACGAGGTACTTGGCACCGCTGAAGATGGCACACCGGCGTTCAACCGGGTCACAGTCAATGGCGAGACGGTTTACGGGTTCCAATTGGATGGTGCGGCATTGACCATCGGCGGACTGGCTGTTGGAGCATCTCCTGAATTTAAATTCACCATCGAGGGAATGAAAGTCGTTCAAACAAATGGGAAGAAAAACGGCGCAAACTCAGTGACATGGAATGACCAATTGGAGACGATGACCGCCACATTCTCACCCGCAGCTTCAGGTGGCACATTATCATGGTGGATCATCCCTGTAGCCGTTGTTGGTCTGGCAATTATCGTTTTAATTGTGTTACTGGTTGCCGGCGTGTTCAAAAAGAAACCAGCCCCCCCGCAGTATTACTACCCGGTTGGAGGTGCTGCCGGCGCTCCACCTCCGCCACTCCCGATGGCCGGGGCTGTACCCCCGCCTCCAATTCCTTCCGCAGGGATACCCCCATTGCCCCAATCAATGCCGCAGCCAATGCCGCTCCCGGTTGCCCCTCCACCGCCGGCGCCGCAGCCTGTTCCTCCCGCCCCATCCGCCCCGTTGCCCACCATCATGTCAGACCGCGCCAAGCCGGGGGCTAGCGCGGGCGAAGAGACGATCATGGGGATTAGCCCCGCAATTGCGCGTCAGGCTGGCGAGGCGCATGGCGCACCGGCAGAAACCTCCGGTGAAGAGACGATCATGGGATCGCATTTCCCAACGCCACCCCCTGCCAGTGAGCCGCCGGCAGCCCCTCCACCCGAGGAAAAAACGAACTGATAACGATCTCCCGCCTTTCGGCGGGAGATTCTTTATAAGGAGTCCAATAAGCCTGGCAATTGAGACAACCGAGAGATTTCGCCATCCGGCTTGATCTTCTTCCGGACACGGGTATTCTCCGGGCGGCGTGCCCGGCGCGTGATCCAAACCGCACGAAGCCCCGCTTTTTGCGCACCCAGGATATCAGCCCCCAGCGTATCGCCAACCATCGCGGATTCCGCAGGCGTGGCATGAATGGCGGTGAGCGCTTTTTCGAATATCCTGGCATCGGGTTTGCGGATGCCCGTCTCCGATGAGATGATGATCTGCTCAAAATACTGGCGCAGTCTGGCGTTATCCACCAGCATATTCAAATCTTCGGTGTTGGAGGCATTGGAGATGATGCACAAGCGGTACCCTTTTTCTCTCAACGTTTTCAAAGTGGCGTGCGTGTCTTTTTCCAGGTGCCAGTGCGCTTCGGTGACCTTAAACATGGCGGCAAGCGCCTCACGGGCTACATGAGGTTCAGCGGGCGGCTGCCCAAAACCTGCAAGCGCACGGTTCACAAAAACCTCCAGCGGTTGCTCCACATAATCGATTTCCCGTTGCTGGTAATACCGCTGGATGATGCGCTGGTACTGCCGGGCGAAGGTTCGCCGATGGATTGGGTATCCGGATCGAATGAGCGAGCCCGCCAGTGCCAGGTATGACCTGCCCAAAATCCGCGGGACGCTTCCCTTAAAGTTAATTAGCGTGTATCCCAGGTCAAAGAAAATGGTGGTGATCTTTACTGTCATTAAGCCTTCCCCCCAGTTTGCCCAAACAAACTGATTTAATCGCTTAACACTGCCAGGAACTAATAGTGGTGCTCGATCCTGAACGTGTTCATCAGGGTTTCTTCGTGCAGGTAGCGTTTTAGATTTTCAATGAACATTTCACCGGCGCGCTCTTTATAACGCGGGCTGAACCCCGATACATGCGGGGTGAGCACCAGGTTGGGCACCTTCCACAATGGGGATGTTGGTGCCAGTGGTTCCTGGGCAAAAACATCCAGCGCTGCGGCTGCCAGCCGTTTTTCGGTGAGCGCAAGCGCAAGGGCATTTTCATCGACGATGCCGCCCCTGGACACCTGGACAAAAAAGGCGCCTGGTTTCATCGAGCGGATGATCTCATCGCTGATCATCCCTTTGGTTTTCGGGGTCAGCGGCAGGGTGCACACCACATAATCGCACTCTTTGAGCATCGTTTTCAGCGCTTCGATCGGGTACAAACGGTGGAAGTAGTTCCCGTCGGGGTCGCCATGCCCCTCCAACGTGTACCCGTCATCCGCTGGACGCATGGCATCACGTTTGGCGGCCAGCACCTTGACCCCAAATGGCTGCACCAGGCGGGCTACCTCGCGGGCAATGCTCCCGTAACCAATGAGCCCAAGCGTGGCGTTGGTCAGCTCGCTCGGGGTAAATTTGTCCCAGCGGTCATTCGGCCATTCCTGCCTGGACTGGTTGAGCACCAATTCCGGGAGCCTATGCCCCAAACCGAGGAGCATCATCAGAATATACTCCCCTTCCTGGATGGCTGAAGCCCCGCTCATGGATGTCATCACCAGGTCAGGTTTGAGCGAAAGCGGGGAATCGATCACATAATCAATGCCCGCGTAATGGAATTGTATCCAGCGTAATTTTGGAACCAGCGCTGTATCTGGCAGTAAAACATCGGTGTAGAGCACCTCGGTCTTGTTCCAAACCTCATCCGGAATTTCTTCGACCGATTTGGCAGGGAGGAGCGTAATCTTAATGCGCGGGTTCACTGCCCTCAACCGCTGCATGATCGCCTCAGGGAATGGTATGGTGGTAAGCACTTCGATGTTCGGATGTTTAGCCATTAGCTCCCTTTTAGATAGATCCCTTCAGGATCCAATTCTTCACGCAGCAGGGTTAGTTCAGATTGTGTGAGCGGTTGCGTTGTTTTTAGGCTGTCTGCGATCTTGATATCCCACCCGGTATTCTCTTTCACCTGCTCAACGGAACACCCGGGGTGCAGGGCAGTGAGGGTTAGTTCGCCATTTTCATCCGGTTCCAGCAAGCCGAGGTTGGTGACCACCACCAGCGGACCCCCGCCGCGGACGCCCGTGGCAGTTCTTTCCGACCGACCGCCCAAAAATCCGGCGGAGGTGGCAAAGTCCACCTTCTCGGGGAAGCGGCGTTTCTGGTGGGGAGTGATGACATAACAGCGGTTAGCCCAGCCGGCCATTTCCTGCGAGCCGCCCGAACCAGGCAGGCGCACCTTGGGATGGGCGTAATCGCCGATAACCGTGGCGTTAATGTTGCCGAAGCGGTCAATCTGGGCTCCGCCGAGGAACCCCACATCCACGTTGCCGCGCTGCAAGTAGAGTGAGAAGATATCGAACATGCCGCAGACGGAACTTGCCCCGCTGACCAGGGTGGGGTCGCCAATGGAAAGCGGTAGCCGTGATGGTCGTGCGCCGATAACGCCGGCTTCGTAGATCATTTGAAGATTGGGGGCATGGGTGCGCCGGGCAAGGTTGCAAGCCAGGTTGGGCAGTCCCACGCCAACGAAAACGTTATCACCGTCGCGCAAGAGGTGTGCCGCATTGACGCACATGAGTTCGGAGGAGGTGTAAGAAATTTCGGCCATAAAGTCCCTTTATCCACTGATTACGTTAATTCTATAATTCTATCCGCTAATTTCGCTAAAAGTCGCTAAAAAGAACTACTCGCTTTGAAAGTTTGTTGTTGGAGTACTTACTGAACCTTTTTCGAAAATCATCCTCTTCCACTCAAGTTTGGATGAGCCAAAATTAATAAGCAGTCCCAGTTTATAACTTGTGGCCTTAAGGTAATTAATCAGTTGGGCTTCATCAACGGTGTTGAGATGTTCATTTGCCTTTATCTCTACAATGATTTTGCTATAAACCACCAAGTCAGCGCGGTATGTTTTTTGAAGCCGCCGGTTTTTGTAACAGACTGCCAGCTCACTCTGACTGCTAAATGGGATCTGTCTGGATTCTAACTCAATTTCGAATGCCTCCTGATAGACGGATTCCAGGAATCCACTTCCAAGTATTTTATGAACTTCAATTGCTGCGCCAATAATCGCAAAAACCTCATCTTTGAATAACAGATCATTAATGAAATTAATCGGTCGATTACTCCGAGATTGAACCTGCATTTTTATGTGTGTCAACTCCGATCGATTTTTTAAGTTCTTTAATCTGGTTTTTTAGCGTTTTTAGCGTAATTCGCGGATAGGAACTTATTAATAGTTACCGTAATTCACAGGTGCGGCGAGTTTGGGACTGACCGCAAGGCGTTTATGGGTTTCACTGCCCAGTTTTTGCCAGTACTCCTCGCTATCACCAACCCCGTAGACCCAATCCGCCAGCCATTGTTTGATGGCATTCGGGTCTTCACTGATCTTATCCCAGTTGAGATAAAACACATTGTCCCGGTCATAGTATCCCTGGGTATAAGAAGGGTGGGCGCAGTGGGGCACGTGGCAAACTGCCTTTACGATGAGCCCCGGGATCAAGGTGCGGTTGGGGTCAGAGCGGATGACCTCTTCGTCCACGATCTCCTCGGCGGTGAGGATGACATTTTTCGACGCAAATGCCACCTCTTTCTGTTCCCCCACGATCCCCCAGATGTGCGCATTGCCATTTTGATCGCAGCGCTGCACATGGATGATGCCCACATCCGGTATAAGCGGGGGAACGATGATCACCTCGCGGCCGGTGTAAGGATCTTTCACGCGGCGGATATTGGGATTGTTGTGCTCAAGATCGGTGGCAGCCGTTTGGTTCATCGGCATGAAGGGAAGCCCGGCAGCACCCGCTTGCAGGCGGGAGATCATGCCGAAGTGGGAGTATTCCTCCCACTCCAGCCGGCCAGCTTCCAATTCAGTTCGTACTATCCTCAGAGAACCCACACCGGGGTTGCCAATGTAGGAAAAGACCAACTTACGGGCACACCCCGCTGCCACCATCTGATCATAGACCAGGTCTGGGGTAGCGCGCGCCAGGGTGAGGTTTTTCCGCCCCTGCCGGATGATTTCATGCCCGGCAGCAAAGGGGATCAGGTGGGTGAACCCGGCGCAGTAGACGATATCCCCATCATGGACATAATTTGCAACCGCTTCTTTTAAAGTGCAAAGTTTGCTCATGGGTTCTTCCATGTTCCCCAAACGCTAAAGTTTCTTTACATTGGTGTGGATCTGCTCGTGCATGTAGAGCTGCAGGTAATGCAGACCTCCGGCATTCTTGCCGCTGGAACCTGAGCCCTTCCAACCGCCAAAGGGCTGGAAACCAGGCCAGGCACCTGTGGTGGCACCTTGCGGACGGTTGGCGTAGGTAACGCCGGCTTCGATGTTTTCGAAGAACCATTCGGCTTCTTTCTGGCTGCCATAGAACCCGGCTGTGAGACCATAATTGACGTCATTGGCCATGCGCATGGCTTCGCTGATGTCGGTGAACTTGCCGACCGTGGTGATGGGAACGAACATCTCATGTTTCCAAAGGCGGTGTGAGTAGGGCAATTCCGCCAGTGTGGGGGTGCAGAAATAGCCCTTGGCATATACGCCTTCGGTGAGCACCTTTCCACCAGTAAGGATATTGCCAGCCTGGTGCAGTTCTTCGCAGAATCCCTTGAAGTCCGCATAAGATCCCTTGTTTACAACCGGACCCATGTTCACATTGCGGTCTGTAGGATTGCCGACCACGTACTTGTTGGTGGCATCCACCAGTTTTTTCACAAGGGCATCATAGACTGGGGCCTCGATGTAAATGCGCGAGCCGGCAGAACATTTTTGCCCCTGCAGCCCAAAGGCAGAACGGATGAGACCGAGGCAGGCAGTGTCCAGGTCGGCATTTTTGGTGACGATGGTGGGATTTTTGCCGCCCAGTTCAAGGATGGTGGGGCGCACGTAATTGCGCATGCCAAAATCGCGGAAGATCTTCATACCCACATCGAAGGAGCCGGTGAAGGTGATGCCATCGACTTCCTGGTTGTCGATGAGGGTTTGGCCAACCGACGAGCCGGGGCCGGTGACGAAATTAAAGACGCCGGCAGGAACGCCTGCATCCCGCAGACATTCACAGATGAGGCGGGTTGTCCAGGGGGTGTCAGAGGCGGGCTTCATCACCACCGTGTTGCCGGAAACGAGGGCAGAACCGGTGGGTCCGCCGGTGAGGGCTGCCGGGAAGTTGAACGGGCTGATGACCAACCAGACGCCGTAAGGGCGCAGAACAGAGACGTTGGTGCTCTCGAATCCCTGCAGCGGATCGCGCCCCATTTCCGCCACAAAGCCATCATTGGCTTCCATGCGGCTGCAGGCGTAGCGGAAGAGATCGGCGGTTTCGGCAACATCACCGAGACCCTCCATGCGGTTCTTGCCGACTTCCATGGAGACGACTGCGCCCATCTCGTAAATGCGTTTGTCCATGATCTCGGCAGCCTTGCGCACCAGGCGTACGCGTTCCTGCCAGGGGGTGCTGCTCCAGCCTTTAAACGCTTTTCGGGCAGCTGCAACCGCTGCATTGGCATCGGCAGCAGTGCCTTTTTGGAAAATGCCAAGCACTTCATCGGTGTTGGCAGGATTGCGGTCTTCGATCTTTTCGGTGGAATAAACTTCCTTGCCATCAATGATCATGGCATATTCCTGCCCCAAATGAGCCCTTAACTTGGCCAGTGCCTGGTCAAATTGCTGGTGTAATTCTTCGGGCGGATTGTGCATGGTGGCATAAGTGAGTTTGAAACTGGATTCAGAAGCCATTGAGAAAACCTCCGGGAGAATTTTGATCGGCTTTAAGTATAGCGCAACCCGCTTGCCCCGTCAAAGCGGGGAGGTGAACAAGCGGGCGGGGAAAATGGAGTGTCCACTAATGAACACTAACCAAACTTTGTCTGCCAATGACGCTAAAAACTAAAAATCCATCTTATAACAAAAATTAGCAACATCAGAGAAAGTTCTATTTTGGTATCCGCTAATGAGGCGAAAGGACAAAACGAGGCTTTATTATTGATAATTAGTGTGATTCGTGGATCGATTGTTTATTGTTGAACAGAAAGCGCTGCCAGGTCATCTGCCAGCTTGGCAAAATCGTTGCACAACCAGATGTGTTTTGATTTAAGCGGATATTCACCGTGCAGAACATCCTTCCAGCGCGCGGGGATGGCAGAAAAACCATACAAAGCGCCGGCGATTGCTCCCGTAACTGCGCCGGTGGTGTCGGCATCGCTGCCAAGGTTGACCGCCTGCACCAGGGCATCCTCGAACGATTTGGTGGTGAGCGTTGCCCAGAGTGCGCTCACCAGGGTGTGGCGAACCCAGCCGGTATTCGGAAGGTCATTGCGCGCACGCACCGGTGCCAGTTCGATCTCGGTGCGAAAGTCGGGGTCAAAGCTCACCTGCTCCAGGGCAGTGGCAATGCCCTGGCGCAGCAGGGCATCCGGGGAGAGGTTGCGCCGTCCGTTGACGATGCTGTAAAGCAGCAGGTTGGTGAACACGCAGGCATCGACGCAATCCTTGTGCATATGCGTCACCTCGGACTGCAGGCGCGATTCTGCAACCAGGTACGATGGATTGTCCCAGCAGGCAATCGCCACCGGCCAGCAGCGCATCAGCGAACCATTGGAAGCACTTTGCGGATTGGCGCGGTGAGAAACGGTGGAGGCTTCACGCCAGGGTGTCCCTTGGTAGATCATGCCCAGAACATGGCGCGTGTGAATGCCAATATCCGGGGGGTTGCTGGTGTACCAACCCACAAAACGCCCAGCCAGGTCATTGGGGTCAAGCGGATGCGAAATGAGCATGCTTTCTGCAAGCGCGAGCGCCATTTCGGTATCATCCGTAAAACTACCCGCCGGCATGGAGCCTTTGACCATCTCTGTTTCCAGGTCGTGCAGCGGGCGGGCATTCTGAAATTCCAACGGCATACCCAGGGCATCGCCAACAGCGGCGCCTACCGCGATCCCACGTAAACGTTCATAAGGAATGGTCATTGTCGTTTTGTCTCCGCCACATCTTGATAATATTTTCTCATTAAATCGCGTACTTGTTCAATGCCGGCTTTCTCCTCGATGATCTGCTGGTTCATTTGAGCTGCCTTTTTCTGCATCTCAGCGGAACCAAGTGCCTGGAGGATGGCGTTTGCCAGTGCCTGCGGGTCAGCCGGATCGATCAGCAGTCCATTTTCGCCGGGAGTGATCCATTCACGGATGGATGGCAGGTCACCGCAGACCGGAACGCAGCCCACCGCCATGGCTTCCAGCAGGGTATTGGGTGTGCCATCATGGCTGCTGGCAGAGACCGATACCTGCGAGCGTGCCATTTCGCGCCAGACCTCTGCCTGGGAGAGCAATGGCAATAATTGAACGTTCCCCTCAATGCCCAGCCCGTGCACCCAATGCTCCGCTTCCGGCTGATCCTTCATGGAAGTACAGGAAAACTGCACCTCCGGCATTTGTTTAAGCACCAGGGGGATGGATTTAAAGAACGTATCCGAGCGTACATAGGAGCGCAATCCGCGCGGATTGATCACACGCGGGGGCTCCCCTTTAATTACTCCTTTACAGGTTTCCAGCATCTCTGCCAGGTCGATGCCGCCGTTGCCGGGCACCACCAATGCGGGTTTGCCGGGATCAAAGCCCCATTCTTTTGCCCGCTGCACATCCACACGCGAATCAGAGATAAGCGCTGACGCCCGCGCGAGTACCTGGCGGGTGAGCACACCCATGCGATAGGTGGCAGGGGCATGCAGGGTGAAATCATTGCCCCAGGTGGAAAGCACCAGCGGGATCTTCAGGTCTGCACATCCTGCCAGCATCCCCTCATACGGAATGCGCATGGCATGCAGCAGATGAGGCTGCTCGGCTTCAACGATTTGCCGGAGTTTATGTGCTTGCAATGGGAGTGTCCAGGGGGCCAGCCAGTAACGCAGGGTTTGCGCCAGAGGGCGCAAGCGCTTGACCAGGCCGCGCCTTGCAGTGGAACCTGTGCCGCCAGCCTGGCTGCCGCCAAAGCGGGAAAATGCCAGCGGGAGGATGTAGAAACTATCCACGCCGGGAACGGCATCACAGGGATAGGAGGACACGAGAGAAAGGTGAACCCCAAGCGGCTTGAGCATGGCGATCCAACGCCGTGTGATAGGGCTGCGGACATCTGCCAGGAGGAGGATACGCAGGGGGGTTTTTTCTTCCATTAATTATCCATTGACCACGGATTCAATTGCCCGGAGGAAAACTTCCACCATCACATCCAGGTTGACCTCATCGCGCACAATGCGGTAAGACGCGTCGCCCATTTTGCGTAAAGCCGCGACATTGGCAAGGGCAAGGGATATTTGCGCCGCCAGGGAATCAGGGGTAACTTCAGGCAGCAGCCAGCCGTTTTCAGGGCGCACCAGTTCTGCCTGGGTGCCATCCGCCTCCCCCACCAACACCGGCAGGGCATGCGCCATCGCCTGCTGCACCGCCAGCCCGCCCGTGCCAGGCAGCACGAACAGGTCGGCAGCAGCAAAATAAGGGGATAGTTGAACGCCATGCTTTGCTCCGGCGAACTGGGCAGTAGGATAGTGTCTTTTTGCCAGGTCCTCAAGGCGCTGCCTGTCTGGGCCGTCACCGACGATGACCAGGTTGGGCTGTAAATCAGCCGGGAGGGCGCTGCAGGCAAGGATTAATACATCCAGGCGTTTGCGTTCCTGCAGCCTGCCCACAAAAAGCAACGATGCTTTGCCATTGTGGAATCCCTGCTGCCGGATGGGTGCAGGCGCGCCAGGTCGCGGCGATACGGCATTGGGCGCAACGAACACCCGGTCAGGGGCAAAGCCAGCCTGTAGATACTGGTTGGCGCCAGTCTGTGAATAGGCAATGACTGCATCCAGCGTGGATAAAAAATTCCTGCGCAGTCGGGTTTCCACCCTGCCGGAAGCGGGAGCACCCAGCCCCCAGCCGATCACCGGCAGGTGCCGCTGGTGCATCCAGCGGACGGCGGATGGCGTGGAGAGATAACGGGGATTCGCCTCAACGATCAAAACCTGCGTGCGGGAGGTCTCCAACCAGCGCAGGAACCCCTGCTGGATGCAGAAATAAGCCCTGCCGCTAAGAAGGTGGACATTTCGAGCCCGGGTAAAATGAGCCTGTGTCAACTCGTTCAGCGTGGCGATGGACTCGCCGGTTCGCGGCATTCCGGCAAAGACCCCCAGTCCTCCTGCGCAAGCTGCACCCAACGCGTTAAAGAAAGGAGCACGATACTCCGGAAGAACCCGCTGCTGCAGCCCCACACGGATGGACGTTTGGCTCATCCGGCCACCACACTCACCTGCGAACCGCTATGGGTCTTCGTCACCTCAATACGTGCCGGGAAGGCGTCCTTCAATTCCTCCAGGTGCGTGATGACCAAAATCTTGGCAAAGTCGCCGCGCACCAGGTTAATGGCTTCGATGAGGCGCTGGCGGCCATCAGCATCCTGGCTGCCAAAGCCTTCGTCGATCACCAGGGTCTGCAGGCGGGCACCAGCGCGATGAGAAAGTACGCGGCTGAGCGCCAGGCGGATGGCAAAATTGATGCGGAACGCCTCGCCGCCGGAGAAGAGTTCATACTCGCGCTCGCCGGCAGCATCCCGGATAAGAATATCCAATGTCTCCCTGCGGGCGTCTCGGTTCTTGTCACGGTATTGCCGCTGGGTCTCAAAATGAACTGACATGTTCCCCGAGGACAACCGGTCCAAAATTTCGTTGGCGTGGTTCTGAATCTCGGGCAGGGATTGCTCGATAAGCATGGCGGGGATACCATCCTTGCCAAAGGCTTTTTCAAGGATCTTGAAGTTGGTAATTTTTCCCAACTTAAATTCCTTCTCTTCAAGGCAATCGGCCTTGTGAAGTTTTTGCTTGGCCAGCACTTCCACCTGGCTGCGGGCTGATCCGACCTCTGTAAACAAGTTGTTCGCCTGCTCCTGGGCGGCATAGTACTCGCGTTCAAGGCCGTCGATATCCGGTGTGTTGGCGGTGACTTCTGTCATCTTCTGATGGGCATCCGCATATTCCTTTTGAACAATTGCCAAATGCGCCTCGTCTGCATCGATCGCTTTTTCAAGCTCGCTGATGTTTTGCTCCAATGGCGCCAGGGCAGCTTTTGCCTTTTCCAACTGCGTCATTGCTTCCTGGCTGGCGCGCAGTTTTGCTTCCAATTGGCGCAAGTTTTCGTGCACACTGGCATCATATCCCAGTGCTTTTAACTCTTTGTCCACCGTCGCCAACCCATGCCAGGAATCTTCGGCATAGGTATGGTTGCTCAGCCGCTTGGTTAACTCCGCCAGCCGCACTTGCCCATTCTCATCCCAGTTTTTAATCGCCTCAGTGATCCCGCGAATTTCCTCTTTTTTCTGGTCAAACAGGCGATGGTGCAGTTTTAATTCAGCATCTACCCGCTGCAGGGCTTGCAGTTGGGTTTCTTTTTCCTTGTAAGCCACATCACAATGATCAGCAATTTTACTGTTTTTGTTCAGCGTTTCCCTTTTATCAATCCCTTGCGCAGTTAGTGATTCGATCATGCGATGCCGTTCGCCAGAGTTAAGCGGTTTTTCACAGGTAGGGCAGGCTGCACCGGTGGCCACCTTGAGCGTGGCAATGCGTTTTCTCAGCTCATCCATTTCCAGAGTGAGGATGTCATTTTCAGTTTTGACCCGTGTTCTTTCAGCGGCCAATTCTCTCAGGTCATTCTCGAATACCGGGCGCATCTCAAGCTGGTTGTTGTCGCTCTTGATCGAGCGGGCGACATCATCGAGCTCAAGGTTCAATGCGGGCAGTGTGGCGCGTAAGGCCTCAACTTCGATCCTGCGGTCAGAGAGCGTTTTGCCTTCTGTTTCAAGCCGCGTTTTCTCAGTTTCTATCGCCAGCAGGAAGGGCTGCCTTTTTTCCTGGTATTGGTGGAAGTTGGAGGCCATCTTTTCAATGGCTTCCAGGTCAGTTCTCACCTTCTGCCAGGTATCATGGTCCTTGCGAATCTGTGTGTCGTTCTCAATTTCCAGCCGGTAGGTTTTGCGGTCTTCCTGGCGCTGCTGCAAATTCTCCACTTTTCCATTCAGGTCATTCTGCAGCCGGTGGATCTCTGCTGCCGTTTTTCCAACCTGTGTTTGCTCAGCGGATATCCTGTCAGCCACCAGGCGCTGCTGGTCCAGAAATGCCTTGCGGCTGTCCGCCAGGTCGCGGGATATTTTCAACTTCTCTTCCAATTCACCCAGCCGCTTCTGGCGGGCTTCTTCCTCGCTCAGTTCGAGTTCGATCTCCCTGAGCTGGGATTCGACCCCCGCCAGTTCCAGCTCCACATCGCGGCGCCGGCGGGCGGCTTCTTCCTTGTACTTTTCCCATATTTCCAGGCCCAGGATGGACGAAAGAATGCGTTTGCGGTCTCCGGGGCGCTGCTGGGCGAACAGGTCAGCCTTGCCCTGGAGGAAAAAGGAAGCGTTGATGAAAGTTTCATAATCCAGGCGCAGTGATTGCCGGATGCGCTCTTCGGTGCCGCGCAGGGTGGCTTCTGTCAATGGCTTCCAATTCTCCTCCTCATCCCGGATGAAGAATTCCAACCTGGTGGACTCGTCTTTCTTTTTGCTCCGCTGCACGCGGTAGACCACATTTTCATAGGCGAAATCCAGGATCACTTCGGCACCCGGAGCCTGATGGTTGATTATCGTATCATCGCGCCGGCGCGCCTCGCCAAATAGCGCCCAGGTGATGGCATCCAGCAGCGAGGACTTGCCCGCACCGTTGGAGCCGCTGATGCATGCCAGGTCGATACTGCTGAAATCCAGGTCGACCTTTTCTTGATAAGAGAGAAATCCCTGTATCTGAAGCCGTATCGGGATCATACTTCACCGCCCTTCGTTTGCTTTGGATGCGGAATGGCTGTTGGGTATTGGCTTACCAAAACTTTGTCCACCCGGCGTTCGTCCATATCGATGATCTCAAACCGGAATTTGCTCCAATGGAAGTGCTGACCTGCAGCAGGAATAGTCCCCAATTGATGCATCACAAATCCACCCACGGTTTGGAACCCCGCCAGTTTCTCTTCGGGCAATTCGTCCACGTCGAGAAGCTCCTTGAGTTCATCGATAGCAAGCAAGCCATCCAAAAGGAACGAGCCATCTTCGCGTTTGATGATCTCGGGTTCTTCCAGCAATTCATAGCTGGGGATCTCTCCCACGATGGCTTCGAGGACATCAAACAAGGTGAGCATCCCCAGCAGGCCGCCGTATTCGTCGATGACCAGCGCTTCATGCACCCCTGCTTCCCGCACCATATCCAGCACGCGCATGGCCAGGGTGTTCTCCGGAACGAAAAGCGGTTTCTGGACGAGCTGTAAAATATCATACTCCCCGGCGGTGATGTGCTTTTCGAGCACATCCTTGGCTGCCAGGATGCCAACAACATCATCCAGCGAACCGCGCGCAACAGGAAAGCGCGAATAAGGAGATGCAAGAATCTGCTTGAGGATCTGCTCGTGCGAATCGTTGGCATCCAGCCATTCGATCTCCGTTCGCGGGGTCATAATGGCGTTAATCGAGCGGTCGTTGAGGCGCAAAATGCCTTCCATCATCTCGTGTTCGGCTTCACCAAAAACACCAACCTGGGTGCCCTCATCCAGCAGGACCTTGATCTCCTCTTCTGTTACTGGCGGTTCACCCGAAGGCTTCACCCCGAGGATCTTCATGCCGAGGTTGGTCGAGGCGGAAAGCAGGTGAACAATGGGAGATGTGGCTTTGGAAAGGAAGCGCATCACCCCTGCCACCCTGCCGGCAATCTTTTCAGGGTTGTTCAACGCCAGCCGCTTGGGGATCAACTCTCCGATCACCAGCGAAAAGTAAGTGGTGAGCAGCACAACAATGGCGATGGAAACACCGGATGCATACGGCGCCAGCCAGGAGATTTTCTTAAGAACATCAGTAAGGCGCTCTGCCACTGTGGCGCCGCCCAGCGCACCGGTGAGGATGCCCACCAGGGTAATCCCCACCTGTACAGCAGAAAGCAGGTTGGTGGTGGAACTGGTGAGCTCCAGCGCGATCCTGGCGCCCTGATCCCCCTCTTCCGCTTTTTGTTCCAGGCGTACCTTGCGCGCGGAAACGAGGGCGATCTCTGACATGGCAAAGAAGCCGTTGATGAGGATGAGGATGAACACGAAGAGGATCTCAAGACCAACGGTGTTCATGCGCTATTCAGCCTCCCCGGTTACTTCCACTTTGCCTTCCACGGATTGGATGACCGTGCTGGCAAGAAGCTGCAGGGTTTCGGTCTCGCCCGGTTCGGTGTGTACCGATTTCCAGTAACTGTCGAGAAGCTGCAGAGGAGAGAGGCTGGCCAGGGCATCGCCGGAAGGCAGCCGCAAACGGGCTTCTTCCAGCGGGCGGCGCACCAGGTGGAATTCCAGTGCCGAAGCACATTGCTGCCTCAACAAGGGCTCATCCAGGAACATCTCAAGGTCTTGCGGATACTCCACCACCAGGCGGAATATGGCATCTTTCAGCTGTTTCGGGGCAGGCAGTGCAGCGGGGACTTTGCCGATCATCTCATCCCGGTCTTTGACAGAGATAAACTTGTCGATGAACTTGCGTCCCTCTAATTTATGGGCGGTATAGGTGGTCTTTCCTTTTGCCACCTCAGCAATGATGTAATATTTATCATCGGCTGCCTCGCCAAAGTCCACCCGCTCGATCGATCCGGCATACACCACGGGGGGATGTGCGCCGGGGTTCAGATCCTGGTGTTTGTGAATATGCCCCAGGGCAGCGTAATCCAGCCGCGGGTCTTTCACCAGGCTGCCGGGAAGAATAACATCCTTTCCAAGCATCACCGTACGTTCATTGCCATACTGCGCCCCCTGCACCGAGCCATGCGCCACCAGAAGGGTCGGCAGTTCGGGGTCCAACTGGTTCATCCACTCCTGCAGAATTTCCGTCAGGCGCACCTCAAGTTCCTTGTCCACCTTTTCGGCCTCTTTGCCGGTAAGTTCCATCGCTGCCATCAACCCCGAGCGGAAAACCCAGGGAAGCGCCAATACCTGCAGCGGCAGATCCCAAAGATCGGCTGGTTTGAGGAACTCCGGTTTACCCAACACGCGGACGTTGGACACTTCGAGGGTATCGAATTCCTGCAGGGTGTTCGCCTTTCCAATGGTAGGACTCACGTCGTGATTGCCCACCAGCAGCAGGGTGGGGATATTGGCATTGGAGAGGCGCATCATGCGCCTGCCCCACTCGCGTTGATAGGTCGGCGCAGGGATGCGGTCTTTGTAGGCATCGCCGGCAAAGACCACCAGGTCAACCTTTTCGCTGATGGCGGCATCGACGATGGTATCCAGTGCTTTCAGGAAGTCGGTGACGCGTATCGACAGCCCGGTGGTGGCGTCTTGTTTGCCCTGCTGGGCAATATCGATATGCGCATCTGCAAAATGTAAGATCCGGAGTGCTTTCTTTGCCATCCCCAATTCCCTTCTCCCCCTAGGGGGTTAACCCAAGCGCATTCAACTGCTCTATGCTGGGGGTATAACCCGCGTGCCATTTCAGGCTTTCGCGCAGATCGCTGACCGCACTCGCCTGGTCACCGCCTGCCAGTTCAGCCAGGGCGCGCCAGTACCAGGATTCCTCGATTCCCTTGTTCGGACCCATGGCATCCAGGGTGGTGTTAGCCATCGCAATCACGTCCTGGTAGCGCGAGGAATAATAGTAGGCAAAATAAGGGCCGGTCTGGTACCAAACGATGCGCCACGGGCGGTCGCCTTCAGAGATTGTAGGGTAAATACTATAGGCGGTATCATACGCCTGCGCGGCGCCGCTGTAATCTTTCAGGTAGACCAGGCTGGTGCCGGCGTTGAACCAGGCGAAAAATTGGTCGCGCGGGTCTTTGAGCGTTTTGGCTTCCTGGATAGCCCGGTCATAGGCTGCCCGGTAGGCGTTCGCCTCGTCCATCAGCGGGCCGAGCGTGTTAAGCACATCATTGAGTTTATCCGGAGGGTAAACCACCAGGAAAATAAAATTGAAAGCCCGCCAGTTGGAAAGCATGTCCGCATAGGTCACTTCGAACCCGGTGGAATTCTGCCAGTTATCCACGTGGATGAGGTTGTAACTATCCTGGGTAAAAAACACTTCCCGGGCATCATCGTATCCAATGACCAGGTTGTAATGCCCCATCCAGCCTTCAAAGTTAACCCCCTCGAATCCTTTTTCCACCATCACCGGGAAGCCCGCCGCCAGGAGCGCTTTGAGGGTTTGCAGGTCGCCTCCCATGCGGATGAGGGCATCGAGATCGGTGTACTCTGTTACATATTGCTGCATCTCGTAGGGCATCACGTTTTTATCTTCACGGTTGGGTTTGAGCGTCGGAGCTATGTGATCCTGCGGGACCTCGGCATCCGGGTTCAGGTGCCCAACCCAGCCGTAATACGAGAGGTACATCGAAAGCGTTGCCGGACCGCAATTGTTGTACCGCTGCTGTTCGGGGCGCACCCCTTTGAGGTAGACGCGCTCCGGCAAGGGGATCTGCGTGGGGGTGCTGGTTGGCGTGGGCTGCAGCGTGGAGGGAGGCTGCGTGGCAGAGGGGGTTACATACGCGTTAAGCGTTGCCTGCACCGCCGTAGCCACCTCGTCGATACCCTCCTGCCCGGGGGTGAACACCGATCTTTCCGGCGGGAAGAGGGCGTACTTTAAGCTGGTGATGGTTTGGGCGAGGTGAAAGGTCAGGCTGGAGCGCACCCGGGGGATGGACAGGGCGATTCCGACCAACACAATTCCTGCTGCAAGACCGTACAAGACGATCTTCCGGCTTTTCTTCATAATCGGATTATATCATTTGCGTTCAAGGCAGATTTTCTGCCAGCGGATGCGCCTTAAAGAAGTCCCACAACAGCCGGGTGGCGCTGATGGATTGCGAGGTGCGCCCCGCGATCACCGGCGGGATGGGATTCCCCCCCGGCCAGGCATGCCCTCCCCCGGCAATGGTGTAAAAGAGCACATCCGATCCCTGTTCACAGCCGGTGTAATGCATGCCGCTGACGTCATTCCCGCTGGAGGGGAGAATTTGCGGCTCCGAAGCGCAGTGGTTGTGCGCGGCATAGGCTTTCACCCAGGCTGGGATGTTGGGGAAAGGGATATCGAAGGAGGCGGAAGGTCCGCCCAGGTAGGGGACGATCGGATCTGCCGTACCGTGAAATATGATCAGCGGAACAGGGCGGTCTTGGGTGCACTCGTCCAGCGGGTAAAGGTATGCCCCTGCCACGCTGCCGATGGCGGCGATGCGGTCAGAGAGTTCACACGCAAGCAGGAAAGACGTGCCCCCGCCGTTGGAGAGACCGTTGGCATAGATGCGTGCCGGGTCGATGGAATAGTCCTGCTGCAAATCGTCAACGAGGTCTGAGATGAACTGCGCGTCAATGGAAAGGCTGCCGCTCCCCGGCACATCGCCGGCTGCGCGCCAATGCCTGGGGAAACTGGTTCCCGAGGGGTAGACCACGAGAAAGCCTTGCTCATCTGCCAGTTCATTCCACCGGCTCACGTACGCCTGGTGGGCAGGCCACTGGGCAAACCCGTGAATGACGATCACCAAGGGCACCGGTGTGTCCGGTGAATAACTCTCCGGTACATATAGCAGGTAAGCGCGCTTTTCGCCTGAAGAGAGGATCGTCCCAGTGGATTTATCGGCTATGCGAAAGGCAATCGCAGCCACCACCGCCAGGAGCAGGCAGACTCCAATCACCCCGCCGATGACCGTTACGATGAATTTCTTTACGGTCATGCATGCCCTTTGTTTTTACCCATGTACCACGTACAGAGTTCTTCCGGAACCAGGCGCAGTTCCCCGCTGAGGCACGTGCTGATGGGAATCCACAAGGCTTCAGTTTCCTTCCCGTTCGTTTCCACAAGGCGGTAGGTTTTGCGCTCGTAAAACCCAGCATCCACGAAGCGCGCCGGGAAGAGAAAGTTGATCTCGTGCCCCGGCTCGCCATCGCAGGTGAACAGGTTTTCCACCACGAAAGGCGGAGCAATTAAGGCGATCTCTGTTTGCAGTTCCTCCTGCACTTCCCTGATTACGGCTTCCTGGGAGCGCTCGCCGAATTCCACTGCGCCGCCAATGGAGCGGTAGTAATCATCCCCTTTGACATTGTCGTGGTATCTTGCGACAAAAAGAAATCCCTTGTCTTCGATCCAGGCGAGGGCTTTACAGCGAATACGTTGTTGTTTTTCCATATGTGTATTGTATCTGGATTTCGCCGCTGGCGTGTGAATTCATTGGTTGCAAAATCCATCGGAATCCATTATGATGAAACAAATAGGACAATATTAGTCTTATTATTTTGGAGCGATGATGAAACTTGCCAGGGTGTTGTTAATCCTTATTATATTGGTCATCCTTGTTGGGGCTGGGCTGCTCATCCGGCGCAGTGCAAGCCTGCCGGCTGTGGTGGCAACTTCCAGTTCCTTCCCTCTCCCTTCGCCATCGGAGACCGCCTACCAGCCCGAGCCTGCCGAACCCACGTTAACCGCAACGCTCAACCCCACCGCGGTGCCGCTGGTGCTGCCGGCGCCGGATGAAGCATCGGCACGGCTCGTTGTGCCGCCGGGCTTTGCCATCCGCATCTTTGCGGATAACCTGGCGGGAACGCCGCGGTATATGGCAATCAGCCCGGATGGTGAGCTGTATGTTTCGCTCTACCGCAGCGGGGAGATCGCCCGCCTGCCGGACCGCAACGGCGACGGTCTCTCCGATGGCACAGAGATCGTTGCCAGCGGGCTCAACAGTCCGCATGGGCTGGAGTTCCACGACGGGTGGTTGTATGTGGCGGAGCTCAACCGCATCACCCGCCTGAAAGATGGGGATGGCGATGGAGTCTTTGAAACGTCTGAGCTCGTCACCGCCAACATCCCCGGCGGCGGAGGGCACACCTCGCGCACGCTGCACTTCGGACCGGATGGCATGCTGTATGTGAGTGCCGGTTCCTCCTGCAACATCTGCGCTGAAAGCGATCCGCGCCGGGCAGCCATCCTGCGCTTCAACCCGGATGGCACCATCCCCGCCGACAACCCCTTTGCCGGGGCTTCCGATGAGCGATTGCAGGCAGTGTATGCCTGGGGGCTGCGCAACAGCGTGGATTTCCTCTGGACGCCTTCCGGGCAGTTATGGGCGAATCACAACGGGCGTGATAACCTGATCGATGGCAACGGAACTTCAGACACCCTCCCGCCGGAGGAGATCATCATCCCCGTGCAGGGCAACAAGTCGCATGGATGGCCGTACTGTTACACGGCAGTGATGGGGGCGAACCTGACGCAGGAAGCAGAAGTGGCTGACCCGCAGACCGGACTGGCACTGCCACAGGGGTTCGATTGTTCGTTGACCAACGTGGTGCCGGCGCTGTTCACCGACCTGGCGCACAGTGCTCCATTGGGGATGACCCTGGGCAATTCAGTGCTGGCATTCCCGGCCGAATACCAGGCTAGCCTTTACGTGGCGTATCACGGATCGTGGAATACCAGCTCAGCCGGGATCAGGGATTGCAGGGTGGAGCGCATCCTTTTAGATGGCGAAGTTCCATTGGGCAGCGAGACCTTTGTTGCGGGCTGGCGGGCAGCCGGAGAGAGCTGCGGCAGCAGCGCCACCTGGGGCAGGCCGGCGGATGTGCTCATCGGCGGGGACAGTGCGCTCTACATCTCTGATGACAAGGGAAACCGGGTTTACCGCCTGGTTTACACCGGGAATTGATAGAAAAAGATGCTCCTTGCGGGGCATCTTTTGTGGTTTCAAACTAAACCGTCGGGGTTGGGTGTTTCTTTTCCTGTTTGGCTTTGCGTTTTTCCTTGATGGTCATCTTTGGTTTTTTCTTTTGTTCCTTTTTGCCTTTATCGGCCTTACCGCCACTTTCTCCCATAAGCTCATCTCCTTTAGCAGTTGTTTCTTTCTCCTGCTATTTAAGTATAGCACGCTGTAGGTTTTGATGTAAAGATTTTGTAAGCCTAGCGATTAAGTAATATTTATTACTAAGTTATTCCTTAAAATGAACGTATTCACAATCATTGCCCATACAAAAAGGCTTTAGTCCTTTTTATCTGTCAGAACATCATTTATTGGTTCATCTACATTTTGTGATTGTTGGTTGGGCTCTGATTTCTCATTTTTTGGTTTTCAAAATATTGAAAGAATAATTAATGATAACAATCCAAAGCCCAAAGCATTAGACAGAATCCGATTGACAATTGCCCCGCCAATTCCTATTTGTTGGACAATGATCGCTGTAATCATATCATCTCCCGGATTAAGATATTCCGTAATCCGGGCTGGAAGCCCTATTAGTGCAACTGTAAAGCCAATTATTAGTGAAATAGCTAAATTCGAAAGTCTTTTCTTCAAAAGATAATCTCCTTTTTGTTTTGAAGCTTTTTTTGTTTCCGACATTGCTTACATACACAATGTCTTCCGCCTTGCGTTGGTCCATGAGTAGAATCTCTGTAATAATCTGAAAGTGGTTTCCAAATGTGGCAATGTGAACACACTTTTCCAGAAACATTGTTCTTCACGATTATCGCCATATAGGCTCCGAGTAAAGATTAACAAGTAACTATTAACCATTATTGCACAATCCAAAACAAAAAGATTAAAACAACGAAATTTGGACTTGCGTGGTTCTATTTTTAACGTCACATTATGGAAACAACAGATAAAATCAAAGACCCGGTTTCCCGGGTCTTGTGAATGCTATTTCTGCTCGGTGAACTCGCCGTCGATGACGTCGCCGTCTGACTTTGGCGCTTCGCCGCCATCGGGGGCTTGCCCGCCAGCCGCCTGCTGGGTCTGGGCGCCGGCAGCCTGCATCACCTGGCTGTACACCTGCTGCAGCTCCTCCGTGAGGCTTCGGATGCGGTTGGCATCGTCGCCGGTGACCGCCTGGCGCAGCTCCTGGACCTTGGCTTCCACCTGGGAGCGCTGGTCCGCCGGGATCTTGTCGCCGGCTTCCTTGACGGCTTTCTCCACCTGGTAAGCGGCGTTATCACCCTGATTGCGGGCTTCAGCTACTTCCTTGCGCTTTTCGTCATCTGCCGAGTGTGCCTTGGCTTCCTGCACCATGCGCTCGATGTCGCTCTTCTGCAGATTGGTACTGGCAGTGATGGTCACTTTTTGTTCGCGCCTGGTGGCTTTATCCTTGGCGGTGACGTTGATGATGCCGTTGGCGTCGATATCAAAGGTGACTTCCACCTGCGGCAGGCCGCGGGGGGCATTGGGGATGCCTTCCAGGCGGAAGCGCCCGAGGGTCATATTATCGGATGCCATGGGGCGTTCGCCCTGCAGCACGTGGATATCCACTGCGGTCTGGTTATCTTCTGCGGTGGAGAAGATCTGGCTCTTGCGGATGGGGATGGTGGTGTTGCGCTCGATGATCGGCGTCATCACGCTGCCCAAAGTTTCGACACCCAATGAAAGCGGGGTCACGTCAAGGAGCAGGATATCTTTCACCTCGCCGCCCAGCACACCGCCCTGGATTGCCGCACCGATGGAGACCACCTCATCCGGGTTGACGCCCTTGTTGGGTTCCTTGTTGATCAGTTTGCGCACCAGGTCTACCACCTGCGGCATGCGCGTGGAGCCGCCCACCAGCACCAGCTCATCGATATCTGAGGCTTTGACTTTGGCATCCTTGAGCACATTCTCAAAAGGTTTGCGGCAGCGTTCCAACAGGGGAGCGGTCATCTGCTCGAATTTGGAGCGCGAGAGTTTTAAGATGAGGTGCTTGGGTCCATTGGCATCAGCGGTGATGTAAGGCAGGTTGAGCTCCGTTTCCATAACAGTGGAGAGCTCGATCTTGGCTTTTTCAGCCGCCTCACGCAGCCGCTGCAATGCCTGGCGGTCTTTGCGCAGGTCAATCCCCTGGTCAGTTTGGAACTGATCCGCTGCCCAGTTGACCACGATCTCATCCCAGTCGTCGCCGCCCAGGTGGGTGTCGCCATTGGTCGATTTGACCTCGAAAACGCCTTCGCCAACCTCAAGCACGGAAACATCAAAGGTACCGCCGCCGAGGTCGAAGACGAGGATCCTCTCGTTTTTGCGTTTGTCCAGCCCGTATGCCAGTGCAGATGCCGTGGGCTCGTTGATGATGCGCAGCACGTCCAGCCCGGCGATCTTGCCGGCATCCTTGGTTGCCTGGCGCTGGCTGTCATTGAAATAAGCCGGCACGGTGATCACCGCCTGGGTGACCGCTTCGCCGAGATAGGCTTCCGCGTCGGTTTTCAGTTTGCCCAGGATCATGGCTGAGATCTCCTGGGGCGAATATTCATGGTTCGTGGCGGGGATGCGCACGCGCGCATCCTTGGAGGGGCCGGCGACCACTTCGTAGGGCACCATCTTGCGCTCCTGCGCCACCTCATCATAGCGGCGGCCCATGAAGCGTTTGATGGAATAGATCGTGTTCTCAGGGTTCACCACAGCCTGGCGTTTGGCGGTTTGCCCCACCATGCGTTCGCCGCTCTTGGTGAATGCAACCACCGAGGGGCATAGCCGTGAACCCTCTGCAGTATTGATGACCACCGGGTCACCCCCCTGCATGACGGAGACAACCGAGTTGGTAGTTCCGAGGTCAATTCCGATGATTTTGGACATTTCTGACTCCTTGATACAAAAAATGATTGCCGGGAACCTTTTGGGATCCCTTTGCTGTTAGGATAAGAATAGCCAAAAAGTATTAGAAGAACGTCAACAAAACATTGGATTTTTATAGAAATGCGGGTGCTATAATGCAGGCAGAGGCAAAAATGAAAAATATCAAGCTGCTGAATTCGTTCCTCCTGCTCGTTCTGGTCGTTTCAGCCGTATTGGGGAACGCGAACGGGGTGATGGCGCAGGCTGACACTCCCGAAGTGATCCTGGTGACTTTGGACGGTCCGCTGACGCCGGTCTGGCATGGCATCCTCCAGCGCGCCATCAACCAGGCGCAAGCCCGCGGGGCTGACCTGGTGGTGGTGGAACTGAACACTCCGGGCGGCGGGGTGGAGTTGATGAACAAACTGGTGCAGCAGATCCTGGCCAGCCCGGTGCCGGTGGCAGTGTTTGTTTCCCCGCGCGGCGGGATGGCTGCCTCTGCCGGAACGCTGCTGGTGCTGGCAGGTCATGTGGCTGCCATGACCCCTGAATCCGCCATTGGCGCGGCCAGCCCGGTGGGGCTGCAGGGTGAAGACCTGGAGACCACCGAGGAAGCCAAAACCAAGGAGATCCTCAAAGCCAGCGTACGCGCACTGGCAGCCCGGCGCGGTGAAAAAGCCGTTGCCCTGGCGGAATCTGCCATTGAGAGCGCCAAAGCCGCCACCTCCGAAGAAGCCCTCTCCGCCGGGTTGATCGATTATGTGGCGGAGGATGTAAGCGACCTGCTGCAGCAATTGGAAGGTGAGAGCGTGGTGGTGGCTGGAGAAACTGTCACCCTCCATCTGAAGGGTGCGCTGGTCACACCCATCGAACAAACGCTCATCGAGGGCATCCTCGGATTGCTCACCAACCCGAATATCGTCTTCCTGCTGCTCTCGGTGGGGGTGCAGGCGTTATTGATCGAGCTCTCCAACCCGGGCGGCTGGTTTGCCGGGTTCGTGGGGGTGGTGCTGTTGTCGCTGGCGGTTTACGGGCTGGGCATTCTGCCGGTCAACTGGTTCGGCGTCGTCTTCCTGGTGGCGGCGTTCGTGCTCTTCATCCTGGATATAAAAGCACCCACCCACGGTGCGCTCACGGCTGCCGGCACGGGATCGTTCATTGCCGGGGCGTTGATCCTCTTCAATTCTGCCAGTGTGCCGGCTTTCAGCCATGTATCGGTGCCGCTGGTGATCTTTATGGGCATCCTGCTCGGTGGAACCTTCCTGGCGGTGGTGCTCATCGCCGTGCGCGCCATGAAAGCCCCGGTGGTCACCGGACGCGAATCGCTGGAGAAGAAAACCGGCCTGGCGGTGACGAAGCTCAACCCGCGCGGCGAGGTGCAGGTTGCCGGCGAGCGCTGGAGCGGGCAGACCGAGGACGGCGCTGAAGCCATCCCCGCCAATACCCGCGTGGAAGTTGTCCGTGTGGATGGCGTCCGCCTGGTGGTGAAGAGGGTAGAAGGTCGAGAATCGTAATTCGTAAATAGAAAACAGAGAATCGAGAACCGAGAATAGTGATTTGTAATTAGTAATTAGTTATTAGTGAGTTGGAATTCACAGGCGGTTCACGCAGTGAGAGTGTGCTCTTGCGGGATGAACCGCCCGGTTTTTGCCATCGCGACGCGGTCTTTGCGCCCCCGAGCAGCGCGAGAGGGGGCACGCGGAGTAACCGTCACATGTCAAGCTTAGTCCCGTCATTGCGAGCCATGCGTTCATTGCATGGCGTGGCAATCTCTAATAAACTCCAATGCGCTCAAAACGCTCAGGTGAGATTGCCGCGTCGCGCTGCGCGCTCCTCGCAATGACGAAACGGTAGAGAGTTGCAGGGGTGGGTCGGGGGTTTGCCCTTGTGTTGGGGGGACCAATCGTCCGTTGGGGCGACCAACTCCGATAAAAACCTATCGGAGTGCAAAAACCGCGACCGGTCACGTGTCTTTTGTGGGTCGGGGCGACCGGCTTCGATAAAGAGCCATCGGAGTGCAAAAACCGCGACCGATCGCCCGTACCATTCAATCGGTTTTCATTAGCGTTCTTCGCGTTCTTAGCGGTAAAAGGTTTTTTTTACCGTTAGGTTCTTCTTAGCGTTCTTTAGCGGTTCCCGGTTCTCGGTTCACGTTTCTCGGTTCACGTTTCTCGGTTCACTGTTTACGGTTTTTGCTGTCTATAACTTCCCGAACGCCACGCCCTTATACACCCACCCGGCGCGCGTCACCACGTCCTGGATGGGCTTCTTGAGTTCATTGGTGTTGAACCGGTACTGGTACACCTGCCCGGGCGCCAGTGTTTCGGTGAAGGCATACGCGCTGCCAAACTCCACCGAGGAGCTCTGCCCCTTGAACGTGCTCACCGCCACGGAAAGCGAGGGGATGCCGGCAGACCACGAGAGGGTATATTCACGGTCCATGGCGCGCACTTCATGCGCTGCGGGGTCAAGCTTGAGGTAGACGCGGAACACCTTGGTGAGGCCGGCTTTGGCGAAGATCTGGTACCACTGCGCATCGACGATCTTCCACTCGGCGATCAGGTCAACATTCTCTGCGCCGCCGGGGATGATCTGCCAGGGTGCGCTGGCGCGGTTGAGCGCAACCAGCTGCTCCAGCACTGCCGGGGCGGGCAAAGCGGGCGTTCCGGCTGCAGGTCGTTTGGTTCCTGAAAGAAAATCAAAAGCTCCCATTTTTCTCCTATTCGATAAATAAGGCAATATTTCTCTTAATTATACTCACATTACAACGGGTTTTTACAATCAATGGGAAGATTCAATTGGTTGATGTAACAACCGCGACCGCCCTTTCACTTCGTTCAGGATGCAACAACCGCGACTGCCCTTTCACTTCGTTCAGGATCCAACAACCGCGACCGCGTCGGGCAAAAATCGCCCTCCTCGCAGTGACAGTCATTCCAGGTGTCAACCCGGGTTAATTATGTGAATAATGGTGACCGCCCTTTCACTTCGTTCAGGATGCAACAACCGCGACCGCGTCGGGCAAAAAAACGCCCTCCTCGCAGTGACAGTCATTCCAGGTGTCAACCCGGGTTAATTATGTAAATGAAGATAAAAACCGGATTATTTCAAGAAATAATACAGGGAAACTGCCAGCCCGATGACCACCACCACCCAGCGCAACACGGATGGGTTGAGCTTGCCCGCCAGCCTGCCGCCAACAGCACCGCCCAGCAGCGCACTGACCGCCATCACCAGCGCTGCCAGCCAGACCACCCTGCCCGAAAAAAGGAAGACCACTGCCGCGGCAACGTTTGCCGCAAAAGCCAGCACCTGTTTGACGGCGTTGAGTTTTGTCAGCGAATCGTGCAGCGCCATGCCCAATACCGCCAGCAGGATCACGCTCAAGCCGGCGCCGAAATAGCCGCCGTACACGGATGCCAGCGCCACCGGCAGCGAAACCATTGCTTCCCCCCGGGGATCGGATTCGTCCGCCTGCAGCCTTGCCAGCCATTTTTTCACGGGTTCCCCCGCCGCAAGCAGCACTGCGGCCAGCAGGATCAGCCAGGGAATGATGGCGGTGAACAGCCGTTCGCCGGTGAAGAGCAGCAGCAAAGCGCCCGCCAATCCTCCCAGCGCAGCCGCCGGAATGTACCACCACAGGCGCTGCTTCTGGTCCGTAAGCAGGGTGCGCTGCGCCAGCGTGGCGCCCAGGTAACCCGGGCACAGGGCCACCGTGTTGGTGACATTGGCAGCCACCGGAGGGATGCCCAGCAGGGTGAGCGCGGGAAACGAGATCAGCGTGCCACCGCCGGCCAGGGCATTGACGATCCCGGCCGCGAACGCAGCCAGGGCAACCAACAGATAGTGCGGGATTACCATAGCAGGTATTGTAAGGGATATCCGGAAGAACTGCCACTGATCCGCCGGCAGCGGGAACCCTGCCTTACTACTGCAATTTATCAATCAATTGTTTCGAGTATTTGCGAGGGGTGGGTGAACGTGAATTGCGGATTGCGGGCTTTCAGGGATTCGGGAGAGGAAAATCCCCAGGATACAGCACCGAAGGGGATTTTCACCTTCAGGGCGGCATCCAGGTCGCGGATCTCATCGCCGATGGCAAGGGACTCGGTGTTTTCGCATCCTGCCAGGTTGAGCATCTTGCGCAAGGCTTTGGGCTTGCCGAACAGGGAGACCTCGCCCACGAAGTAGTCGAAGAGGCCAAAGAGCTCCTGCCCCAGCACCTGCTCGACGATCTTGCGCGTGTTGGTGGTGACGATGCCCAGCTTGATGCTGCGGGCGGCCAGTCCGCGGATGACTTCATCAATGCCCTCGAACTTGTCGATGCGATGGGCATCATGGTGCATGCGGAGGCGCGTGTATTTTACGATCGAGGGGAGTTTCCAGAGGCTCACCTTGTGCATGCGCATTATCTTGAGGGGCGGGTAATGCCGCAGTTGGGGCAGGTCATCGTGGTTGAGTTTGCGGGTTTTGAACTTGTCAGCCAGTTCATCCAACATGGCAAGGACAAAAGGAAAGGTATTGGCGAGCGTTCCATCAAAATCAAAGATGACCAATTTGCAATTCATGTGCCGGTCCGGTGAACAGGGATGCTTTCATTTTACACAAATCCCGGCAGGATTTTTGAGAATAAACTTTCAAATAGTTTACAGAAAACCTATACAAGAACTAAACCAGTGCTGCCGGCAGGCTGGGTATAAAGGGAATGAACAATTACTTGTTATTGGGATTTTTTAGAGGTATTCATGAAAAAACCATCGCAAAAAACACATTGGTGGATCGACCTGGGCATGTTCCTGGGGTATTTGTTATGCTTTTACCTGGATTTGACCGGGGTGGTGCTGCATCAATGGCTTGGGTTAAGTGTGACAATCCTGGCACTCGTCCACCTGCTGCTGCACTGGGATTGGGTGACCAGTGTGTTCACCCGTTTTTTTGGCAGGACAACAGCCCGTTCCCGTATATATCTGCTCCTGGATATGCTGATCATGGTGGGGGCGGTGATGATGTTCGAAACCGGCCTGGCGATTTCCACCTGGTTCGCGCTCGACCTCAATAATTTCGGCACCTGGCTGGATGTGCATGTCTATGCGTCTATCATCACCCTTGGACTGGTCGTGCTCAAACTGGGGCTTCACTGGCGCTGGATTGCCAAGACAGCGAAAAAGGCATTTGCCATTCGCGGGATGGGGCAGCTTCCCCTGCCCGGGCAGCCGGCGGCGATTCCGGTGCCGGCGGCTGCAAAAGAGGTGGACCGGCGGCAATTCCTGGCTTTGATGGGCCTGGTGGGCGGGGCTTCCACCCTGGCGGCTGCCAACGTCATCTCCTATTTCAAGACCGCCCAATCCGTATCCACCGTGCAGGCTGCTGAAATCTCAACGGGCGTCGCACAAGTTCAAGCCACTGCGTCGGTTCCCACAGCAACCGCGCAGGCATCCGTTACTCAAGCGGCAACTGCCGCGCCAACGCCAACCGCACTCCCCCAGGTGGTGAGCAGCCCATCCGCCAGCAATTGCACCGTGCGCTGCCCGCGCGGATGCTCCTACCCGGGGCATTGCCGGCGGTATACCGATTCCAACCAGAACAACAAATGCGACCTGGGTGAATGTATGTAGTCCTATTCTCCCCCCCCAGGTAAAAAGCCCGGGAAATCCCCCGGGCTTTTGTGCTTCTGCGATCGATTCTCTAACTTCTCAGGAATGCGCCTTAATCCCCAATAACCACTCGCTATTCTCGATATGGGCCAAACGGCTTGAAAGCGGCAGGCTTTGCGCTGGTCATCTTCTCGGTCTTCGGGCTGACCCAATAGTATCTGCCATTGCGATGGAGCAGCGGAAAGCGGCGGTTCTTTGCCGCGTAATGGTCGCGCGTTTCCTCGGAGAGCAGCGCATAACTATCCAGGTCTTCCAGCCAGATGGAGAACAGCCGGTCATAAGTGGCTACGAATTCTTTGCGGTATTCGGCGGTCACCTGGTCAAGGTGGCTGAGCACCCAGCACTTGTCGGTGAATTCCCAATCATAGGTGAGGCCAATGAAGCGAAAATCCGAGGTGATGTAGGGGAAGAAGGGGAACTGCCGGCAGGAGGAGGCGCGGTATTCGCGTTCGCAAAACGCCGGTCCTTTGCATGCCAGCAGGAACAGGTGATGCGGGGTCTGGTTGAGCAATTCCATCGGGTTGCAGGGTTCCCCGGGGCATTCATTGCCGCGCCATTTGTGCCATAAGCGGGTATTGAGGCGCAGGTATTCCCATTCGCTGCGGTAGGCCACCGGTACGGCGTGGCAGATATCACAGCAGAACGGCTTGCGGTGCGGGTTGAACCGGGCGCATTCCACACCGCAGTCAATGGGCGTGACGGGCGCGTCGAAATGGTCATAGAGGGAGCGGAAATCCAGGGGAGGTTCGCTGGTCATTGATTAATTATCCCAATTGCGCTTGAATTCCATAAGACCATTAAGCCGGAGTCGCCGCGGCATCATCGGCAGCAGGTGCAAAGCGCTTCTGTTTGCCAAGGCGGCCGTGCAGGGCAAAGAATGCCAGCGCTGAAACCCCGCACAGCACCCCTCCGATATACCACAAAAGATTGGGGTTGTAGTTATCCAGGATGATGCCGGCGAGCCCGGGGCCGATGGTGGCGGGGATCATCCATGTCATGCCGAACACACCCATATAGCGCCCGCGCATATCCTCAGGAGCGAAGCTGGTAGCCACCGATTGCGTTGTCGGCACCACCAGCATTTCGCCGATGGTGATCACCACAATGGCGGTCACGAACCACCAGTATTGAGTGAAGAACCCGAACATGCTGAAGCCAACCATGTAAAAAAGCGTGCCGATGGCCAGGATCACGAATGGTGGTCTCTTTTTGCTGAAGCGCGTGACGCTAAACTGAAAGAGGATGACCACGATAGCACTGGCGGTGAGCAGGAAACCATACTGAGAGGTGGAGATGCCGTGGTTATCTCGCAGAAAGACCGAAAGCGAGTTGTACATCTGCTGATACACGATCCCCATCAGCATGCCTGCCATCAAGAAAGCCATGAACGCCCAGTTGCTCAGCACCTTGAGATAGCCCGCGAAGGTTTTTCCGATGCCCTCGGGGATGTGCCCCGGATGCGGTTCGGGCTTGGTTTCGGAAATGAGCAGGTAAAAGAGGAAAGCGACGATGCAACTGATGACGGCGTCAATAATGAAGAGTGCGAGGAAGGATTTGCCCGCCACGAAACCACCGATGGAAGGACCGATGATCCATGCCAGGTTGGCTACCACACGCAGCACGCCAAAACCTTCCTGGCGCTTTTCCTCAGGCAGGATATCGGCAATCATCGCGCCGTGTGCCGGTCCGGCAATATCCGAAAGCAACCCGATGCCCACTGCAAGCGGGATAAGAACGGAGAAACTGTTAACGAAGCCCAGTGAAAGCGTGCTCAGCGCGCTGAAGACCAGCCCGCCGATGATCAATTTACGCCGGCCGAATTTATCGGTCAGCACGCCTCCGATCATCTGCCCCACCAGTCCGGAGATGGAAAATATTCCCAGCACAATCCCGGCTTCCGTCATGCCCACATTGAAATGGTCAGTAATATAGAGCGAGAAAAACGGAAACAGCATCGTTCCGCCGACGCGGTCTATGAAGGATACACCTACCACGAGCCAGAACTTACGGGGGAATTCCTTGTAGATCTTCTTAAAATCAAACAGATTCATAATGGTCACCTGAAATGAAGATGATAGCACGAATTGGAAAAAGCAACAGCCGGAGGACTACCTCCCTTTGGCTGGCACAACAAGACCAAATTATCCTCCCTGAATCTTAAGAGAAGGTTAACGCGAACTGGCTGATCTGCAAGTGCAGGGATATCTCTTAAAGCGCAACCTGGGGTAAAAGGACTGCCAACGCCTTCACCAGCGCGGTCACATCCGCCTGCGTATTGTACCCCTGCACCGAAATGCGCACGAATTGCCTGTCCTGCCATTGGATCAGCGGCACTTCGATCCTGTATTCGTCATATAGCCGGAATTTGAGAACATCCAGGTTGGAGGGCGGCAGCGGCGCGATCCCCATTTGGCGGTAAAGGTTTGAATCAAGCGGGTACAACGGCGGCTGCTTCACCAGGTCACATATTTGCCCGATTCCATCGCGCAGGAGCTGGCGGCAGTCATTGTGCACGTTTTCCCAATCATGCTCCTGCATGAATTGGATGGCCGCCGGGATGGTGAGCGCTGCAGCCGGATCACGGGTTCCCGTCCATTGCAGCAGGTCAATGAAGCGGGAGCCGGTGGTGGTGGCAGGGGTTGGGGTATATCCCCAGCTGACGATCAACGGTTCAACCAGGTGCTGGAGGTCTTTCCGCACATAAAGGAATGCAGCCCCCTTTGCGCTCATCATCCACTTATGGCAATTCCCCGTCACCACGTCAGCGTCCAATCGCCGAAGGTCGAGCGCAATCTGCCCGGGGGAATGGGCGGCGTCAATGACGGTGAGGATGCCGGCAGCCCTGGCGCGCTTGCAGATATGCTCCACGGGCATCCGCAGCGCGGTCGGCGAGGTGATGTGGCTGATGAATATCACCCTGGTGTGCGGCGTAACCCCCTGCCAGAAGTGGTCGAGAATCTCTTCCTCAGACTGAACCGGCAGCGGGATGGGCTGATGCAGGTATTTCGCCCCGGTCTTTTGGCAGAGGAATTCCCAGGTGTAATCACAGGCGCCATATTCGTGGTCAGTTGCCAGCACCTCGTCTCCCGGTGCCAGTTTAAGCGAACGGGCAATGATGTTCACCCCGTGGGTGGCATTGGGAATGTAGACCAGGTCTTCGGCATCTGCATTGAGGAATTCCGCCAGCTTTTGCCGGGTTTCGAGCAGCAGCGCGTCATACTCCCTCCCCAAAAAGAGTACCGGCTGCCGTTCAAGGCGGCGCTGCCAGTGCTGGTACGCTTCGAAAACCGGGATGGGCGTAGCCCCAAACGAGCCATGGTTCAGGAAGATGATTGATGGGTCGAGAAGAAATAACTGGCGCAACGAACTCATGTTCACCACCTCGTATGGTTGATGGTAGGTTAGCTGGAGGCTCAGATTTTGAGCCTCCGCTGAAGTGATAAGAATTTGAATTCATTATACAATTTGATATGTACAGTGATTAAAGGAGACATAAATGGACGATATCATCACTAGTTTGCTGGTCGTTTTTGGTACCGCCATCCTTGTTGGCATGCTTTTCATTTTTCTTGCTTATCGCAAAAGAAAAAGTGAACAGGTTCTGATCGAGCTGGCAAACCGGAAACACTGGCGCTACGAAAAGGTGAGTGAACGGCTTGAGGCGGGATACCGCTTCCACGGGGACAATTGGGTGATGGAGGGGCTGCGCGTTTCTTCAGGCTCAAGCAGCAGCACCACCCATATGAGGGATTACACGCGCTGGTTTTCCGCACAGGCAAGTTTTTCACCGGGGGTCTTTATGATCGGCCCAAAACAACCCGATGTCAACCTTGGCGGCATCAGTGATGTGCTCAAGAACACGATGTTAAAACTGATGATCGGAGATGAAGCGGAGGATGCACTGAGCATTGAGGAGTCGCTGATCGGACGGATGGCATTGCGTGAGCGCTACATGATGTGGACCAACCAGGAGGAAAAAGCCCGCGAACTGCTGACCCCTGAAATTGAGAATGCGCTCATCCGCTACCCCGGGAAAATCCCCCCGGTCGTGAAAATAAACTCCAAGGGTGTGGAGATAAAACTGATATCACAGCGCCTTGAAAAAGCGGATGAGATCGAAGGATTGGTGGCTATTGGGGAGGCGTTTCTCTTATAACCGCCGAGATGGATGTGTTCTCGAGGGTGGGGGTGAATTGTTGCGCTGCCATTATCAGATCGGTGATGGCATCCCAGGGGATTTGCTCGTAATCCGGGAGCGGATAAAAGCGCATGGCAAGTTCGCTGCCCTGAAGCAGATGGTTGGGGTCTGGCAGAAATCGCCCCAATCCAAATTTCATCATAAAGGGATGCCGGGGGCTCCAGGCGACCATGCACAGCCCGGCTTTGATCGTGCCGCCGCGCCAGCCCTCATAGTACGCCACGCCTTCGGTATAAAATCGCATATCCGCATTGGGCGAGATGGACGCAACAATATTGTGGATTTCGATGATGATCTCCTGCTGTTTTACCGGCAGGTGGGCGATCCTGGTTTCAAGCTGATGCAAGATAAACATGCTCCCCTTCTGGATCAGGTCTTGTGCAGGATGGATTTTTCAACCGCGGCGATCTCCTGCATCAGATCCCGGGCTTCACTTTTCTGTTCAGCGCTGACGCCGGCGGTTTGCGGCAGGAACTTGAGGAGGTCGTGCGCCTGGCGCAAGGTGTCCTTCACCTGCGCGGCATAGCTGAGCAGTCCCCAGCTGCCATCATTGGACGCGGGGATTTCACGGGCTTTTTGCATCAGGGTCCGCGCCTTCGCAAAGCGTTCTTCAGTTGTTAATACTTTCGCCATTATCCCGCTCCCTTCTGTTCTTTCAGCAGCAGCCGCAGCACCGCGGTTTCACGTTTTACCCAGCGCTCGCGTTTTTTGGAGGATTGTTGAAGCAAGCTCTGATTGGCTGCCAGGGCTTCGGCGATGCTCACCCACTCCGGGTCGAAACCCAGTTCCGATTCGTATCGTTCGAGGTGCGGCGGACCGATCTCCGGTTCAACCTGGCACACATAGTAGTACGAGGTCATTACGAACAGGTCAAACCCTTTCTCGGTCGGGCGGTCATACTCGATCACTTTGCCGTATTCAATGAGGTTATTCCGCAAGGTTGCGCCAGTTTCCTCGTTTACCTCGCGGATAAGGGCAGCCGTGTGGTCCTCCCCCCGTTTGACCCCACCACCCGGAAACTTGTAATCACCGTCGCATTTGGCATGCACCAGCAGCAGTTTGTCGCCATCAGGGATGATGGCACGCACAGCCTCGCGGGAAATCCTGCGTCCCTGGCGGCGAATCCCCGGGCATCGGTCCAATTCCATCAACAAACGCATAGGACAATCATACCGTAATTAAGGGGAAGATAATCACGATTGGATACCCGCATCACTTTTAGACGGAACGGGTAAAATGAATTAGCCTCCAAAAGGGAGATCCAGGATGAATATCGCCATCATCAATTGCGGCAGTTCCTCGCAAAGCATAAAAGTTTATGGGGTGGATAAGAATGGCAATGCTTCGGTGATTGCCAGCGGCAAGGCGCGCAACGTTGCCACGGTAACCAGGGAGGAACCACGCATCGATTTTCTGGTGAATGGATCCGCGCATGCCTACCAGGTCAAACTCCCTTCCCACCGGCAGGCGGCAATGGAATGTCTCGCGATCCTTTCAGAGCACGGGATACCCTTTGACGCGGCGGGTCACCGCTTTGTGCATGGCGGGCAGTGGCTCACCCGCACAACCCGGGTGACACCGGATTCGCAGAAACTGCTGGAACGATGCCTGCCGCTCGCTCCGATCCACAACCCGAATTCGTATGCGGTGGTGCAGGTATACCGCGAACAGATGCCGGCAATCCCCCAGTACGTTGTCTTTGATACAGCCTTCCATGCAGACATACCGCTCGCTGCCCGCCTGTACGCGCTCCCCATAGAATTGGCTGGTCAATTCGGCTTCCAAAAATACGGCTTTCATGGCCTGTCTTACCAGTACGTATCCTCAAAGGCTGCCCGTCTGTTGGGGATTCCGTTGGAAAAAGTTAAACTCATTATGTGCCACCTGGGAACCGGAGGCTCAAGCGTGGCAGCCTTTGCCGGGGGGCACACGGTGGACACTTCGATGGGATATTCACCGCTCGCCGGCTTGGTGATGTCCACCCGCTGCGGCGATTTGGATGCGGAGGTCGTGTTGGAGTTGATCCGCCGCGGGAAGACCGCCGATGAGGTCAGCCAGATACTCAACAATCAATCCGGGCTCATCGGGCTCACCGGGTACTCGTCGAACCTTGAGGAGGTCATCGCTGCTGCTGAAACAGGCAACATGCGCTGCCAGGCTGCCTACGATGTATACGCCACCCGCCTGAAGAATTACATCGGCGGCTATTACTGGCAGATGAACGGCGCTGACGCCATCATTTTCACCGATGAGGTTGGGACGCATTGTTGGCAACTGCGTGAGCGCGTCTGCGCCGGGGTCGAGAACCTGGGCATCCGCTTTGACCGGGACGCCAACCGGGCAGCCAGGCCAGACCAGGTTCAGTTCCTCAACCCGCCGGGTTCACAGGTGAGGATCATCAGCATGCCCACCGATGAGGAGAGTGTCATTCTTCACGAGGTGATGCAAGCCATGAAGGAAGCAGCCTAATCCATCTCACAAGGTTTGGCGACCGGGTTCTTCTGCGATGACCGGAGCCGGGTCTTTCATTTTCGCAATCAAGAACAGGGAGATAACCAGCAGCCCGGCGGAAAAGAGCAAAGCCGGGGTGTAGGAACCCTCCCGCGTTTTCAGCGCATCCATCAGGTAAACAAAAACCACGCTCAATTGCCCTGCCAGCTGCACCAACCCGTTCGAGGTTCCTTCGGGGGTGGGTTGGGTGATCTCCGACGCATATTGCATCCCAACCGGATTTATGCTCACCAGGAAGAATCCCAGACCAAAGGAAAATGTGAACAGGGCGAACTGATGGTGGGCAAAAGCCAGACCCAAAATGCACGGGATCGCCATAGCGAAGCCGAACAGGAGGAACACCTGCCGCTTGTGCAATTTATCCGAAATCGAGGAGATGACCACCGCGCCTAACACGCCTCCGGCGAGCATCAGCGCGCCCAGGATGCCCGCATCAGTGACGGAGAAACCACGCGGGCGGATGATCGTTTCCACCCAGGTGGTGATGCCATTGAAGATTCCCATCCCGATGAACATGATCACCAGGTAAAACCAGAAGTTGCGGATGGAAAGCGCGTGTTTCAAACCGTCCAGCATCAAGGAACGGTCGTCCTCGCCGGGCTCGCATGGCGGGGTGGCCGGTTTTTCACGCGCAAGGAGCACGAACAGAATGGCAGTGACCGCGGCTGCAGCGCCATAAACCAGTTGGATGGACGAAATTGTCAGTGAATCGGCCAGCATCGGCGTGACCACCATCCCAAGGGCGGTACCCACCAGTGCCGATAGCGTCAACAGCCCTACGGCTGTTGCCCGCTCTTCGCGCCCGAACCATAGTGCCGGCACTTTCGTCCACGAATTCATCAAGGCAGGTTGGGCAATAGCCAGCCCAATGGTTGCCAGCAATACCAGCGTGTAATTGTTCCCCGCCAGCCCTCGCCCGATGGCACAAACTGCCATCAAAATAGCACCGATGCTCACGGTGCGCCGATATCCATAGGTGTCAATCGCCCATGAAACCGGCAGCGAGAGGGGAATGAAAGCGATCATAAAGGTCATGGAGAGGAAGCCGATCTTGAGGTCAGTGACGCCATAGAAACTGGCGGCAACCCCGGTGATCGGAGCATAGGTGATCCACAGCATCTGCATGGCGATATTGATGAGCATGAACACTGCCAGGATGACCCAGCGGTACGGGTAAAGTCGATACGTTTTCTCACTCATAGGTCACAATTGGAATCCTTTGCTTCAATGAATAGGTTGTGTAAAAACACTAATGTTAACCCTCAACTTACCGGATGGATTTCATTCTGTACGGTCAACGGGATGTCTGTATTGCAAGCCGCTTTACAGCGGCAGCACTAAAAGCATTGATCCGCGCCTTGATGAGGTCTGCGGTGACATCGCCCCTTGAATATCCATGATAGAAGCATGCCCAGGAGTGCAGGTCGTGGTTGATAAAACGAATGAGCCACAACACAGCCACCAGGTCCCAGCAGGGAAGGGATTGCAAATGTATCTTCCGCTGCGATACATAGGCACGCGTAAATTTCTGCGCCAGCGGCAAACCAAAGGTGTATGCCAGGTCGACCCTGGTTCCGGCAATGTCGAGAAGCGGGTCGCCGATCCAGGCATCTTCCCAGTCAATGATGCCGCTTACCTGGCAGCCGCGCCACAGGATATTTCCGCTCCAAAAGTCACCATGCAGCAGTACTGGCGGGTTGGAGACGGCAGGCGGCCAGTTTTGTTTGAGCACCTGCCGGATGGATGTTTCATTTAAGTCTTCGTCAGGAGACGCCGGAGCTTCGCCGCATAGGCTGTCAAAACTTTGGGGCAGGGCGGGTACTTGCGCGGACTTGATCGCAGATAAATCAACAGAATGAATGCAGGATAGCAACCGGCCCATCTCTTTTGGCCGACCGGCAGCGGCGGGCAATGAAAAATCAATTTCGCCTTCCAGGTATTCCAACATCAGTGATGGGCTTCCAAAGACAGCCCCATTTTCATCCAGGAAAACCGGCTTTGAAACCGGCAATCCTTGCGCACTCATCGTTTGCAGGAGATGATATTCCATCACTGCCGCGTGCGGACGCATGGCGAGTGTCGCAGCGGATGGCTGCCGGATCACCCATCGGATGGTCTTCCCACCTGCATCCTTGAGGGTTGCCAGCGACATGCCCGCAGAGATCCCTCCGGTCAACGGCTGGATGTTCTCCACAGTCGAATGTAGCCCCAGCAGCGTGAGCAGCCGGATGAGCGAATCCTGATCGACGGTCATTCTATTGCGTCAGATGACCTTGTCCAGTTTGCCGGCGAGTTGGCGCAGGTACTCGAGCTGGCCAAGATGGTAGGTGTAATGAAAATGCAGGAAGAAAACGCGCCATCCCAGTTTTACCTTCCGCTCCCCGATCTGAACCTCGCGGTCAAAATCTTCTTCCCTCATCGTCTGCAGTTTGGCGGTGATCACCTGGTGGGTCTGGTCGAGCATGCTGACCATCGAGTTCAGCTCCAGCACACCCTCCTCCTGCCCGCGGATGGGGTCAGAATCCCGCTCATACCTGGCAACGCGCGATGCGTCAAATGGCGGCCTTGCCCCAATGACCTCGATGATCTCTAATTGGTTGGTCAACAGGTGGCCCATCACCCAGTTCAGGCAATTCCCTCCCGGCTGGGGTTGGCGCAGGCTGTCTGCCTGGGTAAGACCATTCAGTTGTTCGTGAATGATTCCATTCTCCATTTCAAGGATGCGCTGCAGTTCACTGATGGTGATCATGATTCCTCCTGACCTTAATCCACAGGATATTATTATAGCAAGTCTGCGGTATCTTATTTGCCAGCATACTTTTTTGAATTCAGGGGTTAAACTTGGTAAGAAAGGAAGTGCCAGATGCCCACTGACCCGGCAACCATCGCAAAATTGAGTGACAGCCTGATCGATGAAATTGTCGGCGCTGCCGGGCTGCCCAAAACCCGGTTCACCCATCGTTTGGGTTGGTTTTTCTTTAATAAAATAACCACCAGTTTTGCGCATATTGGTGCGCCGTTCGATGAAACCACCAGGTCAGATGGCTTACCCAAAGCCAGCGAGGTTTGCCTGACCCATTTCTGTGACCAGGTGAAGGTTCAGGGACTTGAGAACATTCCTGCCAGCGGTCCGCTGCTGATTGCCACCAACCACCCGGGTGCCTATGATGGATTGACCATCTTTTCCAACCTGCCGCGCAAGGATATCAAGTGGATTTCAACGGAGATCCCCTTTTTTCGGTTGCTTCCAAACCTGCAGGAGCACATCCTCTTTGCCTCCCGGGAAGATACCCGCAACCGGATGCTGGTACTGCGGAATGCGATCAACCACCTGAAAGATGGCGGCGTCCTCGTCTATTTTGCCGGTGGTCATCGCGATCCGGATCCGGCAGTTTACCATGGCGCTTCAAGCGCGATCGATGGCTGGCTGGATGTGTTCGAGATGTTCTATAAGTATGTTTCGGGGTTAAGGGTGCAACCGGCAATCATCAGCGGATGCGTCTCGGCGCATTGGTCCAGGCACTGGCTCACCCGGCTGCGCCGGAAGCAGATCGATCAACAACGGTTGGCGGAATTCGGGCAGGTAATGTCGCAGTTGATGCACCCGGGGAAGATATTCCTCACCCCGGCGGTCTCGTTTGGAAAACCGCTCAGCAAAGAGGCGTTGACCGCAGAAGCCGGAGAAGGCACGCTGCTAAATGCGTTGATATGGCAGGCCAAAACGCTGCTCAAGCAGCACTGCGAGGTTTTTGGCGGGAACGTGGATTGAGTCAGGAATAACGTTTTTCGCCGGCTTCAATGCGAACCTGGAGCCGGTTTTCCAGCGGCGGCAGCGGGCAGGTTGCATAAGGGGTATAGGCACACGGCCAATTCTGTGCCAGGTTGAAATCCAGGGTAATTGCATTCTTAACAGGTTTTTTTGAGAGCAGCCAACGCCCGCCGGGGTAGGTTGTGTCTGAGCGGGTGAGGTCGGTGAAATTGAACAGCAGCCCGTCTTCTTCATCCGCGGCCATCAACCGGCAGGAAACCCCATTAACCTCAAAAATAGCCTCGCCAATATACGCGACTTCCGTACGCGTGCCAATCGCATCCTCGCCGGGGATGATCCTTGGTGTAGGATAGGGAACAAATTCCCCACGGATTTGCCAGGCAGGATCGATTGGGTAATAATTCAACCCCTTGAATTCTTTAACGGCTGTTGATTGTACATCCCAGGCGCGCAAAAAGAATTTTTCTCCGCGCTGGATCACCATTATCTGCACACTGCCGATGCCGAGGATGTCCGGTTCGCCGTCGTGGTCAGTGCACAATGCGCGTGCCTGTGGAGCCGACCTATTCAGCACAACGGACTTTGCGTCATCCCCGAGGATCACTGCATTACCCTCGAGCAAAAAAACAGCCTCCACTGCTTGTTGCAGCCCCGGAATGATTATGCTTGCCGGTGATTTGCCCCCAAGCGAGTTTACTCCCGGCACGAGGGGGAACAAACCGATCAGTGAGAACCAGTTGCGCGGGTTTGCGGTGAGGCGTTTTTCGCGTGCCTGACGTTGCTTTTGGATCTGCTGTGAATATGCGCCTTTAGGCATCCCGGGTTACTCGGCTGCCAGGATAGCCCCGCAGAAATCACACTCAGCGCTGGAGGCATCAATCCACTGCACCTGGTCAGCCCGCACCGGGGCACCGCACTCACTGCAGGCGGGGGGCAGTTTTCCGCGTTTGATGGCTGCCGCCGGAGCAGAACGCACCTGGCTGGCTGGGAGCGGCGGAGTGGTCAAAGGCTTTGTCCCGCCGGTCACCAAAGCAGCAGTGCCCGCAGGGTGAAGCGCTTGTTCGAGTTCCATCTTGAATTCGCTGATGCGTTGCTGCATACCCAGCAGGGTAAACTGGCTGAAGGCGATATTCGCCTGGTTGTTGGCTTTCTCTTCCATGCCGCCTTTCGCCCAGGCAATGGCTGCGCGCGCATGCAGGTTCGCCGCCTGCCGCGGTCTGCCGGCTTTCTCCATCCGGCGGGCGGAATGGATAAATTCAGAGGCAGCCGCTTCATACTGTCCGGCCAGAAAAAGTTGATTGGCGCGAAAGACTTCGTTCTGTTTGATTGCGCCTGCTGCCATACGCCTGGCAGCCCTGCGGATTGGTCGTCGGAACATCAGTCACCTCTTCTGTATTGCATCATTTACACTGGTTAATTATAGTCAAAATCTTTTTCGTTGCAGCGCATTATTTGAAAAACGAAAAGCGCCTTCTCAGGCGCTTTTTTTAATGGTTGTTCTTCCTGGTGTATCTGGGGATTAATCCAGCAGGTTAGCCGGTACTTTGCCGCCGTTTGCAGCAATCCTGGCCAATACGGTTTTGTGCAGCCACACGTTCATTTTGGCTGAATCGCCCATCAGGTCAGCCGGGCAGCCGAGTTCTTTGGCCAGTTCCTTGCGGGAGGTCAGGCTGCTATCGATGCCGAGGAGTTTGAGCAGATCAACGATCGAGACCTTCCAATCCAATTTTTCCGGGTTGGCTTTGGCAAGTCCGTTGAGTTTTGCCTCCACATCGACCATGTCCATGGCAGCGGGTTTAACGGGACCCGCAGCACTACTCACGTCATTAAGGATTTCAGTAACCGAGCGGGAAGCGGGTGCACCCGGCTTTACCACGGGTCTCACAGCGGGTTTCGCAGCGGTGGTTGCTGCGGGGGCTGCGGCTGCAGCCTTGCCTTTGATTCCTAACTTGGAGAGAATATCTTTAAAGAACGCCATTTTATTCCTTTCCCAATCTAAATGTTTTTAGCCGTCCAGCGACTTGAAATCATTATATAACGAAATGAATTGGATTCAAGGGCTTTTTGAACTCCCCGGAAGTTTTAAGGTACTCGCCTGGCGGGGGATTTCAAACGCTTCCATGCTATGATTATCAGAGGAGACCCTGATTTGATGGATAACGCATGCGCAATCTGCTCCCGGCTAAAGAACGAGGAACATTCCTTCTCAAAATACGCCGCCCCCGAGTATGACACTCCTCTTCCAGAGGTATCCCAATTACTTAAAACGATTCCCGGTGTTCGCGGTGAAATAAATGAAAAAGATCAGGTGAGAGTTTGCCCGGATTGCCGCCAGCTTTACCGCTACCAGGTCAGCTACGAATATCATGTTAATGGAAGTGAAGATGAAGAACTGCTGACCCGGATGACGGAATCAGAGATGGCGGCGTTCCATAAGCAGCGCATGCGGGAGCTGGAAGGCTTGCGGCGGGAAATCGATGGACTGGAAGGCGCTTCTGGGGATCGGAGTGACTATATCGACCACGGCAATCCCGATGACGAAGCAGAGCGCGAAGCCTATGCAGACATGGAGCGTTACACCCAAATGGCTGGGGCGGGCAAAGAATTGCTCAAGAACCAGGTTGACTTCCTGCGCCAGTTTTACCCGATGATCCTGATGGGCTGGGCTGAAATTCATATAAAAGTCTGCGAGAAACTCAGGGGTTCCTATGATGAGCAGGATATAGATGGGCGCGTCTCTGTATTCGAGGCAAACGAAACCATCAAAAACTGGCAGGCTTTCCTCGCTGGCGGAGTGAGTTATGTAAAGATTTACGAAAATTGGCTGGAGGGATACTCAGCCCTTGTGGATGAGTCCCTGGCTTAAGTTTATTGGACATTCCTTTTTATCTCGCGGCAGGAAAAACCCAATCGCTGAACAATCTGCGTAGGACATAATCCGCCCTCCCGAACTGAGTGCGCCGCCACCTTTGCGCCGGATCAGGCGGAGAATATCGCAAGAAACATCAGGATTAAGGAATCCCCATTCGTTTTTCCTTTCATATCCTCTCAGCAAAGGAATCTATCTTAATGCACTATCGCCGATAGAAGGATGCTGTCTTAATAGGTAAACGCCGTTTAGTGGAGGGAATTATGAATATCCAGGATTATATTTTTGCCGAGCCTTTTCCGGTCCCGTGGTTGGTTCAGGATGGGATCGTCATCCTTGTGAGCCTGTTTGTTTTCCTGTGGTTGATTAAAAGAAGTCAGCATCCGGTTTCAGAACTGCTGGAAGCCTTTGGTTTTGTGTTCCTGTATGCCTCCATTTATGAGAACGCTGCCAGCGTGATGGGATTGTATACGTTCGGGAGGTCACTGGTGATGATCGGATTTGTACCGGCATCTGTCCCCCTCATCGAAGTGTGCGTGCTCATCACCTCTCTGTGGTTCCTTGAGAAAACGCGCGTTCCCACCTGGGCTAAACCGCCGATCATCGGCCTGTTTGGCATGCTGCAGGATTTCTCATTGGACCCCCTGGCCATCCGGCAGGTCTTCACCAGCGGTGGTGTGGTTTCAGGAAGGTGGAACTGGTTCATTTCATCAACGGATGTAAACATCCTCCAGGTACCAGTCTTCAATTTTCCGGGCTGGATGTTGATCATGCTTTATGGAAGCGGATGTATCCTTATTGGGCGCTGGTGGTACAAGCGCTCCGGCTATCGGCTGTGGGTAGGGCTGGTGTACCCGATCCTGGCGTCCATTGCTGCCCTGCTGCTGATGATCAGCCCGCTCTCGAGCCTGCTGCTGTGGCTGGGACCAATCTTCCAGAAAGGTCAGCCTGTTGAATGGGCGCTGCTTGCGTTCCACCTGCTGGTACCCACGATTCTGCTGCTCGTCTTCTGGCGCGGGAAGATGACCCGGCCACTCACCAGGGAAGACCTGCCGGTTTTCCTTGTTCCGACAATTTTGCACCTGTCGGATATTCTTTTCACCATCAGCGGAGGGTATACGGAGATCCTGTGGATCGTCCTCCTGGCAAGTGTGCTACAGACAGGCTTCCTGGCGGTCGCTTGGTTCAGAAGCCGGGGGCGGCTTATCCAAGCCCCGGTTAACTAGAAGAGGTTGGTTTTTTTAGATCCCGATAGAGGAGTATTCCACTGACAAAAAGCGCGGTCATTGCCAGGATAAAAATGACCAGCATCGCCACCACCACGCCAAACCAGGCGCTGTCTAAACCGATCACGCCATTGGCCAACCCGGTGACCATTGCCACCCCCTGGCTGCCGAGCAGGAATGCCACACCGATCCCCAGGCTCCAGAGGAGCAACTTCAGGCGGGAATGTGCCCGGATAGCCGCCCAGATGAGCAGGGCCGCCCCGCCAAGCGAGAGGAAGAACAACTCGGCGGGCATCAGGTAATCGAACAGGAACTTGCCCTCAGCAATCAGCGATACGATGGCGAATAGAATCGGTGCCGCAATGGGCAGCCCTGCCAGGATGGTTCCGGCAGCTGCCAGGTACCTGGTGAGCCGGTCAGTTTTCATATGGATACTCCTGTAAAAACGATCTCAGTATCACTATACAGCATCCCGGCGCGATGTCAATTCCGTTTGATTTGGGCGCCAACCTTCACTTACCATTGAAATGAGGGGGGAAAAGAAACGAAAGACATCTGGTCGGGAGGTAATTAATTGATCGCTTTGGAAAACCAGTGATTTTCTGATATACAGGAAAAACCCAGAGCAACTGCCAGTTGCTGCATGGCAAGGTTTTCACTGCTCGTACCAAGTTCCGCCTTTTGCACACCGCGTTTCTCCAGGAGTTCCAGCCCGGTTCCAACCAATGCCCTTGCCACGCCTTTATGCTGATGGGCAGGATGAACCCCGATTGGATCTGTGTAACCGATGGTTGGGTCATTTTCATCAACACTGCAAATGCAGAAGGCTGCCAGAGAGCCATCTGGCGCAACTGCGAGCAGGTCCAGGTCCATTGTGTATTGCGGGGCATTCATGATCGCCTGCCGGTATTCCACAGTCATTTGCCCGGTTCCGAACACAGCGCGGTGCAACGCTACCAGGGATTTGATCGGGTCACCGGGGGTAACGGAACGCCAGGTGTACCCTGATGGAAATGGTGCTGGCGGGATCGGTTCATTCAGAGAACGGGTAAAAAACAGGCTGCGAATCTCTTCTTCAACAAATCCGTTTCTCTTCAGGAAACCCAACCGTTCGACATTTGATGCATCACAACTATGATCAAGGGTCGCGTTTTTCCCGCTAGCCAGGTTGCGCTGCTTTTGAACACCTACGCCCAAGTCAACAATACTTCTCTCCAGGTCAGGAGAAGTTTGTCCCGGAGCGATCTCAAAACAAAGGTTGGCATATGCATCTACATATGCAAATGCCAGTAGTTTGTTCCCGTCGTGCCAGCACCGCAGCGACTCTCGGGCGGCATCCATCTGGATGTGTTCCTCAAAATCGGAGATGGTGGAATGTTTATCGAGTTGAGTCAGCAGACTCCTAATCTCATCAACCACATTTGGATCGTCTTGCAAGTTTGTTGTTTTCATTTCGCCCGCTATTAACTGAAAATTGTGTTTGAACAACAATAAAAAATTAACTGCGGATGAATATTATCATAACGCTGTGGTACGAATACAACAAAAGCCGGTGATTCTTGCTCACCGGCTTTTTACTTTACAGGCTTGGATATTTTTACTTGACGTCTTTTGTTGAAAGACCCAGCGCCTTTGCCACACCTTCACCATAAGCCTTATCGGCTTTCAGGCAGTTCCCGATGTGGCGGAGTTTGATAAACTCCGGCGCATCACCCATGGCGCGGGCGGTATTCTCGAACAACACCTTCTGCTGTTCCTTGCTCATCAGGCGGAAAAGTTTTCCGGGCTGGGTGTAATAATCGCTGTCATCCTCGCGGAAATTCCAGCTATCTGCTGCGCCAAACAAATCTAACGGGGGTTCCTTGAATTCCGGCTGCTCTTCCCATTCGCCGAAGCTGTTCGGGTGGTAACCAACCGCGGAACCGTGGTTGCCATCCACCCTCATTTGCCCGTCGCGATGGGATGCATGGGCAGGGGCATTCTTGGGGCTGTTCACCGGAATCTGGTGATGGTTGATGCCCAGGCGGTAGCGTTGTGCATCGCCATAGGAGAAGAGACGTCCCTGCAGCATTTTATCGGGCGAGAAGCCAATGCCCGGTACGATGGCTGCCGGGGTAAAGGCGGCCTGTTCCACATCCTGGAAGTAATTCTCAGGGTTGCGGTTCAGCTCAAGAACACCCACCTCGATCAGCGGGAAGTCCTTCTTGTACCAGACCTTGGTCAGGTCAAAGGGGTTATAGGGCATCTTCTTGGCCTGCTCTTCGGTCATCACCTGGATGTACATCTTCCAGCGCGGGAAATCTCCCTTTTCGATGCTGTCGAACAGGTCACGCTGATGACTTTCGCGGTCACCGGCAACAATCTTTGCGGCTTCCTCATCAGTGAGGCATTTGATCCCCTGCTGCGTGACCAGGTGGAATTTCACCCAGACCCTTTGGTTCTTGGCATTGATCAGGCTGTAGGTATGGCTGCCAAACCCGTGCATGTGGCGGTAGGAGAGGGGAAGGCCGCGTTCGCTCATGGTAATGGTGATCTGGTGCAGTGCTTCTGGCAGCGATGTCCAGAAATCCCAGTTGTTGGTGGCAGAGCGGAGGTTCGTTTTGGGGTCACGCTTGACTGCACGGTTGAGATCGGGGAAGAAATGCGGGTCACGCAGGAAGAAGACCGGGGTGTTGTTACCCACCAGGTCCCAGTTGCCTTCTTCGGTATCGAACTTCCTCGCAAAGCCGCGGATGTCGCGTTCGGCATCGGCAGCGCCGCGTTCACCGGCAACGGTCGAAAAACGCACAAAGGCTTCAGTTACTTTGCCGACCTTGGAAAAAATCTTGGCTTTGGTGTACTTGGTAATATCCTTGGTCACGGTGAATTTCCCAAATGCGCCTGAGCCCTTGGCGTGCATGCGCCGCTCTGGGATCACTTCGCGGTCAAAATGAGCCAGTTTCTCCTGGTACCACACATCCTGCATCATCATCGGTCCGCGTGGGCCGGCTGTAACGGCGTTCTGGTTATCCGGAACCGGTGCGCCGGCGGCTGTGGTGAGTTTGGTTATCTTTTTCATTTTTCTCCTTTTTAATTAATTTTCGAATTTGTATGAATGGTCAACGGCAATCCTTGCATTTGCCGTAGAAAACAACCTGGGATTGCGCCACCTCGAACCCGTAGCGCTTGAAGACCTCCTGGCCTGCGTCGGAAATACTGGATAATTCATCGCCATCCAGGATTTTTCCGCAGCCTGTGCAGATCAGATGCGGATGCGGATACGGTTTGTTGCCATCAAAGCGGGCTTCCAGCGGTAGATTGATTTCCAGCACCTCACCTTCTTCTTTGAGTAAAGCAAGCGTGTTGTATACGGTTGAGAGACTGATGGTCGGGAATTGTTTCTGCAGGGTTGAGAATATTTGCGCGGCACTGGGGTGGCCTTCTGAGGCTGCAAGCAAATTCAACATGGCCAGCCGGTGTGAAGTGATGCGTGAATGGCGCGCTTTCAACTTCTGCAGAAGCGTATCATAACGAACTTGATGCATTTGCTTATCGATAATCATTCTCTTTAGATAATGATATCAAATAAAACGCAATTAAGCAATACTCAATTAAACCCAATCACGAAGGGGTTGTTTTAACTGCATGGATTTTTAGCGTAACTTCAAGTGATTTTGTCCAAGAACCTGTTCAATGGTCGCGAGTGCATTTTTCCCAATCCCATGCATCGCCATGAGCTCATCCTTGCTGCGGCCTGAGAGTTCCTCCAGCGTGGTAATCCCCGCAGCGTTGAGCGCGCGCCGGGCAGGGTTGGCGAGTTGAACCAGGAGAACATCAATCGCGGTCATCAAAGGCGCGCTGCAGTTCCCCGATATCGAGTTTGACCATTTTCAGCATCGCCTGGGTTGCCCGGTAGGCTTTTTGGGGATCCTTGTCATTCAGCATATCAAACAACACTGCCGGGGTGATCTGCCAGGAGACGCCAAACCGATCCGTCACCCAGCCGCATTGCAACTCTTCACCGCCATCAGCCAGCGCATCCCAGTACCGGTCAATCTCAGCCTGGTCGGCGCATTTGACCATAAAGGACACCGCTGGAGAGAAATGAAATTCCGGTCCACCGTTGAGGGCGGTGAACTCCTGCCCAAAGAGCGTGAAGGACACCGTCATCACTGCGCCTTCTTCACCGGGGGAGTCTTTGCCATAGCGGAGAATTTCGCCCATCGATGAGTCTTTAAACAATCCGGTGTAAAACTTCGCGGCTTCTTCCGCCCGGCGATCGAACCACAAGCAAGTGGAAAATTTTGACATCTCTACTACTTCCTTTCACAAATCAGCCCGGGTTATGATTGAACGTGACCGGGATCCATGTAACCGATTTCCCACAGGTGCCCGTCCAGGTCAGCAAAACTGCGGCTGTACATAAAATCCATTTCATCCGGATCGCGATACCTGGTCGCTCCTGCTTTTAGCGCCTTGTCCACAAGTTCGTCCACGGCTGCACGGCTGTCAAGGAAAAGCGCATTGATTACTTCAACCGACTTTGATGTGTCAGTAACTTCTTTTGTTATGAAGGTCTTAAAGAACTTCTCAGTCAGCAACATGGCATAAATTTCTTCACTGAAAACCAGGCAGGCTGCGTTGTCATCAGTGAATTGCGGATTGAACGAGAAACCCAGGTTGGTAAAGAACTCCATACTCTTTTTCAAGTCTTTTACGGGTAAGTTCACAAAGATTTTTGTTGACATTTTTTCCTTTCACAAATCATTTGAACTATACTATACCAAATAAGGTGAAATTAGTCCAATTAGCGTTTACTAATCAACTTTTCGTTATTGGGAAGGGCAAGAGGTCACAAGTGAATTGAGAATGTCACTCTTTACGCGGTTTCTGGCTCTTCTGCACCCGGTACTCGGTAATTCTCTTGACCAGGTCGTAAGGGATTGGTTTATCCAGCGGAAATTGGATGGTGCCCTTGGAGGTTTTATAATCCTTCAATTCTTCTTTAAAAACCTCAATGGCTTCTGAGCCCGGATAAAACCCAATGTGGTGGGCATACCCGGCAAAGTGCACCAGGTTGCCATGCAGTTTGTAGGTAGGAATCCCGTAGGAAATGGCTTCCACGGCGTCCGGGGCAACAGACCGGATCACCTCGCGCACCTTCTGAAGCAGGATCTGTGTTACGGCTGGAAACTGGGCGATATTCTCGTCGATCGTTTTTGGGGCATCCTTCTTTATATCCATTCTTCTCCAATCCATCTAACAACCAATAAAGAGTGAGCCGGGAATTAATTTCTCCTCTATAATGTTAATCATACCTGAGAGTAAGGCAACGGCGCATGAAAACTTCTTTGGCAAAAAGCAACCGGTTCGAACTCCTCATCCTCAGCTTCATCCTGATGATGATCATGATCATCGATGTCGTTGTTCCCATTTACCCCAACGATCTCTGGCCGTACATGCGCATTGCCGAAGAAATCCTCAAGAATCACGCCATCCCCACGACCGAGTTCATGACGTACACGCAGTACGGTCAGCCAGCGAGTTACCTGTTCTGGCTGCCTTCCCTTCTATTCCTGGGGCTCTTCAAACTTGGCGGAGCAGCGCTCATCAGCGTTCTCTCCTCGCTTTGCCTGGCGTTCTATCACCTGTTTCTGTGGCTCACGCTGCGCGAGTACAAGGTGTCGCCGTTAACCTCGGCGATTGTTATCGCGTTCTCGGTGCTCGTCAGCATCAACGGCTGGTCGGTGCGCCCGCAGATCCTGGCCTTCCCCCTCTTTGGGTTTGTTCTGTTGCTCCTTGCCCGTTGGCGGCATGGCAACAACAAGCTCCTTTGGAGCCTCCCGCTGATAGCCTGCTTGTGGGCAAATTTTCACGCTTCGTTCATCATTTTCTTTTTCCTCACCGTCCCTGCTGTTCTCTTTTTCAAAGGTGACCGTAAACGCCTGGCAATTGTTGTGGGGGTTTCCCTGCTGGCGACCCTGGTAAATTATTATGGCTTTGACTTATGGAAGAGTATGTTCTTCATGGTCGATAACCAGACCATCCGCCAGTTCAGCGCTGAATGGATCATGCCCACCAACGAGGGCTGGCAGCAAAACATCTTCTTCTTCACCCTCCTGGCGGTTCCCCTGCTGGCGGCGGTAAGCAAGACCAAATTGCAGTTACTGGCTTGGGTCTGGTATATCGGTTTTGGATGGATGGCGCTCACCACCATCCGCTATCAATTCTGGTTCATGGCAATCGTTGCGCTGGTGATTGCACGGCTGGCAGCGCCAACCCTGGACCCGCATTTTGAACGGATCAAAGTGTTTCAGAACCGGAAGATTAACACCATTCTCTCGG
>JAYRQY010000040.1:0-13728 GCA_041910365.1 Anaerolineaceae bacterium | reverse complement strand
CCCTGATTTGAGGAGCCTTTCAAAGCAGTATTACTCTTATGGATTTTGGAAGGTGCGCATGCTGCGCTTATTCCCCGAGACGTTGCGCTGGCGGCAAGCGCTTCCACCGTTATTTGTTTTGGGTATTTTGATGTTATTATTGTTATCCACCTTCTGGTTTCCCGCCTTTTGGATTTTCGCTGCAGGTTTCTTAATGTACATGTTCATTCTTGCTGCCGGGGCGCTGAAACCAACATTCAAACAACAAAACGCTGCATTGTTTATTGGAATACCGTTGGCAATAATGACAATGCATTTTTCCTGGGGAACGGGTTTCTGGATCAGCCTGTTCACTCCGGGGAAAAAGGAAAAGTAACCTGGCATGGAGTCTCTGACACAAAAAGGCAGACTGCGCATCCGTCAATCCGAGCGGAAGTTCATCCTCTTGGTGGGTGACTTTTTATGTTCTGCTTTGGCTTTGCTGATTGCCCTGTTCTTCTGGTCGCAGAAAGATACACTCAATTTTTCATGGGAATTCCTTGGTCAGCGTGCGCCAGCCTGGTTTTACTTGCTGCCCATTATTTGGATAGTGCTCTTGATCAGCCTGTATGACATCCGCCGCGCTAACCGGCATGGCGAGGTGTTGAAGGGCGTCGCGACCGCTGCCGGCATCAGTATCTTGATCTACCTCGTTGTTTTCTTTGTCTCCGAACCCAATTCACTGCCCCGCCGCGGCATGGCATTTTTCATCGCGGCCGCGACGGTTTTCACAATCCTTTGGCGATTTTTATACATCAAGGTGTTTACCGCCCCGGTTTTTAATCGGCGCGTGCTGGTGATCGGAGCGGGGCTGGCAGGGACAACTTTGGTCTCAATGGCATCCAAGGTTCAACCTGCCCCGTTTGACCTGGTGGGTTACATCGACGATGACCAGAAAAAACTTGGAGAGGAAATCTACGGTTGCAAGGTTGTTGGCAACGGCAGTAACCTGCTGGATAAGATCAAGGAACTGGAGATCACCGACCTGATCTTTGCCATATCCGGTGACCTGAATGCAGACCTTTTCCGCGCCATCCTTACCGCCGAGGAGGGGGGTATTGAGGTGACCTCGCTGCCCACCACATACGAAGATCTATTCGGGCGTGTACCGGTTCAATTGCTTCAATCGGATTGGATCCTGCGCAGTTTCCTGGATCAGATCCATACGAATGGTTTGTATGAGGGTATCAAGCGCCTGGCGGATATAACCGCCGGCATCATCGGATTGTTGATGCTTGCTGTCCTCTTCCCGTTCATTGCTTTGTTCATCTTGATCGACAGCGGCAGACCCATCTTTTACAGCCAGATGCGGGTCGGAAAGAATGGCAACCCGTATAGGATATTCAAGTTCCGCACGATGCTGGCTGATGCGACGGACAATGGCGTGGGACGGATGACGAGCGATGGCGACCAGCGTATCACACGGATGGGAAGATTTCTGCGCCGCAGCCATATTGACGAATTGCCGCAAATGTTCAATATTATTAAGGGCGAGAACAGCCTGGTTGGACCGCGCGCTGAACAACCGGAGTTGGTTCACCAGTTCCAACAGACGATTCCCTTTTACAGGGCGCGCCTGCTGGTGCGGCCAGGGCTGACGGGATGGGCACAGATCAATCAGCGTTACGCCTCAACTGTTGAAGATACCGTGGTGAAATTGGAATATGACCTGTACTACCTTAAACATCGCACATTGCTGCTGGACTTTAACATCATCCTGCGCACCATTGGCGCTGTATTGGGTTTACGAGGATTGTAGATGAAATCGAAACCAACAATTCGCAATCGTTACCTCGTGCTGCTGGACTTGATCCTCATTGTGGCTTCCATCCTCGGCGCATTCGCCTTGCGTTTTGAGCTGGGCCCGTTATTTTTCTACTATTTGCCCTTTGCCTACTGGATGATCGGGGTTTCGCTGGTAGTCAAGCCGATCGCATTCTATGTGTTTGGGATGTACCGGCGCATGTGGGTTTACGCAAGTATCCGCGAACTTCGGCTGGTGGCTTCTGCTGTGACGACCGCATCCGTGGTGGTGACGGTGGTTCTGCTGGTGCTTTACTCGATGAAGTTGTTCAATGGTTTCGTCAGGTCGGTTCTGATCATCGACTGGTTGTTGTCCATCTTATTAATCGGCGGAGTGCGCTTTTTACTGCGCCTGATCGCAGAGAATTTCAAATCCAATAATCTTGCAGTTCCCAACCTGGTAAACAAACGTGTATTGATCGTTGGCGCGGGGGATGCAGGCGCATTGGTGGTACGTGAACTGCAGAAGAACCCTGACCTCAACCTGACCGCGGTGGGATTCCTGGATGACAACAAGACCAAAATTGGCCAGCAGATCCACGGCGTACAGGTGTTGGGTACCATCGAGGACGTTGGCAGGGTGGTAGAAGGCAAGCATGTTGATGAAGTGATCATCGCCATTCCCAGCGCACCCGGAAAGGTCATCCGGACCATTACCGACATTTGCCGCCTGAAGGGCATTCCGTTCAGAACGATGCCAGGGATTTACGAGTTAATCGGAGGCAAGGTTTCCATCAACCGTTTGCGCGAGGTTGATATCACCGACCTCTTGCGCCGCCAGCCATCTCACATGAAAGAAGAACTGGTTGGGTTCATCCTATCCGGGAAGAAAGTGATGGTGACGGGAGCAGGCGGATCGATCGGCCGGGAGCTTTGCCGGCAGATTGCGCGCTGGAACCCATCCAGTTTGATCCTTTTGGGGCATGGCGAGAACAGCATTTTTGAATCGCTGCTTGAGCTGCAGGAAGGTAACCCGAGTCTCCCGTTGATACCGGTTATCGTGGATGTTCGGGACTGCAACCGACTGGGAGAAGTATTCAAGAAGCATCAACCTGAAATCGTTTTCCATGCGGCAGCCCACAAACATGTTCCGCTGATGGAAATGAATATCGCCGAAGCCGTGAATAATAATGTACTCGGCACCCGCAATGTGGTGGACGCCTGCGTTAAGTACAACGTGGAAAAACTGGTGATGATCTCCACAGATAAAGCCATCCGGCCGGCGAACATCATGGGGGCAACCAAGCGGTTTTCAGAAATGGTGGTGCTGGATGCGGCAAAGACCTCCGGGCGTGCTTTTTCAGTTGTTCGCTTTGGCAACGTCCTGGGCAGCCGCGGCAGCGTGGTGCCGCTTTTTAAACATCAAATCGCTAAGGGTGGACCGGTGACGATCACCCATCCGGAGATGAAGCGATACTTCATGACCATCCCGGAGGCGGTTTACCTGGTCTTGCAGGCTGCCGGCATGGCAAAAGGCGGCGAGACCTTCGTTCTGAATATGGGGCAGCAGGTACGAATCATGGACCTGGCTGAAGATTTGATCCGATTGTCGGGATTGGAACCGGGCAAGGATATTGAGATCGCCTTCACCGGCATTCGCCCGGGAGAAAAGTTGAGTGAAGATTTGTGGGAGGAAGGAAAAAAATTCAACCCCACCCAACACCCGGATATTTTCCAGCTTGAGGATAATACCAACCTTACCGGCGGAGAACTGGCAAAAGCCATCGACAAGCTGCTTGCGCTTTCGGATAGCGGCGACAGCGTCGAAATAATCAAGCTTGCCGATAAAACGATCCCCGGTTCGAGCCTTGCAGCCACCCCTCCGCCTGATTTGACCTCAATCGATTGATATGCTTGTTGATCTCACCCGCTGGTCCGAGTTTATTTCTACACACCCGGAATGTCATTTCCTGCAGGATGGGCGCTGGGGGGTATTAAAATCCGGGTTTGGATGGCAAGCCGAGCATTTGATCTGTGGTGAAGCAGGCGCACAGGTTTTGTTCCGCAAAATTCCTTTGGGGTACTCGATCGCCTACATCCCAAAAGGTCCAATCGGGATGAACGTGAACCTGCTCAATGAGATCGATGAGGTTTGCAAATCTCACAGAGCGGTATTCTTAAAGGTTGAACCATTTGGCTGGGAACCGGCAGAAACCTTTGATGGATTAATGAACCACGGATTTCGGTATTCAACCCCGATACAGCCGCGGCGGACGGTGCTTATCGATTTGCTTCCACCGGAAGAGGAAATTTTGTCCGGCATGAAACAGAAGACACGGTACAACATCCGGCTGGCCGAAAAAAAGGGAATTGAGGTTAAGGAAAGCCGGGATTACGATGCTTTTCATGCGATGTCACTTGTGACAGGCGAACGGGATAATTTCGGCATACACACTCTTGGATATTATCTGAAGGTCAAGGAGTTGTTTGAGCCTTCAGGGCAGGCAAACCTGCTGATGGCGTATTTCCAGGGAAAACCGGTTGCCGGAATTATTGTGATGTTGCAAGGTAAAAATGCGTGGTACCTGTACGGGGCGTCAACTGAAGAAGAACGAAACCGAATGCCAACCTATTTGCTTCAATGGGAAGCCATCAAATGGGCAAAAGCGCGGGGGTGCCAGGTTTACGATCTGTGGGGGATCCCGGATCAAGAAGAGACGGAACTGGAAGCCCTGTTTACCGGGAAGCAGGTTCACGATGGGCTTTGGGGAGTCTACCGATTTAAACGCGGCTTTGGGGGTGCGGTAAAACGAAGTGCAGGTGCGTGGGATAAACCTTATTCACCAGGTCTGTATCGAATGTACCAGCTCTATACAAAAATCCGCAGGCAGGGGATGGAAGCGTGATGCACTATTGCTATCAATGCGGGGCAGCGCTTGCATTTGAGATTCTCGATGGACGCAAGCGGGAAGTATGCCGGCAATGCGGGTGGATCCATTATGAGCATCGCAAGGTCAGCGCTGCTGCGTGCATCGAGCAAGACGGCCAAGTTCTGCTGGTTCAACGGGGAATAGACCCCTGGAAGGGTGACTGGTATATGCCAGCAGGGTACCTGGAAGTGGATGAAGACCCACGCGACTGTGCCGCCAGGGAAGTGCTGGAAGAGACCGGTTTTGTGGTGAGTATCGGCGAATTGGCGGGAATTTACACCTATGAAGATGATCCGCGCGGGAATGGCATCGTTCTCCTTTATTCAGGTGAGATCACTGGCGGGAGTATCCGGCAAAATGATGAAATGCTGCAGGTGAAATTCTTTTCACCTGAAGATGCCCACAATTTGCCAAAATGCGGCGCAGGGGGAACGCGGCAGATCGAAGATTGGATCCAAAAAAAGCGGGGAACTGCGGTATGAGCCTGACCCACTGGAATGATTTCTTGAGTAAATTACCTCATCCGCATATCCTGCAGACACTGGAATGGGCCGGGCAGAAAAAAGAGATCGGCTGGCAGGCTGAGCCGATCATGCTCACCGGGGATGAAGATTCCCCTGCCGCAGGTGCGCTGGTGCTCACGCGCAGCATCCGCCTGCTGGGGATCGGTCCGCGATACTCCGTTTGTTATGTGCCGCGCGGCCCGGTTTTAGCATGGGAGGATCAATCCCTGCGGAAGAAAATGCTGGATGCTGTGGAGGAGTTCTGCCGGCAGAAAAATGCCATCTTCATTAAAATTGACCCTGAGGTGAGCATTGGAACGGGCATCCCCGGGAGCGCAGAGGAAACAACAGATGTATTGGGAACGGCAATCCTGGCTGAATTGACTGCCAGAAAATGGCGCACTTCCGTGGAGCAAATCCAATTCAGGAACACCGTGCTGATTGATCTCAATGGGACGGAAGAGACATGGCTGGCGCGGATGAAACAGAAAACGCGCTACAACATCCGCCTGGCGCAGCGCAGCGGCGTTACCATTCGCACGGGAAGCAAAGAGGACCTGCCGCTGCTCTACCGCATGTACGCCCAGACTGCAAACCGGGATGGTTTTATCATCCGCGAGGAAAGGTACTACCTGCGCCTCTGGCAGAAGTTCATCGAAAAAGGATATGCGATTCCTTTGATTGCTGTGGTGGAAGGTGAACCGGTTGCCGCGCTGGTGATGTTTATTTTTGGCAAAACCGCCTGGTATTTTTACGGCATGTCCAGCGGGAACCAGCGTGAAAAAATGCCAAACTATTTGCTGCAATTAGAAGCCATGCGCGTGGCGAAATCACATGGGTGTGAAACCTACGATCTTTGGGGAGCGCCGGATGATTTCGATGGACAGGACCGCATGTCGGGTGTTTTCCGCTTCAAAGAAGGATTGGGAGGCGTGCTTCAGCGAGGCATCGGCGCCTGGGATTTCCCGAATAAACCATTCCTCTATTTTCTCTATCAGCAGGTTCTTCCGCGCATCCTTAACCTGACGCGGAGAATCCGGGCTGGAAAGATCCGCCAGGAGGTCCAATGACCGTGCCGAGAGTGAAATTCGCGCATCTGCCTACCCCTATCGAGGCGATGCCGCGCTTGAGCTACCTATTGAAGGGTCCGCACCTGTTTATCAAGCGGGATGATCAAACCGGGTTGGGAATGGGGGGGAACAAGAATCGCAAATTGGAATACGTGCTGGGGGAAGCGTTGGTGGCGCAAGCCAGAACGCTGATCAGTGTGGGGGGCATCCAATCCAACCACTGCCGGCAAACAGCAGCCCTGGCAGCCAAATATGGCTTCAAATGCATCCTGGTGCTTTCAGGTAAAGAACCGGAAATCGCTGAAGGAAACCTGCTGCTGGATACCTTGTTTGGCGCAACGGTGGTGTGGACGAGCCGGGAAAAAAGGGAGGAGACACTGGCGAAAGTCTTCCTCGAATCGCAGGAGAGAGGCGAAAAGCCCTTCCTGATCCCATTGGGTGCATCCACCCCGGTGGGGACGCTCGGATATGTGGAGGCGATGCGGGAATTGCAGGCACAACATGCGCAATTTGATTGGATACTCCTCGCATCCTCCAGCGGAGGGACGCAAGCCGGCCTGGCATTGGGGGCTGCGATCACCGGGTGGAAGGGCAAGATCCTTGGAATCAGTATTGATCACACTGTTGAAGAGCTGCAAAGCACGGTGGCAACTCTTGCGAACCAGGCTGCTTTGATCCTCGAAGAAAAAGTGTCCATTCAGCCGCAGGATATCCTGGTGAATGCTGATTACCTGGGAGCCGGGTATGCGATTGCCGGGGAAGCAGAATACGAAGCCATCCGCATGTTCGCTGAAAATGAGGGACTGGTGCTTGACCCGGTCTATACCGGCAGGGCGGCAGCGGGCATGATCGATATGATTCGCAAAGGCAAATTCAGGAAAAATGAAAAGATCCTTTTTTGGCACACGGGGGGCGCGCCGGCACTTTTTGCTCAGCCATACAAAGAGCAGATAAGTGCCCTGTCGATGCTATAATGCCGTTGGTGCATTATGAATGTTAACATCGACATTGAAACGACCTTCCGGCTATTGCTGGTACTCATCGCAGTGGCGATACTTGCGGCGCTGGTGGCAGCATTTCGCTCGATCAAGGCTGCACGAGCGCTGCAATTCTATAGGAAACGCCAGGACTTGATCGAACGCGGCTGGCGCATGGTGGCATTGACGCTAATCCTGGGGGCAGGAGCGCTCTTCCTGGTGCGCTATGGCGAACCGGTGGCATACCGTTATTTTCCGCCTTCGCCGACCATCACGAGAACCCCGACAATCACGACAACGCCGACCATCACTCAAACGCTCCGTGATACGTATACTCCCACGGTGACACTCACCCTGCAGTACACATATACGCCGTACCTGCCAGATGTTGTTCAGACCGCGATCAAGACCCCGGTCGGGGTGGACATCAATGCCATTTTCAGCCCGATCGAGTTTTCGACGCAAACCAAAGACGGCGTCATCATTAACACGACAGACATTTTTGACCCGCCTGTCAGCCAGTTGTATGCGGGGTACACCTACGACCGTATGTCGCCCGGTGTGCAATGGACGGCGGTATGGTTGTACGAGGGGCAGGTGGTGTGTTACGAGACCGAAGCCTGGAAATGGTCAACAGGCGGGGCGGGGTATTCAGATGCCTGTAACAAGACGCTCACAAGCAGCGCACAATGGCTGCCTGGTGAATATGAAGTTCAGATATTTGTTGGGCAAACGTTCAAAACTTCGGGGCAGTTTACCATCACCGGCAGCAAACCCACCAGCACACCAAGCTTAACCCCAACGCCATAACGTCAATAGGTTTTCAGGTTCTGCACAGCGCTCAATTGAAGCGCAATTTCGGCTGCCAGCCTGACGTTGTTCCTGAGCAACTCTAAGTTTGCCTGCAAACTTCTTCCCTGGGTTAATTCCATCATCTTTGCAAGCAGATAAGGTGTCACTGCACCGCGAGATACCCCGTCCACATCAGCTTGTGCCAGCGCTTCGTTCATCGCCTGGTCTATTTCTTTGCCATCGAGTGCAAATTCCGGCGCTGGGGGCAGGCAAACCAAAATGGCTGATTCTAAGCCCAAAGACCAATGTGCCCTGGCAATTTCAACCACCTCCTGGGGAGAGTTTGCATTGGCATCCACAGGTAACCCGCTAGCGGCTGTGTAAAAAGCCGGTAACTCCTCAGTCTTGTAGCCGATGACAGGCACGCCGCGGGTCTCCAGCACCTCCAGGGTGGCCGGTAGATCAAGGATGGATTTCGCCCCCGCGCAAACCACCAGAACGGGACTGCGCGATAGTTCATCGAGGTCAGCAGAGACGTCGAATGTAGATCCTCGATGCACACCGCCGATGCCGCCAGTGGCAAATACCTGGATGCCGGCTGTCCGGCAAATGACAAGGGTGCCAGCAACGGTGGTACCACCGCTGCGCTTTTGGGCAACGCAGATTCCGAGGTTACGTGAACTGACCTTGACGGGGTGTGCAGTTTGCACCAATGCTTGCAGTTCCGCTTTGGTCATGCCAACTTTGACCTTGCCGTCAAGGAGCGCAGTGGTTGCCGGGACCACCCCTTGCTCTCTCAGGATGGATTCAGCCTCAAGCGCAAGCGCGAGGTTTTGGGGAACCGGCAGCCCGTGGGTGATCACGGTTGTCTCAAGGGCAACGATCGCTGACTGGTTGTTGATCGCCCTGGCGGCTTCTGGGGAAACTTGATAAGAGGAGGGGAGTTTGGTTGTCATCATTTGCCTTCAGGGGGTACAGGTTGATTATCGCTTATGTTAAAATGATTTTATCATCGAGAATAGAGGTTAGAATGTTGAAATCATTGTTCATCGCCTTATCAAAAAATGCCTGGTTAAAGAAGATCATCCTTAACTGGAAGCCTGCGCGTAAAGCCTCGCGGCGATTCATTGCCGGTGAGACATTGGGTGAGGCTGTGGAAGCAGTGAAGAGGCTGAACCAGGTTGGGATGAACGCCACGCTCGATCAACTGGGAGAATACACAATCGATGCCGAAGGGGCAAAACAATCCACCCGGGAAGTGCTGAAGATCATCGATGCGATCGTTGTTAACAACCTCAGAGCCAACGTGTCGGTTAAATTAAGCCAGATCGGGCTGAACCTGGATATTGACCTGTGCAAAACAAATTTACGGCAAATACTTGCCCATGCCGCAGCGCAAGGCGTTTTTTTACGGATCGATATGGAAGGGTCAGATCTGACTGAAAATACATTTTCAATTTATAAAGAGATGATCCAGGCAGGTGTGGCCAATGTCGGAATCGTCCTGCAGGCCTATTTGTACCGGACTGAAAAAGACATCCGCGAGCTGCTTGCGTGGAATGGACGGGTGCGCTTGTGCAAAGGCGCATACAAGGAACCGGGCGAGATTGCCTTCCAAAAGAAATCTGACGTGGATATTAATTTTGACCGCCTGGCAAAAGAATTGTTGGTTGCCTCCAGGACTCCAGGCAGCCCGCGTTTGAGCCGTGATGGACGCCATCCGCCAATACCAGCCCTGGCTACCCACGATGAAAAAAGAATCCGATTTGCGATCGATTTGATCAGGCAAATGGGTATTCCCGCTGATGCCGTGGAATTTCAGATGCTTTATGGCATCCGGCGCGATCTGCAGGAGCAGACAGCGGCATCAGGGTACCCGGTGCGGGTGTATGTGCCGTTTGGAACGCAGTGGTATCCTTATTACATGCGGCGGCTGGCAGAACGACCGGCGAACATCTGGTTCTTCATCTCTAATTTCCTGCGGAAATAAGATGCCCTCGAGGATGGATTCAAGCAAATTTGCGTTGGTTACCGGTGCTGCACGCCGGGTGGGCAAAGCCATTGCACTGCACCTGGCGCAAATGGGATTCGATATTGGCATTCACTACGGGCACTCGGAGGAGGAAGCAGCTCAAACCAGGCGCGAGATAGAAGCGATTGGGCGAACAGCAGAACTGTATAGCGCTGACCTGCAGGATCCCGAAGCGATCGAGAAGATGTTTTCAGAGATTACCAAAAAGCGGCAGGCAATCGATGTGCTGGTTAATTCAGCGGCGATCATGCCCAGGTCGGATTTACTGCAAATTGGCTGGCAGGAATGGGATCACATGCTCAATGTGAACCTGCGCGCCCCATGGCTCGTTTCCGTCCAGGCTGCCAGGTTGATGCGAAATGGGGGAGTGATCCTAAATATAAGTGATGCCGGAGCCGGGCTGCACTGGACGGGGTACGGGGCGTATGCCATCAGCAAACAGGGGCTCAACGAACTCACCTGCCTGCTGGCAAAACAACTGGCTCCAAAAATCCGGGTTTGCGGGATAGCTCCCGGGTTGCTGCTCAAACCGGAGGAGATGCCCGAGGAGGAATGGGAAAAATTGTCAGCAAAGGTGCCGATGCAAAGCGCAGGCGATATGGCTTCTCTGCTGGCGACCATTGACCTGCTGATCACGAATGGATACATCACCGGCGAGACGATCACCCTCAATGGCGGAGCGTCACTCGGCTGAGGCAGGATAACCAGATGAAAGAAAAAGGATTGTTGAAAAGCATTTTACGCCCGGGGTCAAGCCTGCTTGTATTGGCAGGTTTTTCGATCGGAGCCGGTGTTGCCCATTACCTGGGGAAGTCGATCCTCTGGTGGCAAAGCCTCTGCGCCTGTTTATTTCTTTTGTTTGTGTTTTGGGGGAGCAATTTGCTGGACTGTTACTTTGACCATCCCGAATGTGCTTTTTCTATTCTCAAAAAAGGGCATAAGCGATTCCAGTATTTACTCGGGACGCAGCGGTCTTTGTTCCTCATGTATGCGCTGTTTTCTTTCACTACCGCAGCGGTGCTGGTGACGCTGCTGCTGGTTAACCGGCAAGCCGACCTGACCTTGCTGCTGCCGGTGTTTTCAATCGCCATCCTTTTTTTGTTCGATTCAACCCCGCCATTGTTTTTCCGAAGGAAAGGGTATGGTGAATTGGCAGAGGGAGTGGCGATTACCGTGCTGATCCCTTTGCTGGCTTTGATCGTGAATAATGGTGAGCCTCACCCCATCCTGGGGATGCTCACCCTGCCGATCTTCCTGATCCTGCTTGCGGTGGGCATTGCGTTTTCGCTGCGGACTTACGTGGAGGATAGAGACGGCGGGAGCCCGAACCTGCTCAACCGGTTGGATTGGTCAAAGGCAATGAAACTGCACAACTTCCTGATCCCCCTGGCGTATCTTTTAATTGCATTGTTTGGCCTGGTTGGTTTGCCCTGGGGTTTCACCTGGCCGCAGTTGTTGACCATCCCCATCGCCATTTTTGAAGAGATCCAAATGATGAACATCCTCAATGGGGGAAAACCGAATTGGACAGTCTTGGAACTTACGGCGGGAAGTTTGATCGGAGTTCTGGGCTACCTCATCGTCATCACATTATGGATACATTAGTCTATTTGCTTGTTCGGTCCGGTTGAAACAAATTGGTATAATAGGATAGGAATAGGAGGAAATATGGTCCTGCTTGAAAATACAAACGCTCCGGATTTTTCGTTACAAGATGATGCTGGGAAGACAGTACGGCTTTCTGATTTCAAAGGGAAAGATGTGGTGCTGTACTTTTACCCCAAGGATGATACCCCCGGGTGTACAACGGAAGCCTGCAATTTCAGAGATGACTACAGCGCTTATGAAAAGGCTGGCGTAGTGATCCTGGGAGTAAGCCCGGATTCAGTGAAATCGCATGCAAAATTCAAAGCCAAGTATCATTTGCCATTTCCGCTGCTGGCGGATGAAGACCACAAAGTTTGCGAGCAGTTTGGCGCGTGGGGAAGCAAATCGATGTACGGACGTCAATACGATGGCGTGTTACGCACCACCTACCTGATCGGCAAAGATGGGAAGATCAAGAAGGTGTTCGAAAAGGTATCACCAGCCGAGCACAGTACAGAAATCCTGGCAGGAATAAAGTAAAAAACAGAGGAGGTTGATAACCTCCTCTGTTTATTGAAGCGAGACCACCCGTTTTCCCTTGTCCCATAATTGTTCCAGGCGATAATATCCGCGCTGGTCTGGCGAGAACAGATGTACCACCACATCGCCCAGATCGGCGATCATCCAACCCGCGCGGGAATCTCCTTCGATCATTATCGAATGAGCCAATTGTTGCTTGGCATAGTCGCGCACCTCGCTGGCAAGCGCCTGGAGCATGCGGTCGCTCGTGCCATTGCAAATGATGAAGTAATCGGTTATTGGGGTTACATCACGGATGTCGAGCAGGAGAATCTTTTCAGCTTTTTTATCTTCCAATAAACTGACCAGTTGATGCGCTTTTTCTAATGCTTCCAGGATACACCTCGAATTTTGTTTTTGAGATTTTATCACATCTTTTTTTCAGATAAAGGATATTTGGCGAGCGGAGTGTAAATGGAGCCTCCAGGTTTGAGTTCTGAACGGAAAAGGACAATGTGATCAGCAGAGAACTCGCCAAAGTCTTCATCTGTGAAGCGGCGCAGAGACTGCAAGCACTGCGCTTGTCTGCCAAATGTATCCGGATCTGACACACGCGCCAACGTCAGGTGGGCAGAAAATGGGCGCTTCTCGCTGGGGAACCCCAGTGGGTCGGTTAGCAGGTTGATATGGTTGACCAAATGAGGTAATTCCGGAGAATAGTGTAAACCAGCCCAAATTGTGCGAGGATTTCTCCATGAGGAAAATGCCCCGATCCCGCGTACCCTAACGTGGATTGGCGGGGTTTGCCGGCTGATATCCGATAATCCTTTTTGTATCTGGACGATTTGAGCCTGCGTGGCATCCCCCAGGAATTTGAGGGTCAGATGGATCATCCCCGGACGTACCGGTCGAAAGCCATTGGCGCGGGTTACCTGTGCTTTTTCCAGCAATGATACAAGCGTATTCTGGATTCCGGGGGGAACTTCCAATGCGATAAAAATTCGTGAGGTTTCCTGCATCTTGCATGTTCCTGTCATCAAAGATATGTCTACTCATTTTACTTGAAACATGGTATAAAAAAATCACCCTGCCGTGTGCGTGATGTTGCGACACCGGTTTTGAGCCAACATGAGAAAAATGGGACTCTTTCCTCACAAGGGTAACGCGATAGGCTTCGGCCAAGGCGGGTCTCAGTGGCAGAGTCCATCCTGCTTCGGCAGGTTCAAAACTACGTAACACACGGCATGGCGGGGTTTTTAATTTCAGCCAGGCGGGCTGATTTTATTTTTTGTCTGTTGACAATCGTTGGCGTGATTGCTAAACTAGGAGAAGGTTTTAAGGAGGACACATGCCTACTACTTACCGTTTGATTTTGCTCACTGGCGCATCGGCGGGCACCGAATATCCGCTCGAAAAAACCGAACTACAACTCGGCCGCGATTTGAGCAACGACATCGTGGTCAATGATGCCGAAGTATCACGCCGGCACGCCCGCCTTGTTTTACAGGGAGACGGCTACGTTTTAGAGGACCTTGGCTCAACCAACGGGACTTTTAT
>JAYRQY010000039.1:0-4667 GCA_041910365.1 Anaerolineaceae bacterium | reverse complement strand
CGCTCCAGCTCGTCTCCGAACGCGCCAAACGAGAACACCATGTGTTCCGCGTCCAGCGATTGCGCCTGTATCAGCGGGATGATCACCGGGTAGCCATCTGCCCCCACGTATCCCAAAAACTTGAGGTTGTCGATCTTGTCGTAGAACGCCTTGCTCCAGCCGTTGAGTACCGCCACCTTTGCCCTCTTGGGCAGGAATACCTTCACCATCATTGTCTTGATCGCCGCCAGAATGATCCGGCTCATCGGCAGGGGATGCTTGCCGGTCTGCGCGATCAGCTTCATGTAATGCACGATGTGCACGCCGAAATAAGCGTTGTAGCGGAAGAGCGGGGTGTTGTTGTAGAACTCGTAATCCTTGCCGCTCTTGGACGTGTGCGCGTAATCCGCTTTGCCGCGCCAGAAGTCCTTTGCCAGGCTCATGATCATGAATCCCGTCTTCGGATTCTTCTGCACATTCTTCTTGCTCAGTCCTTCCATGAACTGCCCCCACACCACCGTTTTAGCATCGCTCGCCATCAGCGTGGTGATCAGCGTCAGGTGCGGCAAACCCTCCGGCGTCACTGTACCGAGGATGCCCACTTTCATCGCCGGCAGCAAGTCCTGCACATCCTGCTCCGAGAACTGCTCGAACGGCAATATCTTATCTTCCATTGTCCCTCCGCCTGATTATTTCTAGAATTAATTCATTGCAAATTGATCTTTCTTTTTTACTTTTTTTTCCGTGCCTTAAATGGTTAATTGTGTTTAGCCTTTTTTTTGCCCTTCTTTTCGCGTCTTTCGTGACTTTCGTGGTAAATTTTTTTAAGTTCTTTACTGCATTTACTTGCCTTTTTTCAGTGTATTCAGTGGTTAATCGTCTTTCCTCTTCCCTTACTGAATTCCTCGTAATTCTTGTTCCATCTTCGCCGCGCCGGTGATGAACGTGCGTTCAGCCGCAAAGCCGCCCGCTATCGCCCACGCTCCTGCCTGCTCCAATTCTGCCTGGCTCATCAGCGGTGTTTCCGCGAACTCCCATTTCAAGCCCAATCGCTCGTACTTATCCCTGCACAGGTTGTTGAACGCGCACAGCTCCCAGCGCTCCACGATATCCGGCAGGTACGCTGCCAAAAAAGCGCCGATGCCCCTCAAATTTTCCTCGCTCACCGTCGCCCCCGGGATGAGCGGCGTACGGATCCACAGCTTCCGCCCATTCTGCCGCAGCACTGGCGCCAGCCGCTTGAGGTTCTCGAGGATGCGCTCGTTGCCCACTCCGGTCCATTTTTCGTGTTCCGCTGCATCGATCAACTTGAGGTCATACAGCACCAGGTCAGCCTCCGCTGCCAGTGTCTCCAGCGTTTCCCACCGGCACAACCCGCAGGTATCCAGCGCTGCCGAAATGCCCCGGCTCTTCAATGCCCGCAGCAATTCCAGCGTGAACGCCGGCTGCAGACTCGGCTCGCCCCCGGAGAGGGTGACCCCGCCGCCGGATTTCTCAAAATAGGCGCGGTCTTTCGCCAATTCGTTCACCAGTGCATCCACGCCCCATTCCGTTCCCAGTTTCTCCATTGCCCCTGTCGGGCAGGCTTCCACACACTCCCCGCACGCGGTGCAGAGCTTCCGGTCCCGTTCGATGCCCGCCTCCGTGCGCGTCAACCCATCTTGTTCACAGGCATCCATGCAACTGTCGCACCCGATGCAGCGGTTCTTGTACCACTGGACCTCTGCCTCCACCTTCAGGCTTTCCGGGTTGTGGCACCAGGCGCAGCGCAGCGGGCACCCCTTGAAAAACACGGTCGTGCGGATGCCCGGCCCATCCTCCGTGGAGAGGCGCTGCAGGTGCAAAATGGTTCCGGTAACAGTGGAAATCATTTCTGTCATGAAAAGGTCAGCTCTTTTTTCCTCTCAGGATGACCCTGGATATCTAAACTACCTTCTTTATGTATTTTGTTCTCTTCCCAATTACTGATTACAGTTCTCGGTTCTCGGTTCTCGGTTCTCAGTTTTCAGCTTTCGGTTTACCTTTCTCGATTCTCGATTCACGTTTTTCTAATCACTACTCACTAATTTCAAATTATCTGAACTACATCTGATGGCTTTCGCGCGCAATAATTTCATCCTGCAATTCCTTGCCGATGGCGGTGAAGTAGGCGTTGTAACCGGTCACTCGCACCAGCAGGTGGCGGTAATCCTCCGGATGTTTTTGCGCATCCCGCAGCAGATCCGCGTTGAGCATGTTCACCTGCAGCGCACTGCCGCCATTTTCAATATACCCGCGCAGGAACGCCTTGAATTTATCCCTGTGTTCCGGGTCTCTCAACAGCGACGGGTTGAAGGTGATGGTGTGGCTCGCCCCGTTTGGCAGTACATTGAAATACTCCCCCCAGTCGCCCTTGCCGTCGGCGGCCTTGCCGCCCAGCACCTCGCCCACTGAATTGACGTTCGCGGTTGGCCCCTTGCTGTCTGCGCCATTCGACGGACAGATGGCATTGGAGAGGAACTTCCCTTTTGCCCGCCCATCCGGGCTGGCTGCCAGGATATCTGAGTAGGCGATCCAGTAATTCCAACTCAGCATCCCCGGCCGGAACTGGCGCCTGGTGCTGATGGTCTTATGGTTCCACGTCTCGTTGGTCCACAAGTCCATTACGGCTTTCGCCAGCGCATCCGCCGCTTCATCGTTCCGCCCGTACTTGGGTGCCTTGTTAATGGCAATGGCCTGCAATTTCTCGTGTCCCGCCCAGTTATCGCGCAAAGCCTGCACCAGTTCTTCCATGGTGCAGATCTTCTTGTCGTATACCAGGTACTTCACCGCCAGCAGGCTGTCCACTGTGGTGGCATACGTCACCGCTTCAATGGTCACGAATCCCAGTTCAGCGCCGCCCTCGTTGATATCCTTCCCGCTCTCGGCGCAGCCCTTCACCAGGCAGCTCAAATACGGCGTCATAAAGTAGCGCGCCCGGATGGATTCCGACTTCTCATATAGCTCCACACTGCGCTTGATGATGTGCCGGGTCTGCACTGCGTAGGCGTTCCAGAACTTCTCCCAGGTGTCAAACGCTGCCGGGTCGCCCGAATCCGCACCGTCCAGCGTGCGGGCAGCCTCTTTTCCGGTCAGCGCGTCTTTCACCGGGTTCAGGTCAAACCCGCCGGTCAGCGTTAATTCCACTGCCTTCAACAGGTTCAAATTGTCATCCACGGTGCCGGAGCGGTCGTTGCCGACCATGGTATTTTCCAGGCATCCGACAGGTGCGTAATCGTGCACGTTGCCGGCGTGGATCAGGTGCTCCACGTGCCCCTTGCGCGCTTCCAGCATCATTCCCGCCATCGAACGCTCGTCGAAGTTCAGCAGGAACGGTGCCCCCTGGCTGTTGGCGATCATAGCCACCACTTTATCCAAAAACTTCTCCGGTGTGCCGCGGTGCAGGCGTACATTCGGCTTGGGCTCCAAAATGGGCGTCATCTCGTCGATCACTTCCATCAGCGCATAGGTCAGGTCGTTGGTCATGTCCATACCAGCCGCCCCCACCCCTGAGAGGGTGATGAGCTGCCCGTACCCTGCGGTGATGCCCTGGTTGCCGCCCGTTTGAATCATAGCGTCATAGGCTGTGTTGCAGTGCACCCAAAAGCATTTGAGGATCTCCTTGCCGAATTCCCGGTCCATCCCAGCCCTGATGGAACTCTGCCATAACGGATACAGGTACTGGTCGGCGCGCCCAAAGCTGACTCCCGGTCCGGGGTAATTCTCATCCGCCATCACCAGCATATGCGTCAGCCACAGCGATTGCACACCTTCCCAGAAAGTGCGCGCCGGCTCCCAAGGCACTTGCGCCATGTTCTCCGCCATCTGCCCAAGTTCGCGCTTGCGCTCAACATCTGACTCAACACTTGCCAGCTCAACAAGCAGTTTGCGGTATTCGTTTGCCAGGTCGCGCGCCAGCGTGGAGGCGGTGATCATTGCCCGCAATTGTGCCCCGGGTTTTCCGGCTTTGTCCTTCTCGGTCAGGGAGGCATAATGCTTATTTAGATCCGCGTGGATTCCCTTCCACCCTTCCTTGATCACCCGCTCGTACCCCGGCACCAGGTGACCGCTCGTTGCGCCGCAGTTGCCGTAGCCATGGTTGTGGAACCACAACATCGCCTCGCGCGCCCCGCCTTTGCCCTTCACCAACCGGTCGTACTCCTTCGTTTCCTTCTCGGTCAGGCAGTGGCTGATCATCACATTAAAGCGCGCGCCCGCCAGCAGGTCGCCGGGCAGGATCTCCTTGGGCAGGTACTTGACCATCACTTCCTTGAGGAACCAGGCGCGGCGCTCCGGCAGGCTGAGGCTCCAAAAGCCAGGGGCAAGCGCCACGGGTTTGGCGAGCTGCTTGAAGGAGGAACGGAAAGTGGGAATGTAGAAGTAGGTTTCGGGGACGATGTAGAAGGAGAGCTCGTTGTACTGGAAATCCCAGGGAGTGCCGGTGGTGTAGGAGATGTACTCGTTATTCCACTTGCGGCTCACACCTTCGAAGTAATAATCACGCAGCCAGCGGATGCGCTCGCTGAGCAGCCCGGGCTGCTTGATCTGGTATTTGGGTTTATCAACGGTCAAGGTGGTCATGGGGGTTCTCCTCAGATTTGCAGGAATTTATGGTCAATCGGTTTGCTGCTGACGTGATAACGAATTAATTCTACTCTTAATTTATTGTT
>JAYRQY010000038.1:0-8974 GCA_041910365.1 Anaerolineaceae bacterium | reverse complement strand
GGAGATAACCACCTTGAAAGTGATGTCATGCCCGTAAAGTCCTTCGAGAAGCCGGGTGATGCGCGCCCCCAGCCGCTCTTCCACCCAGGCGCGTCCATAGGTGTTGTAAGCCCCAACAGTAAAGACGGCGTCCTCGCAGCCGATGGGACGGAGCGGCTGCACCCAGGTATCGTACTGCGCGCGCGACATCTCCGCCTGCAGTTCCCCGATAACCATCTGCCAGGCTTCCTTGAAGTCTGGCTGGTCAACTCCCAACGATTGATTACGCGCCGCTTGATCCATGTGCAGTAATATTTCCTTTAATCGAAGCGCCTGTCTTGCCCCGAAACTTCGTCCACTTTGGCAGGATGATTATAGAACATTATTTCTAGGTTTGTCAAGTGGCAGTGCATGTTTGCCTTTATTTCCTCATCCTTCTCTGGTATTTTTTCTACCCGTAAATAGCCTTATTATTGGTAGAAATAATTCATTCCTTTCCGATCAATTCTTCCACCAGTTCCACCAGTGCTTTGTGCGATTTGGCGGCGTCCATCTGCGCAAAGCGGCTGGAGCAGATGCGCGTGAGGATGCCAATGGTCTCCCCCGCCGATACTTTGCGCCCTGCCAACGCAGAAAGCCGCTCGCGCCAGCGTTCGATCTCCGTGATCTCTCCCTGTGATAGGGTGACGCCCACTTTACGCCGCGGGATCATTCCCGGGGGGCGCCCCGGAGCACGCGTTTCGGTTTCAGCGGGAATAGTGCGGGCTTCGTACAGCTGCACCCAGGCATTTCGGTTGGGGTTCGGATCAGCAGCCATGGTTAATTCACCTTTCGGACGATATCCACCGTGATGGTGGATTCTTCACTTTGCAGCAGGTAATCCAGCGAAAGCGAGCAAATGCGGATGATCTCGCGCGGCACCCCCCGGGAAGTCTCATACAGCACCTCAAAGGCATCATCGTCGATCAGCGGTTCCTGCCTGCCGGCTACGCGCAAACGAAAGACCACCATCTGCAGCGCGCTCGAGAGCGTCAGCGGAGGCAGCGCAAGGCGCACAAAAACCCGCGCATTCACCGATTTGTTCTGTTCAAACACCGAGATCATTTCGGTTTGCCCGAACGCCAGTACCTGCACCACCTTGGAGTCATAATCAAAGTTGTATAATCGTTGGAGGACTTCCAATGCCTCAGGTTCCATTAACTGGGCATCATCCAGCAGCACCACCACGTTGTGGTTCGCTTTATAAGCGTCGGCCATGAAATTTTCAAGACTCTCCATCTGCGACTGGAAGGAGCGCTGTGCAGGAATGTACAGTGCCTTGGAGATCTGGCGCGCGCCATCCATGGGAGATTTAAAGGCTGCCGTATGACTATAAGCAATATCAATGCTCTCGTCGGACGCAAACACATCATACAGCCGCCGCGCCAGCGAGCTCTTGCCCATGCCCATGTCGCCGGTGATCAGCGCCAGTCCGCGCCGCCTGGATATGACGGCCTGTGCCTGGCGGTAAACCGCAAGATGCTCCGGACCCAGGTAAAGGTAACGCGGATCGGCGGCAATTTTAAAAGGATCTTCCTTGAGCCCCAGCCGGTCAAGCCGGACAAGACGCCAGTCATTATCATAAATCAAATCAGCCATGGCAAAACTCCTCCACTGCCCAATTATTACATAAAATCAGAACAAAATCAATAGAATTACGCTAATTATTGCAATTACGCCGCCAATAGAATTAACTTGTTGAAGTAATTGCTGTTTTATGCTAATATAATTTGGAACGATAGGATTAGAAATTAAAATGCTACAATTATGGGAGATTACTCCCGAAAAAGGGAGGGGCAAGCCAAAATGGCTGTAACCATCACCATCGCGAACGAAAAAGGCGGGGTCGGCAAGACCACCACTGCCGTCAACCTGGCTGCCGGGCTGGCATTGCGCCTGTCTGACCTGCCGGGTCCGGCCGGGCGGGTGCTGCTGGTGGATATGGATCCCCAGGGGCACGCGCTGATGGCTGCCGCTTACGAGAACTCCCAGCCTGAAGCACCGGTGACCCTGGCTGCCCTGCTCACCGAAACCCCGCCGCCCTCCACCCAGCGCCTGATCCAAAAGAGCGACCACCACCCCAACCTGTTCTTCCTCCCTTCAGACCGTGCGCGCATGATCCACGCCGCCCGCGAACTGCCTTCCTTGATGGCCAACGAGACGCGCCTTCAGCGTGCCCTCGCCCAGGTGCAATCCGGCTTTGCCTATATCATCATTGATACCCCGCCCAACACCGGCGACCTGCTGATCAATTCCCTGGTAGCGGCGGATTACGTGATCATCCCGGTGGAAACCAGTTACCTGGGCGTCTCCGGTCTCATCGAGCTGCAGCGCACCATCGAACAGGTGCAAACCCACTTCCGCCCGGATCTTGAGATCCTCGGCTACCTGCCCACCATGTGCGAGGAACAGCGCGTTGAAGCCCAGGAGATCCTCGCGGAACTGCAGCGCCGCCACAAGTCCAGGACCCTCAGCCCGATCCATAAAGCCTCAGACCTGGCGTACGCCCATTCCAGCCACATGGATATTTTCACCTATCGCCCGCCGCGTGTGCGCACGAGTGCATCCATTGTTTCCAGTTCGCGCGCCACGCATGAATACGCCGGTCTGGTCGACCTGGTGCTGCAAAAGACCCGCAGCAAGAAATTGAAGCAAACCCCACAAGGATAAAACCCATGCCCCCCAAGAAAAGGTTCAACGCGTTCGAAGATTTTGGCAAAGAGAAACCCGGTCCGGGGAAGGTGAGCCCTTCGCTTCTGAACGGGGCCGAAACACAAACTCCGGCAGTGGAACGCATTGAACGCCTGGTGCCCAGCCAGATGATGCCCGACCGCTTTCAGCCGCGCCGCCTGCTGCCTTCCTCTTTGCGGGAGGATTTCTTCAGCGGACACCGCGATTGCTACCAGACCGCGCTCGAATGGCTGGCGATGGCAAGGGCTGACCCCGGCGCTGCGGCGGAGGTGGAAAAACTAGTGGCCATGGGTGCTTCATTTGGCGATCACGGTCAGATCAAATCCATCACCGGCAAATGGGAAAGCAATGCCAAAGGCGATTTCATTTTTCAGATCGAGACCGGTGAGCGCCGTTTTTGGGCTGCCTGTCTGCAGCACGTTTCGGGCGATGACCCCGAGGAACCCCTGCTGCGCGTGGAGGTGGTGGAGCATCCCACCCGACAGCGCCAGGTGCTGGAGAACCGCCACGCCGAACCGCCTTCCGCCGTGGAACAAGCCTGCGAGGTAGCCTCGCTGATCCTGGCGGAGCTCAACCTGGACCCCGACGCCGCCACCGCTGATGATTATGATTTCTTCCGCCAGGCGCGCACCCAGCGCATGCCCGCCGGCCTGTGGGAGCGCATCATCCCCATCATGCAGCTCACCCGGCCGCGCATGGTGCAACTGCTCAACATCCTGCAGCTTTCCACCCCGCAGCTCGACCTGGCTGACCGCTACCGCCTCTCGGAGCGTGTGCTGCGCGAGATCCTCACCGCCCCGCGCGATCAGTGGGAACGCATGATCAAGTTGAGCATCCAGAACCAGCTCACCTCAGATGAGGTGGCGGAGTACACCACGCCCACAATGTCCACCGAGACTCCCACGCGCCACATCGCACCGCCCATCCTGCCTGAGCCCGGCCGCCAGGCAGCCAAATCCATGCGGCGCTTCGTGCTGACCATGAACGAGCTCGACCGCATGGGGCGTGACCAGGCGCTGGACGAGATCGCCAATACCCTGGTGGTCAAAGGCAGCGGCGCCTCCTCATTGGAGCTCTTCGAGGAACTGGTGAAATTGATCCGCGTGCGGTTGAGCAAACACTAATGCCCAAAGAACACAAAAAAGCTTTATGGTTTTATTCGCGTCAATAAGTCGATCCGATTTTGTTCGCATCAATTAGTGGTAAAAAGAGCAATCATTTTTTGGTTTAACATTCGCGATAATTAGCGTAATTAGTGGATTCGGTTTTGTTCGCGTCAATTAGTTGATATGGTTTTTATTCGCGTCAATAAGCGGTTAGGTTTTTATTTGCGTCAATTAGCTGATAAAGGTTTTTAAAAGCGTAACCGTGGTTACGCTTTTTCCATCTACGACCAGCAATTCATTTACTTCGCGGCTTGCGGATTGACCGCGCGCACCGGGCGTCCCTCGATATACCCCCGGTAACCCTGCGGCTCAAGCTGAAAACGCGGACCATCCCCATCCGCCCATTTGAAGCCGTAGATCTCGGGGTCATACCGCTTGATGGTCTCCCAAAAATTTCCGATGGCTTCCTCAAATGCGGTGTCGTCATACGGCTGCCCCTGGAAGATCATCATCTTGCAGGCGGGGAGGTCGATCATCTCCAGTCCTTCGGGGATCGCGCCGGCATACGCTGCCGGTACTTCCACACCCTGGGCATACACCGAAGTCCCCGGTTTGCGCAGCGTCGCCGGCAGCCACATTCCCATCGGTTCATACAGCGCGGTCTTAATGCCGCAAAGTACCTCCCACACCTCGCAGCCCACTTCTTCGCAATAAGCGTAGTAATCTTCGGCTTTGATGCCGCGCTTGAGGATCAACTTGCGTGCCGGGCGTTCCACCACCTGTACAAAGATCGTATCGATCTGCTTGCGGTCACTCATTTTGTATTCTCCTTTTATTGAGACGGGGTTGGGTTCACGGAGCATGCGCGGAAAGAAAAGCGGCAGGTCTGGTTTGCCGCGGGCGTAATGCTGCGGGCTGATGCCGAACTGGCGGGAGAAGGCGCGCGTGAATCCTTCGTGCGAATCGAAAACAAAATCGAAGGCCACGTCCACCACCTTTACCCCGCCGCCGCGAAGGCGCATCGCGGCATGAGAAAGACGCAGCGCCCGGATGTAATCAAACGGGGTTTTGCCTGTCAGCGCTTTGAAGATGCGCGCGGCGTACCATGGCGAATACCCCGCTGCCTGCGCCAATTGATGCAGCGTGATCGGGCTGTTTAACCTCTCCTCGATAAAGCGCTGCATCCGCTGCACCGCTTTAATTTGTTCCGCTTGCTCCGTGTGTCCGCTCATAACGACCCCAGCATACTCCCGGAGCTCCGCCTGTGCTTGACCGCATTTGCGCTGTTTCGATCCCGGTTCATTCAATTAAAGTGTAACCGCGGTTACACATCTTTGGGTTGCATCAACGCGCGTTTTTAATCCCATAACGGCTGCTTTTTTCCTCCAACCCATAATAACGCGTTTCCGGGCGGTGCGGGTGTTTTTCTGCCCCTTTGGGGGTTCTAGGGGCGACCCTGTAATTCATCCTATTCCATCCATAGGGGCGACCCTTGTTTAATTAGGGGCGACCCTGTATAATATTGAGGGGCGACCCTTACGGAAGTAATTTTCTCCGATTTCCAACCGCGCCCGGCACTGGAGCAACTCGACGATGATCATCTTTGCATTCGCCAATCAGAAAGGCGGGGTCGGTAAAACCACCACCGCCGTCACCCTGGCTGACGGGCTGGCGCGCCTGAAACACAAAACGCTGCTGTTGGACCTCGACCCCCAGGGACACCTGGCGCTTTCCTTTGGGCTGGAAAAGTCGCCGGGGTTGTACCGCTGGGTATGCCTGGGGGAACCCATCCAGTCCGTCAGGGTGGAGATCCGCCCCAACCTGGATCTGATCCCGGGCGACAAGCAAACCGAGAAGGTGAAGCGCCAGATCACCCTGGCGGATTTCCGCGAGACCATCCTGGCGGACCTGATCCACGAGACGGCGTATGACGTGGTGCTGCTTGACCTGGCGCCGTCGCTGGATGTGCTGCACCTGAACGGGCTCATCGCCGCCGACTGGGTGGTGATCCCCACACGCCCGGATGCGCTGGCGGTGGATGGGGTGAGGGAGATCCTCACCACCATGGCAGAGATTGCCCGCAACGGACATCGTTACCGCGGTTACAGTATTCTGCCAACCTTCTTTGACCGCACCACACGCGAGACCTACCTGCAGTTCCAGGACCTGGCAAAGACATTCGGCGAGCGTGTTTGGCCGCCCATCCCGCAGGATACGCGGGTGCGCGAGACCGCCGCCTATGGCAAGACGTTGTGGGAGTACGCTCCCCATTCAACATCCATTGAAGGATATTCTGATGGCAAGCATCGCCTGGGCGGTTACCGCCAGGTGTTGGGGCGTATGCTGGAGGTGATTGATGACACAGCGTAATTTTGAACGCAAGACGATCCTCGACCCCGCGGTGGCAGACCTGCTCACCGGGATGGAACAGCGCCAGACAGAAGCGCAACTGCCGCGCAAGGAAAGGGAGCGCATCAGCCGCGAACGCGCCAAGATCCAATCGCGCCGCGATCAACGCGCCACTTATGATCTTCCCCCGTCCATCCGCGAAAACATGCGCGACCTGTCTGAAGAACTGCGCCTGCCGGCCAGCCAATTGGTGACCCTGGCGCTGGCGCGTTTTCTCTCCGATTATTTCAACGGGTTGATTGACCTGGGAAAATACAAGCAGCCTTCACGCAGTCCGCGCTATGACTGGAATTTGGTTTTTCCGGAGAGTCTTTATCCCAGGCGAAAAAAGGGATGAAAGGGTTTAATTAAGTCGTTGTTAAAGTAGTACTTAAGTAGTCATTGAATGATGGGCAAATTTTGCATCCTTAACGGGTGCAAATCCTGCACTCATCTGAAAGGCTTTTTCTGCACTCCGGGCGCCTGGATGCATTTAATTCGAGCAGGCCGGGGTGCATCTTTTTAACTCTGGCCAGCGGGAGGATTTTGCACGCCCGCCAGCAGGAAGAATTTGCCTGCAGGGCAGAATGCACAATCTGCATGTACGCCAGCAGGCGGAATTTGCATTAAGGCGATGTTCTTTAAGCACAGGCGGTCAGTAAACGCGGCGGGTTTCAACGATGATCTCCTTTATTCGTTTCGCACTTCTTGAGCACGTCCTGTATGAAATCCGCCTTGGCATCGGTGTACGCGGCGCGGTCATTGCGGTATCGTTCTGCCAGGGCAAACTTGAGCGCGGCATACGCGGCGCATGTCTCCGGGTGGGCGCGCAGGTAATCTCTGAACGCCAGCTGCTCCATGAAAAATGGGGTATCCACTTCCACCATGTGCAGATGGTGGGTGTGCGCGCCATTGACCTTGCGGTGCAGGTAACGCCGGAAGGGCATCACATCTTCATACCGGTGGATGTATTCGTAACCGCGGGTGGTGAGGGGAGGGAGGAACTGCGGAGCATCCGCCAGGCTGCGCACCCCGATGAGAATGTCGATCACCGGCTTGGCTGCCAGCCCCTGTACAGCCGTGCTGCCCATGTGTTCGATACGGAGCAGGTATTGCCCGATATCTGCCAGAATGTGCGCTTTTTCCTGCTTGAACAGGTCAGGCCAGTTTTGATCATAAGGGACAACAAGGACCGGATCATGCTCCATACCGCGATTATAGTCCTCTCAGGGACATTGCGCATAGATTAATATATGAGGTCTTGGTGAACGACTGTTCATGTTGGAAAAACGCAGGAGGATGCCTGGGAGTTGCCCACCGGGGTTGCTGAAAGCACCAGATTTTTCTTCCCTTCCGGAAGTACCAAAAAAGGAGGCGCAAGCCTCCTTTTTTGATCGGATCGACCCCCCTGGTGTGATCGGTTTTCCCCCATCACGCCCTGTCGTCGACCCAGGGGATTAGTGTTCGTCTTCGTGGCGGTGTTTTTTCAACAGGTAAGCATCGTAGTTGGTATTCTTGCGGTCAGACTCGCCCAGGCCATTTTCGATGCGGCTAGACAGTTCCGTATACCTTGCCCGGGTGGGGGCGGGGAGGTCCTGCCCATATTCATCCAGCGTCCGGCGCATCATCTGTTTGGCTTCGAGGCGTTTACCGGCGCGCTCAAGCTTCAGGGCTTCATTCATGCGTACGCCGGTTTCCACGGCAGAATAACGCGTGAGCAGGTCCTGGTTCTTTGCGGCTTTAAGCACCTTGCCCTCGCTGGCGTACTGGAAGGTCAGTTCACCCACCGCGGTGCATTTCTGATCGCTATCGTTTTCATAGGTGACCACGGTGTTCAATACCAGTTGCCCATCGCCGGGCGGGGTGAGCAGTTTGAGGAAGAGCGTTGTGGAACGGCCGGCGGGTAAATCTGAAAGCGACACGGTGATCTTATGCGCAGTTTGCTTCATCGACCATTCACCGGGCAGTTCGGCGCTGACGCCGGTGGGCAGAGTGATCTCCACCTTGACGTTGCGTGCGGTGACGGTGAGGAGGTCTTTGAATTCCGCCAGGATCATCTGGTCGATCATCGAGGGATAATCGATGAAAGCGAAGTTCCCGCCGCCGCGGTTGGCCATGCCTTCCAGTAAATGTTCATCGAAGCCTTCTCCCACGCCAAAGGTGGAAGTGGTGATGCCGCGTTCAAAGATGGCGGCAGCATGTTGAAAGATCTCGTCGTGGTCGGTAATGCCAACATTCGCCAGTCCGTCGCTCACCAGCAGTGCGCGCCGGATATAGTTGCCGGAAGGCCCCTCCGCCACACAGTTGCAGCCGGTCAGCCATCCGTCGGTAAGGTTGGTGCTTCCGCCGGTTCTGATATGGTCGATTTTCTCCAACAACTCGGACCGGTTGCGGTTGTTCAACTTTAGTCCGCTGGCCAATGTGCGGATGGTGTCATCGAAGGCAACCACGGAGACCACGTCATCATTGGCCATTTGCTCAACGATGCGCCGGAGGGTGGTCTTAGCTTCAGCGATCTTCTGTCCGTCCATCGAACCACTGCGGTCGAGCACGAGCCCGAGGTTGAGCGGCGGGCGTGGATGCGCGCCGGTTGATTGCGGGGCGACGAGCTCAATTTCAACGATGCGCTGGCAGGGCACCTCGCGGGAGATGAGTTCCACATCCCCTTTCATTTTCACTTGCATTGTTTCTGTCATTTTGGATCCTCCCTTTTGTTAAAGATTTTCTTTGCGATCGAGATCAGGTCTTCCACCTGGGTTCGCCGGGCAGGG
>JAYRQY010000037.1:0-7951 GCA_041910365.1 Anaerolineaceae bacterium | reverse complement strand
TTGGTTATAAAAAGAACATGAAGAACGACAATGTAAATGGACAACCCGGTGAGCACAACCGTGGAGAGAACCTTCTTTGCGCCGGGTTTATTCAGCCAGATGAAGAAACCTTCCAGAAGAATCGATCCCAGCAGCACCATCGAAAGCATTTGAGCCGCCCAGTACCAGGCGCGGGTGTGTTGGTAACCGATGGTAGTGTAGTACACGAATTGCAAGGTTGCCCCCAGCATGAGCGCAGGGATGAACAGGCAGAACATCTTTTTCGCGAGGTTGCCATGTTTGAAATTCAGCGCCATTAAAACCAGGATACTGCTAACGGTGAAGATGATGGCAAAAAGCACCGCAGATGAGCGCGGGGCAGTCAGCCCAAACCAGCGGGTGAGGATGCCGGAAAGGTCGAACATCTGCCCGGTTACCAGCGCCCACGGACCGTAATTCGCTTCTGGATTCAGCCCAAGCACGGTGAGGAATGAGATCTTGTGCGCATAAATGGTGTTGGGCAGGGTGCTCCACCAGGTCTTAATCTGTCCGCTGACCGGGGTGAACGTGCCGAAGAATACCTTGTTCAAGATCACATACGCACCGATCAGCAGCGCAATTGGCAGGGCAAACAAAGCCCCTTCAGCCAGGATGCGCTTCCAGTTCTTCGCAAGCCACAACGTAAAAGCGGGAACCGGTCTGGCAGTTTCATCAGAAACGGCTTTTATATTCACCAGGTGATGCACAAAAACGAGCACTACAGACAAGCCGGCGGACATCAGCAGAACCGACTTTGAGACGGTCGGGAACAGTCCTGTTCGGCTGAGCAAAAAGAGGATCCCGAACTCAACCACCAGGGATGCCGCGGTGGCGGCAAGCAGCTTGAGCAGCCATTTGATGACATTTTTCCGGATAATGGGCTGATAGATGCCGGCAAAGAAATAAGAGATTGGTTTAATTACCAAGCCTGCCATAACCAGCGGGTAAATTGACCTGGAGTCAAGTTCGAATGCCGGCAAGCCGAGACGGATCAGCCAGCTCATAAACCCCGAAAAGGCGATGAGCACCAGGTCGATAAATGTGATCAAGTTAATCTGGCGCACCCTGAGCAGCAGGAAGATGCCGACGACAGCGACAACGAATACATTGTCCAGGCGCGCCAGGATGGTCAATGCGCCCAGCAAGCCCAGGATGAGAAACTGCTGCCAGGTGAGGTGTTTTAAACCCGCGGAAACCAGGATGTTCGCAGCGTTGAGCAGGAAAACCACCATGCAAAAAGCGCTGACCGCCGTTTCCATGCCGTGAACGGTTGTGGTCGAAAAAATCACCGGAACCAGGCACCATGTTAATGCGCCGATAAATGCCGGCCAGGTGTGCAACGCTTTTTTGAGCAGGCGGAACAGGAAGACTCCGGTCAATGCGTTAAACACGGCGCTCACCAGGATCAAGACGCGCAATGGAAGCAACAGGTTGTACTTGGACAACCAGAATACCCCCAGGCAAACTGCCATCCACAAAGGATGGAAGCCATTGGTGGGGTTGATCTGGTCGAAAGTGAAGCCATGCCCCGCAAGGATGTTCTGGGCTACCTTGTAGTAGTAAAAAGCGTCGTCGATGTTGTACCAACGCATCAGGCTGTTAGCCGGTGCAACGGAGGCATAAACCCCGCCTGCAAGTCCGAGAACAAAAAGAAGGATCTGCAAGATTAACAACGGATTTCGTCTGATCCACCTGGGCATGCTACCCTCCCCGCCTCATCCTGAGCATCAGCTCAACCATCCTGAAATCAACTTCTTCGTCGATATCCCAGGATTCTTCGGGGTCGGTTTCAAAAAGGATGGGGGCTGCGCCGATGCGCGTGCCATTCTTGCGCAGGCTCTCAGCGGTGAACAGGTAGATGCAGGAGTTCTCCTCATAGACGGGCGGCAAATCCTGGGTTTGCAGCAGCACCTTTGGATCATGATTGATGGCTTTGCCTTGCGAGTCATACAAGCGGGTTTGCAGCCTGGTGACAGAAAAGAGCGAGTCTTTTTGCGGCATGGCTTGCACCAAAGTTTGGATCGCCTTCGATATCGTCTCGGCCGTGAGCAACGGGTTGGTGGAATGTGTCTGCAGGTACAGGTCTGCGGGCACCTGTGAAACATCATAAAGAAGAATCTCATTCATCGGAACATTGTCCGCCTTGAGCGCCTCCGGGCGCGGGAGGATCAGCACCTCCGGATACGCTTTGCGCAGACCAGCGCTGATCTCCTCGCTGTCGGTATCAACGGCAATTCGGGTGATTTCCGGGCATTGCTGCAGGGTATCCAGGATGTGCTGGTACAGGGGTTTGCCATCCAGCAGGCGGTAATTCTTGCCGGGGACGCGCTGGGAATGGTGGCGCATGGGGATCAGTGCTGCTATTTGCATGATTGCCTGCTTTTCAAAAAGGTTAGCCGCCGGTAATGACCGACATGAGGTGAATGCGTTCGCCATCCTGCGCCGGCTTGTCCATCAACATAACCGGGTTTGCCAGGTCTCCATCGACCACGAACATGACCGAACTGAGAAAGTTTTCGCCATCGGTGTCGATCAGGATATCCACCATCTCAGGGTAACGCACCGCCAGTTCTTTGACGATCTCTCTGTAAGTGGTGCCTTCAGGAATTGCCAGGGTGAGATCATCCCTGCCTGCCAGGCTCCTGGCAATACCGGAGAACTCAATTGTTATCGTCATCGAAGCCTCCACCAATAAAGAGTGACGCTGACGCCTGCTCAATTCTTAATTTTACTATACCGGATCGGTTCCACCTGCCGTTGGTCATCCTTAACAGCGTCACTGGTGACGCGCGGATAATAAAATGCCTGGCGCAGTCCCCAGGTAAGCGGACCCGATTGCCGGTAGCCGGTATACGTTCCGTAGAATTGCGCCCAGCGGAACCAGAGAATCCGGAAAAGATTGCGAAGCAGCACCCCTTGTGCCTTTGCTGCTTTGATATCATCCATCGAATTGTGGTAAAAAAGCCGAACTAAATCAGCCCGGCCAAAGCGCTCCTGGGGATAGATCGTCTTGAACGCCATCCCTTCACGGCGGTAGCGGTTGCGGATTCCCTTTTGGCTTTCGCTGTGGACGTGGATCACTTCAGCCTCAGCAGAGTAGGAGATGGTATACCCCATGGATTGCACCCATTTCCCCCATTCCAGGTCTTCCAAACCAGGCAGCGTCTCATCATAAGGATGCTTTTTCCACAGCCCCAGGCGGATGGCAGCATTGGCATTGTTGCAGAAGGGATGCTCCTGATAATGGATTGAGGTGTCTGCATACCAGTGTTTAAAGATCTGCTGCTCAGAAAAATGCGAGTTCCCGGTACCACGCTGTTTTCCGTAAGATAAGCCAACCTTCTCATCCTTGAACGGTAACAGTAGCTGCGCCAACCAATCCGGATAGACCGGGTAAACATGCGCGCTTGCCATCACCACCAATTCAGCCTTTGCCCGGCTGATGCCCAGGTTGAGCGACCGGCCAAAGGTGAATTCCTGCGGGGGAATGTAAACGATCTCCATGGCAAACTCCTGTGCAACCGCCACCGTTCCGTCGGTCGAGCCGGAATCCACCAGGATCACTTGCACATCTCGCAGCGTCTGCATTGCAATCCCCTGCAGCAGGCGGCGGATATGCATCTCCTCGTTATAAGCGCGGATAATCACTGAACATGCGGGGCTTTGGGTCATGGTTTAAGTTCAAATGGTTGGTGATGCATTAGTGCTTCGTGGATCACCGAAATTGTTTCGGAATTGCCAAGTCTCAGGGATTCAGTGTTGGTCTTTTTTAATACTACATACCCTTTCCAATACCGATCCGGTTCAAGCCAATCTCCAAAAGGCAGTGAGGACATGAACAACTGTTTGTAGAGGAATTTCCGCGCATTTACAATGAATTCCTGGGGAACAGACCGGGGTGTGCCTTTGAGGAGACCATCCAACTGACGAATATACTCCTGCCTGGATGTTGGGTGAATCGTAGTTGGGATCTGGGTATAGCGTGCCCTCGCTGCGGTGAGTACGATCTTGCCCATCAGGGTCGCTTCAAGCCCGATGGTCGAGTTGTACACCATCACGAGGTGGGAGATGCGGATCAGTTCATACGAACTGACCATTTCATCGGTGTCGATGAACACAACGTTCGGAAGTTGGTCTGTGGATGTGCGTTCCATCCAGGCAGCAACACTCTCGCGGCTTTCCTTGCCCTTACGTCCTTCATCCGGATGCGCGCGGATGATGAACAGGGTATCCGGATTTACCTCCGCCGTCTGGCGGACTGCAGTAAGCCAGTCGAACATGTCCTTGAAAATCGTGTTTGCATGAACCTGGCTGGTATCGAAAATTACATTGGTAAATACTGGAACGATTTTTTTGAATCCGGCGATCTTCTGCTTTAACGATTCATCCAGGGCATCGATCTGGTGCCAGAAGCGGATGCCAGCCATGGTGAAATCTCCCTGGAAGCGCCGGCTGAGATACTCGTCCAAACGAGCGTTCATTGCATTGGTAAGCGTAAAATCAGCGGGGATTTCAAGCGGGTAAGCCGTTGCCTCGCCATCGGTGAAGAATGCTGTAAGGGGTTGAATGCCGACCTCGTGGGTGATCACCCGGATGCCATGATCCAGGCAGCACTGGCGCACAGCCGCTTCGGGATAGAACATGCCGTTGAAAACAACCACCGCCTGCGGTTTTTGTTTTTGGATTAATTCCAAAAACTGCTGATACACATTCCATCCGGAAAGGATGAAGGCTCGCATGAACATGCGCGCGGGCTCATCATCTGTGAGATTTTGCCGCCGCAACACCCAGCGCAATGAATTCACCGCCCAAAAACCGAGCGGAAGACCGTCCTTTTTAAAATCGATTAACTGCGCGAGCGTTAAATTCAGTAGATCGGCGTTCAAGCCGGGGTATTTTCGCGGCACCAGCCAGGTGACCGGCGCGCCGGAAAAGACCTGGCGGCTCTGGCGCATGCACAATTCACATGGTGGGGATTGGAACACATCATCCCGGTTGCTGCCCAAAACACAGCGCTCCAAACCCTCACCGCAAAGAAAATAATGCACAGGAGTCCCATTCGCCCGCAGCCCCAGGCTGGCGAGGAGAGCATACGCAGCGTTCTGGCTCATGCTCTGCAGGCGGGTGGAAGCATTAAAGAATACGACCGGGCGGTGGTCGTCCGCATCCAGTGGAATAGTCTCTGCCTTTTGAATTAACCACTTCCAACGCAGATTGCTGGAGAAGTGCTCCCAACGCCTTCTGACGGAATTTTTTATTCTCGCGAAAAGGGAAACTTCCAATCTTCTAGACCCTGCGTAACTTCTTTAGTGATGAAAGTTCGCTATCATAAACTTTTTTCACGCCATCCCCTACAGACTGCTCAGTGACGCGGACATACTTGACCAGTTTCTCAAAACCGCCTGGTTCAACAGAAGCAGCCTGGTCAGAGCCCCACATGGCGCGGTCGAGGGTGATATGCCGCTCCACCATGCAAGCGCCCAGGCCCACAGCCACGGCGGAAGTAACCAGCCCCACCTCGTGACCGGAGTAACCGATGGGGCAATTGAAGGTATGGCGCAGGGTGTCGATCATGCGCAAATTCAATTCGTGCGGGTCGCACGGGTAGGTGCTGGTGGCATGCGTGATCACCAGGTTTTCCTCACCGATGAGTGCCACAGAGGCTTTGATCTGTTCCATGGTAGACATCCCCGTGGAAAGGATCAACGGGCGTCCGGTTTTGCGCAGGTGCTGCAACAATTTGTGGTCGGTTAACGAGGCGGATGGAATTTTGTAGCAAATGGGATTGTATTGTTCCATGAAGTTGACGGCTTCTTCATCCCAGACGGACACGAACCAATCGATTCCCACTTCTTTGGCGAATCGATCGATCTCATCGTACTCCGCCTTGCCAAACTCGGTTTTCTGGCGGTACTCCATGTAAGTGATGTATCCCCAGGGGGTCTCGCGCATCTGGCTGCGCTGTTCGGGCGGAACGCACAACTCTGGGGTGCGTTTTTGGAACTTGACCGCATCCACGCCGGCATGCTTGGCGGACTGGATGAGCTGCTTGGCAATCTCAATATCGCCGTTATGGTTAATCCCGATTTCAGAAATGATATAGGCGGGATGTCCATCCCCGACCTGGCGGTTACCGATCTTCACTTCTCGCGTCATTTTCTCTCCTGTATGTAAGCAGTAATCTGCAATGTCTGGTAATCTTGGAACAGCACCCTATTTTAATCGAGTTAAGAGAATATCACAAAGTTCACGCACTGCGCCGCGTCCGCCCTGGTTTTCCAGCACCCAATCTGCCCTGCGCTGCACCTCAGGGAGAGCATCCGCTGGCGCGAATGCAAACGCCGCCACCGGGAAACATGGCAGATCGTTGGTATCATTTCCGATGTAGACCACGTGTTTTGGATCGATCTTCTTTTCAACCAGGTAATTCTTCAGCGCAGTAGCCTTGTCATCTATCCCCTGCAACACGGGTACATTAATTTTCCTGCAGCGCGCTTCTACCACAGGATTGCGCTCCTTGGAGAGGACCAGGCTGGCGACTTTCTTTTGCTCCAAGAGCAGTGCCAGTCCAAGGCTGTCGCTGCGGTTGGCAGCCACTGCTTCTTCTCCATTTTGCGTCACCCACACCCGGTTGTCGGTGAGCACCCCGTCGAAATCCATCACCAGTAAAGACACTTTGGTCGGCAGTGTGCGGCGCTCATTCGCCGGATCGACGAAGGTTAAGCCCCCATCGCGGACCAGGGTTTCAGCGGTTCGCCAATCAGATGGCTTATCCAGATCGACCGTGTACCTGGGGTCAATGATAAGCGGCAGAATGACCCTTCCGCTCATGGATTGCTTATCCAGGATCACGTGCGTCCGGATGGCATCGATGTGCCCGGTTTGCCAGTAGGCTTCCGGCAGGATCTGCCGGGGTGAATTGTACGGCTCGGTGATGCCCGGAACACCCACCAGGGGGATCATGCGCCCTTCTGGTTCGATCTTCCACATTTTGAACGGGTTTTGCCCTGCCGGCACAACCCCCCGGACTGAATCGGCAATCGGGTTCGCCAATAGCAAACCAACCGCATCATCCACGCACGTTAACGGTCGAATCGGTGAAGTTGGGCGAAGCTGAACCACCACATCCGGGCGGTAGTCTTCATGCTCAAACAACCACTCCAACGCATGTTTATACACCGGCAAATCTGTGGTGGTGTCCCGCGCAAACTCATCGGGACGCATAAATGGCGTTTCAGCCCCCCATTCCCGGGCAACGGCCGCAATCTCCTCGTCATCTGTGGAGACAATCGTGCGCGTTACAAGTTTGGAGCGAATTCCGGCTAAAATGCTATACGCAATTAAGGGGTAGCCGGAAAAATCCTTGATGTTTTTTCGGGGAATGCCTTTGGACCCGCCGCGTGCTGGGATGATTGCCAGTACTTCGGTCTTTTTTACCATGCTGTCCAACCTCCATCAACAACCACATTTGACCCGGTCATATAGGATGAGGCATCTGATGCCAGGAAAAGCAGCGCGCCGTTCATTTCATCTTTTTTCGCCATACGTCCCAGTATCGCCCGGGAGGAATAGTTCTTCACAAATTCCTCGGGATTGTTATTGTACACACCGCCAGGGGTCAGCGCATTCACGCGGATTTGTGTTCCCATATAGTATGCTGCCAAATAACGCGTAATGCCCATGATCCCGCTCTTGGTCACCGAATAAAAAACAGGTTTAAATACCTTTTTCTTTCCCGCAAAATCATAAATCCGCTGATCCGGTCCCACCAGACCATAAGTGGAACATATGTTGATGATCGATCCACTCCCCTGCTTTACCATCATCCGGCTGGCTGCCTGTGAAGCCAGGAAAACGCCTGTCAGGTTGACGTTCAGTCCATCCTGCCATAACTTGAGGGGATAGTCTTCAAAAGCGTTGTTGCTGGCCATGG
>JAYRQY010000036.1:0-4481 GCA_041910365.1 Anaerolineaceae bacterium | reverse complement strand
GAAAATCCGTGCGATAACCAGTTTTTTCGACCCAGCCAACGCTACACCTTCTACATTAAATAATCTTGCTGCATGCTCAAACAAGATCGCCGATTCGCTGCAATCCGAAGGAATTGTCGTCCAAAGCCAGCGCATTGCAACAACGCCATTCCCACATTGGCTTTCGCATAATGGCAAAAAGGAAAGCCATCACCAAATCGCCAACCTGGTAAAAGAGACCAGATGTCTAGGCTGGCAGTACACCTCGCTCGGCCCCGCCCTGCCGGAGAACCTGGATGATTACCAGGATATTCCGTCCATGTTAAGGCTGGATGACACCCTGTTCGCCGGCGGGGTAATCTCGGCGGATACTTCGCTTTATCCTCCGGCAATCCTGGCTTCAGCCAGCGTCATCGTAGCAAATGCCGCCTCGAGTGGAGATGGATTTACGAACCTGCGCTTTGCCGCCCTGGCGAATGTCAAACCCTATGCGCCTTTTTTCCCGGCGGCATATGCCCGCCCAGGAGAAAAACCCGCCATCGCCCTCGCAATCGAATGCGCCGACGAGGCCGTCAGGGCTTTCACGAATGCCGGTTACCTTAGCGCAGCATTGGATACATTTATCGCAACGCTCGAATCCAATGCCCACATCATCCGGCGAACGTGTACCGCTGCCTGTTCTCAATATGATATCGATTTCAAAGGGCTTGACTTTTCTCCAGCACCGTATCCGCAGGAATGGTGCTCGCTCGGGAAGGCGATGGAACTCCTGGGTGTCCCGGCATTGGGGAATTCCGGGTCACTGGCAATTGCCTCATTACTGGCCAGCGCGCTGGATAAAGGGGATTGGCAGAGAACCGGGTTCAACGGGTTGATGCTGGCTGTCCTTGAAGACTCAACCCTGGCGCAGCGCGCCGCAGAGAGCCAGTTGACACTCAAAGACCTGCTCCTCTATTCAGCCGTGTGCGGCACAGGCCTCGATACGATCCCGCTGCCGGGCGATGCCACCCCCAGCCAGGTCAGTTCGGTATTGATGGACCTGGGAGCACTGGCCATCCGCCTCAACAAACCTCTCACCGGCAGGCTAATGCCAATCCCCGGCAAAAAGGCAGGCGATGAAACCTGCTATGAGTTCGAGTTTTTTGCCAACAGCCGCGTGATGGCTCTGGAAGGGGAATCGCTTGGTGCGCCATTTACAGAAGCCCCAAGGATCGAAATTTCTCCCCGCAAATCAGGTTAGCTGGTTGGCGTTGGCGTGGGGGTTGACGTGCTGCTGGGTGAAGGCGTCGGCGTGATGGATGGGGTCAGGCTCGGCATAGGGGTGAGCGTGCTCGTAGGGGTTGGGGTAACAGTGGCCGTGGGAGTTAACGTGGAAGTTGAGGTTGGAGTCCTGGTCGGCACTTGAATATTCAACCGGAAAATTTTCTCTGCGTATCCACCATTATCAGAGTTCATAAACAGGCGCAGTGTTACGATGCCGGTTTTAACACTTCCAAGATCCCATGTGAGCATCTTCTGCGGCTGTGATGACCGGCTGCCGCCTTCTGCCACCAGGCGCATCCAGGAACTGGGGTTATCCCCCTCTCCATACTCCAGGTAGAAGTTTTTGAAATTAGCGCTGGCATCCACCACTGCGTAAAGGTCCAATGGGTTTTGGTTGACGATCTCGCGCTCATCCATGCCAACGAAAACCAAATTCGGGCGTGGATCTGCTGCCGTGCACAGCCGGGTTGGAATGAAGATTATCGGCGTTTGAAAACCCATCTTCTCCGCCCACTGCTTGCCCTGGCTGGAATCGGTGATCCATTTTTTGGCAAACTCATCGGTCACGTTCAAAACATACTTTTCCGATGTGTATCCCGGGCAAGCGGGAGATGTCAGCAGGTTCGTCCACGTATCCAGGTTCACCCGCGTCCACAGATCCTGTTCTTTCGGCAGCGGCAACTGGTCGCTGGCGAAGATCTCACTGCGCTGATCGGTGCAGTATTCTGAAGGTTCTGTGCCGGAAGCCGCGCAAATGACCTTGTCTACAATTCCTTCAGGACGAACGAAATTTGAGGGGGAGTTATTCGTCAGGTAGGGCACGGCATATTCCATCATTTTTGCCCAGATAGGGGCTGCGCCGGAAACTCCAGAGGTGTTGACCATCGGCGTGTAATCGGCATTACCCACCCAAACACCAACAACAAGGTCCGGGGTGTAACCGATGGTCCAATTGTCCCGGTAGTCGTTGGTGGTTCCGGTCTTCACAGCCGACGGAAATGCCAGATTGAGGATCGAATTGGTGCCGAACATCGGCGCGCGCGCGGCTGAGTCGGATAGTATGGAGGTGATGAGGTAAGCATGCTCCGCCCGAATGACCTGTTCTGGTTTGGGGTCCTCAGCCTCAAAGATGAGGCTGCCGGCGTGGTCTTCGATCCGCGTGATGGCAACCGGTTCAATCTTCTGTCCATTATTGGCGAAGATTGAAAACGCGGAGGTCATATCGAACAAGGTGACCTCTCCGCCGCCAAGCGTCAATGCCAACCCATAATCATCCCGATCGAAAGTGGAAATACCCATGCGGCGGGCAAAGGCGATCAAACCGTCCTGCTGCTGGGTGGAAGGGTCATCATAGATGCCCACATATTGCAAAGTCTTGACAGCCGGGACATTGTAGGAATTTGCCAGGGCTGTGCGAACCGTCACCGGACCGTGGAATTTGCCGTCATAGTTGACCGGCACATATGGCTCGCGGGTGTCATTTGGATCACCGGAAGGCGGAAATTCGCTGGGCACATCCCAAATGAGCTTGGAGGCAGTCCAACCTTTCTCAAATGCAGCGGCATAGGTAATCGGTTTTATGGAAGAACCAGGCTGCCTGGGGCGCAGCGCCATGTTGATCTGCCCGGCTATGGCATCATTGTAAAAATCGGCTGACCCAACCATGGCAAGGATCTCGCCAGTTTTGGGCTCGAGGGCTACCAGGGCGCCGTCGGTGGCATTCTTGTCTGCCAAAGCGGCTACCTGCTCCTGCACGATGCGTTCTGCTTCTTGTTGGAGTTGAGGGTCAAGGGTGGTGTACACCCGGAACCCCGAGCGGTAAATGGTCTGGGCATCGTACTGGGTTTCCAGCAGGTAGCGGATGTAGTTGACCCAATGCGGATAGACCATCGGGTTGGCACGCTGCACAAACGGATAATTCTCCGATGCCACATACGCGTCCGCTGCGTCCTCCGCCGTTACACATATCCGGTCAGCGCTGGTGCTCACATAAATGCAATTCTTTTCCTTGGAAAGTTCGTACATTGCGATCAGCACCTGCTTGTTGCGGAACAGCGTGGCATCGCGATTTGTAAAAATATCATAAATCCCTGGCGCTTGGGGCAGCCCGGCAAGGAATGCTGCCTGGGAGAGCGTCAACTGTGACGCGGTGGTCGCAAAGTACGTTTCAGCGGCAGCCTCAATGCCATACGCCAGGTTCCCATAGTTAAACTCATTCAGGTAGATCTCAAGAATCTCCTCTTTTGAGTAACGCCGGGTCATTTCAGCCGAGAGAATGATCTCACGCGCCTTGCGCCGGACAGAGATTTCCGTGGCTTCGGCGTCGCTCATGAACAGACCGCGCGCCAGTTGCTGGGTGATGGTGGATGCGCCGCTGACCACCTCGCCGCTGAGGTAGTTGGTGACCAGCGCCCTGGCCAGCCCAAGCGGATCGAACCCCGGATGATTGTAAAATTCCTTGTCTTCGGTGGCGATGGTGGCAGCAATGATATACGGCGAGATGTCTTCAAGTGAGGTGTACGTCCGCCGCCCGGCGTTGGGGTCAATCATCTCGTAGAGCAGGTCCCCATTGCGATCATAAAACCGGGTGGTCTCAAACTGTGATGTGTGAGATTTAATATCTTCGACACTGGGTAGGGTGGCAGCGATGGTGAAGTACTGGTACACCAAAAATGCCCCGGCAGCAATGACAATCAACACCAGGCCAAAAAGCATCAGGATAATGGCTTTTACCAGGCAGCCCTTGCTGTTTTTTTCTTTTTTTCCAGGCTTGCGGTTGTGCGGTTTATGAACCCCAGCCTTCGGCTTCGCCCTGTCCTGTCCATTCTTTGTGCCGGGAGCAGGGTGCACCGGGTGCGTGATGTTTGAGGAGAGCGCGGTTGAAGTCACCTGCGTAGCGCCGATATCCACCTGTTCAACGCGTTCAGGCAGGGGGTCCGTGGTGCCGGCTGGAGGAACGGTGGTATGCCCCGGCGGGGTTGGCAGGTTACTGATCACCCTGTCTGAAGATGGTTCCCCGTTCACCAGGTTGGGATTGGTGGCGTCTTCTCCAAGGGGAATCCACTCATTCGAAGGTTCCGAAGTCGGCACTGTTTTGCCGACGTAGCTCGTAACATCCTCGATGCGCGCAAACTGGACCTTCTTCGTGCCGGTGTCCGGCTCTTTGCGAGGTTTCTGCGGCTTTGTATCCCCGCCAGAAGGCTCGTTGCTGTTTCCCGGTTCTTCTTTTTTAAGGTCTT
>JAYRQY010000035.1:0-7214 GCA_041910365.1 Anaerolineaceae bacterium | reverse complement strand
TTGCTTTACTCAATGCTTCTATGGCACATAAGCCTGCCCCTGATCATCCTTGGAGAAAATTCAACCTTAGCAAAAATGCCACCTCAAAGGTGACATTTTAACTTTGTCAAACATGGTGACATTTTAACTTTGGGCTAACAGAAATTGTATGAGTAGTGTGCGTTTGGAGCAGTCAGTCGAGCGGGACGAGTGAGAGTTCAAACACATGGGTTCCGCCCAACCCTTTTGCACACTCAACCTCGGCTGCAGGAAAGAACCTGCCGCTCGCGATCCAGCTGAAATACTCCTGGAACAACCCCAGGAAGAACGCACAATCCATTCTGCTTACGGGGTGGGGATTGTGGTAACGGATGATGATTTTATCTTTGTGTTCGTCCACCTGGAATGTCCCCAAATGTGACCCGGATAGCCAGGCGGTAATATCGCCAATGCCGCGGGAGACCTTGCGGCGGAATGAGAGCAGGCGAAACTCAGGCTGCAGCCAGCCGCTGGGTTCGGCGTGATCGCGCAGCCAGTAATACAGCCCGGCGCGGCCGGCACGCTGCACAACCCCCCTGGCGCAATTGGTTCCATAAAGGTCAATACAACCATTGATGGCTGCTTCAATACTCGCGCCTGGCTCAGGTTTTGGAGTCTCCCCCCCCATCACCTCTGCCATTCCTTCAAGTAAATACGTTGGGTCTGCAATCATACCGGTCATCAGCGTGTTTTATCCATTTCTTCCAGAATACTATAGAGCAACTCGAGTAAAACGGTTTTAACGGAGGCTTTTTTCTTGGCGGTGCAAGATAGCAGCTTGATGGCTGGGTCCAGGCGCAAGGCAAGGCGAATGTCTCCCAAGTCCCATGCATCCGGCAAATCCTGTTTGTTGGCAGCCACAAGGTAAGGCGTGGGGGCGTAGGCTCTGAAGGTTTCCAAAATGGTGCGGGCTTCTTTGAAGGTCTCAGGCCGGGTGCTGTCAATCATCACGATGAAGCCGAGCATACCCTCCGAAAGGATCTCCCACATGAAATCAAATCGCCTTTGCCCCGGGGTACCAAAGAGGAACAGGATGAGGTCATCATCAACGGTAATGCGGCCAAAATCCATGGCAACCGTGGTGTTTTCCTTCACCATCTCTCTTTCCGCAGTGACCTTCTTCTCCGTTGAAACCACATCTATCTCGCTTACCGAGCGGATGAGTTCTGTCTTTCCGGAGTTGAAAGGGCCTGTAACAACTATTTTGACGGTCTGAGTTTGCATAGGACGGGTCCTTGGTTAAATCGAACGTATCTTATTGATCAACCGGTTGACCAGCGATTTCTGTTCTACCGGGTCTTCGGTCGGGAACATCTTGCCTTTGAACACCATCGGTGCACCGCCTGGGCGGACGAGCTCCACCAGCCCGGCTTGCAGCAAAGCATAAACCACCCTGCGTACTTCCAGGTCGTTCATTTGGGTGGCGTTGGCAATCTGCTGGATTGTGTTCTTGGGATTGACATAATTTACAACGCGCCATTCCTCCACCGAAAGGTTCACATCCCGGATATTTGTGCCGGGTCGGTCGGTGAATTTGAGCGCCATTTCAAGGCTTGGGAGTTCACTCTTCAACTCCTCTAGTTCGTGCGCCTGCCGGGCACCTTCAACGATGAGGCTTTCCAACTCCATCCTGACCGGGATCTTCTCATCCGGAGCCAGCTCGCCGCTCTCAAAATGGAAAAACCCTTCCTGCCACGAAAAGAGCTGCCGGACTACGTCGGCATAGATCACTTCAAGGGTGGTAAAGATCTGGTCCTGGCTCAGGTAGCCGGCATTCATCAGGAAAATGCCCATTTCCTTGTCATTGTTCGTACGCTCCCTGGCAACGATCGGACCCGCCTCCGAAGAGGTGATCACCTTCCGTTCCACCAGTTCCTGGATGAGCGGTTTCGAAATCTCCCCAAGGCAGGCATAACCGAGTTTGCCTTCGCGGAAGATTACCCGGGCATTATTGGGAGGTCCTTCAACGTAAAGAGCCCCTGATTTGTTCGCCAGGTTAATCAAGTTCAATAGTTGGAGTATTGAAAAATCGCGTAAATTGCCTTTTAGGGCCATGAGTTCCCAAGTTGTGAAACTTTAATTAATGAATTATACAGTCAAGGATGGGATGCGTCAATTTTACTTGGGTATAATCAAATTGAAGGAAAACCCCGTGCCCGCACTGATGAAATTGCTTTCCTCTTATGATATCGACTTGCTGACCCGCATCGCCCATCGTTGGGGCGTTGAGGATGAGAATTTGAACCGTACCAGCATCGAAAACAGCGTTTTCACATGCATGACCAGCCGCACCACCGTTGATGAAATGCTCGCCACCCTGCCGGAATCAGCCCGAAAAGCCTGGAATGCGCTATTGGCGGCGCCAGGCCGGATGCCCTGGGGCGAGTTATGCCGGAAATTTGGGGAGATGCGCGAACTGGGTGCGGCTGCCCGTGAGCGCGAAGAACCCGACCTGCATCCGCTCAGCGACGTGGAAACCCTTTACTACCGGGGTCTGATTGGACGCGGCTTTATGGATTCTGTGCCCGAACCGCAGGAATTTGCGTTCATCCCCGAGGAAATCGGGGGACTATTCTCCAGACCAGCCAGCCTAAACTCCAATAACGATATCCGCCCTGTTCCGCGCAGCGAGATCAAACGCCATCAACCGGCCAACCTGCGCCTGCTCGATCATATGACCGACTGGCTGGCCGCTCAGCGCATGGGCACAATGCTGGAGGATGCTTATTTTGCCAGCGCCGAGGTTTCACCTGCGTTCGTGCTTGCGCTTGCCAAAGCCGCCAACCTGGTTATGCCCAATGGAAACCCATCCCCTGAGAAGATTGGACAGTTTCTACAAACAGAACGCATGTCCGTGATTCGCGAGTGGTGCGCCGCCTGGAAAGCCAGTGCTGAGATCAATGACCTGCTGATGATTCCAGATTTAGAATTTGAAGGAACGTGGCGCAACGAGCCGGTTTATTCGCGGCAGATAATCCTTAAGCAACTCCCATCCTTTGACGTACAAACCTGGTACAGCCTGCCGTCCTTCATCTCCCGCATCAAGCGTGAAACTCCGGATTTTTTGCGTCCTGTGGGTGATTTTAATACCTGGTCCATCCGCAAAACCGGGGCGCGGGATTACCTCACCGGACGAGAACACTGGGATGATGTTGAAGGCGCATACCTGGTGTATCTCTTTTCAGGACCGCTGCACTGGCTGGGGATTGTGGACCTGGCTTACGCCTCAATGGATACGACGCCGATTGCCTTCCGCCTTTCTCCCCTGGCCAATTTTCTTCTTGATGAAAACGCAAGCACACCGGTGCTCGCTCCCGAAACCTCCCCCAAACTGCTCACGGACCTGACCGTTGTGATGCCCATCAACTGCTCACGGCTTTTACGTTACCAGGTGGGCAGGTTCACCCGGATCATCAGCAACTCCATCAATGAAACGAGGTTCCAGGTAACGGCGGATTCGTTGACCAATGCCGAAAAAAACGGGCTCAAGGTGGAACAATTTCTGCAGTTGCTGGAAAAAACCTTGAAGACCCCGCTGCCTCCTTCATTTAAAAGGTTGGCCGAACGCTGGGATCAGCGCCATGTTGAGGTGAAAATGGAACGGGTGACACTGCTGCGTGTTGAAGATCCCACCATATTGAAAATCCTGACCGAAAACCCACGCACCTCCCGTTTGATCCAGGAGACGCTTTCAGAAAAAGCCATCCTCATTGATTCCGCCGGGTTGGAGGTCATCAAGAAGGTTCTTCTCGAAGCCGGTATCCTTTCACAGATCGAACTGGATGTATAATAATTCCGCTCCGTAAATCCGCTAAACACATGAGGTGCTATGACCAATCGCTTGAACTGGATCCAGGATGAAATCCGAACCCTTCAGGAAGCCGGTTTGCTCAACCGCATCCGCACACTGGGATCACCCCAGGGCGCGTGGCTCGTGGTGGATGGCAAAAAGGTTTTGAATTTTTGCTCCAATAATTATCTCGGACTGGCGAACGACCCGCGCCTGGTGCAGGCTGCCACTGAAGCGCTGAAGAAGTATGGCGTTGGACCCGGTGCGGTGCGCTCCATTGCGGGTACCATGGAAATTCACCTGGAACTGGAAAGACGCATTGCCCGGTTCAAAGGGGTGGATGCAGCCATTGCGCTTCAATCCGGATTCGCGGCTAACCTGGCTGCCATCCCCGCCATGGTCGGCAAGGATGATATCCTCTTCACCGATGAACTCAACCATGCCAGCATCATCGACGGCTGCCGCCTTTCCAGCGCGCGCATCGTCAAATATCTGCACGCCGACCCCGCCGATCTCGAACGCGTCATCCGGGAAAACGCCGGCACTTACCGGCGCGCCTTGTGTATTACGGATGGCGTATTCAGCATGGATGGGGATATCGCCCCGCTGGATAAGATCTACGAGGTCACCAGTAAATATGATGTGATGCTCGCGGTGGATGACGCTCACGGCGAAGGTGTGATCGGGCGCAATGGGCGCGGGATTGTGGATCATTTTGGGCTCCACGGCAAGGTCGATCTTGAGATCGGCACCTTCTCCAAAGCATTTGGGGTAATGGGGGGTGTTTGCGCCGGCAACCAGTTGGTTGTGGATTGGATCCGCCAGCGCGGGCGACCATTCCTCTTCAGTTCAGCCGCCACCCCGGCGGATACCGCCGCCTGCATTGCCGCGGTGGATATCCTGGAAAACTCCTCAGAACTGGTGGAGCGCTTATGGGAGAACGCGCGTTATTTTAAGACAGCGATGAAGGCAGCGGGCTTTGATACCGGCGTAAGCACCACGCCCATCACCCCGGTGATGCTCGGTGAGGCCGCAACGGCACAGCAGTTCAGCCGCGAGTTGTTTGAGGAGAGTGTCTTTGCCATGCCGCTGGGATTCCCCACCGTGCCGAAGGGAAAAGCCCGCATCCGGGTGATGATCTCCGCCGCCCACAGCCGCGAGGATCTTGACCAGGGGCTGGAAGCCTTCCGCAAGGTCGGCAAAAAGATGGGAATCGTTAATTAGAAATATCGTTGTAGGGGAGGTTCATGAACCTCCCCTACAAAAACTATCCATCAATGACACCAAAAACCACGAATAGATCGTTAAGTAAAAATTCGTGCTGTTAGTGGAGATGGATTTTATTTAGCGCTTTTTAACTCAATCAGCGGAGATGGGTTTCTATTTAGTGCTTATTAGCGTCATTAGCGGATAGCAGTCCGGAACATCTTTTTCCTGCGCCAGTTGATTAATGGTGCCAGGAGCTTTCGTAAATGGTACTTAAATACGATCGGCGCAAGTTTATGCCCGCCATCGCGGTAGTGCACCCGCAGCATCTCCGGCCAGCAACGGTCATCAGCAGTAACCGTCTTGCCGCCGGAATGCAGCCGGAATTTTGCCCAGGGTTCACCGGGCAGATATTTTAAGGTCGTTACCCGCGCCAGCCGCACCCAAAGGTCGTAATCCATGGCAAAGTAGAAGGTAGGATCAAGAGGACCAACCTCGCGCCAGAATTCAGCCCTGAAGAAAGCGGCAGGCTGGGGGATGTGCACGAATCCGCGCTTCAATTTTGCCAGGTCGGTCTGTGCCGCCTTGAATTTTCCGACGTGAATATCATTTTCGTCAATAAAATCCAGGTCTCCGTAAACCATGCCTACATCCGGATGGCTCTGCAGGTAATCCACGGCAGCAGAAACTGCCCCTGGGTTGTGGACATCATCGGAATTTAACCAGGCAAGGATTTCGCCCGTAGCGCGCAAAAACCCTTTGTTGAGGGCATCCGTTTGTCCCTTATCTTTTACCGATACCCAGTAAGCCAACCTTCCGGAGTATTTTTTGATCACATCAAGGCTGTTGTCGGTTGAACCGCCGTCAATGACGATGTACTCGATTCGCGGGTAATCCTGCTGCAGGACAGAAAGCATGGTCTGTTCCAAATAGCGCCCCTGGTTGTATGAGGGGGTAATGATCGAGACCAACGGCCTTTCAGACCTTTCAGCCATCATTCTCCAGCCTTCAGGGGATTCCGCAAATCGAACAGGTAGTAGCCATCACCCTGCACATAGGGATAAGTGGCAAACAAGTAATCATGCAGGTCGGTTTGTGCTTCAAAATCACTGATGAGCGTCACGAGGAAGTAATCCATTCCCTCGGTCTGGGATTTAAAGTAGTACGAAAATTTTGGAGCATCAGAACCGCCCAGTTCATTAACAGCCTGGTCACCGCGGCTGGGCCAGGACCTGGAGCGGATGAACCCCCAGTAATCCAACCGGTCGCCGTAATCATGCGCGAGTGCGATGACTTTCGAGTCAGAACCGATTTGCTCTCCAAGGTCCTTCCAATATGCGGCTTCATGCCGAAAACTAGCAGAGTTCAGTTCCTGCCGCGCCACCATGATGCTGATGCCAGCGCTGCCGATGAGAAGCAGCACCACCAGAGCCCGGCTCACCCAATGCAGATTGTTGTTTTCCAATCTTTGGAAGAGAATATCTGCAATGACCCCCAATCCAAGCGCGGCAATCAGGATCAGCGGCAGGCTGTAATAGTTGTGAGTATAGATGTGATAGGCAAAAGTAAAACCCAGAAGCAAATAGCCAATCCCCAGGGAGAGATAAAGCGTATTAAGTTTTCTCTCTTTGATAAAGAAAAATGCAAACATTGCCAGGATCAGCGGAAAATAACCGATGATCGATTTTCCGGTCATGAACCACCGGAGGTACCACAGTGGGTCAATGTACAAGGCGGGGAAAAAGCGTGAACCCAAAAGGGAGCCTTCGTTCCCGCCCAGGGTGGCGCTGATGATGTTATACGCCAACGCCGGCAGCAGGGATAACCCAGCCATGAGGTAGACCCGCCAATCCCTTACCCTTTTTTTAATCCCGCTGGTTAACACGAACGCTGCCAGGGGCAAGCCAACGAAAAAAACGGCAGTGGCTTTTACAAAAACCGCCAGACCGGTTGCAACTCCTGCCAGGATGGCATTTTTCGTGGAAGGTGCCTGCTCCCAGTTGAGCTGTAGATACAAAGCCCAGAGAATACACAGCATCATCAAGGGTTCAGGTTGGAAAGAACGGCTGGTATAGATTCCGAAGGGCACAAACAGATAGAATGCCAGCGCGATGAATGCACCATTTAGTGAAACCAATCGCCTGGCGAGCAGGAACAGCGGGATCCCGCCAGCCACCCAGAAGATTATGGAAAGCAGCCT
>JAYRQY010000034.1:0-4845 GCA_041910365.1 Anaerolineaceae bacterium | reverse complement strand
GGCACAGGTCATCCAGGGCAGCCAGGTAATCGCTGAAAGCCGCTTCAAATTGCTTGTCTGACCGCGGCTCATGGTAAAGTTCAAGGGGTCCGTCGGTGAGGGTGATCACCGGGGCGGGGAGCTCTTTGGTCACCTGAGCCAATACCTCTCTTTCGCGCACATCCCGCAGCAAGGCAATCAGGTCCTCGGAGACCATCCCATTGGGAGCGTGCAGGGTGTCATCGAATAGAAGCGAGGAGAGGATTTGCGTGCGCGGGGCGGCACCGCTGCCAGGCTGCAGGGTGAACAATCCGGTATTTACAAGCGCGAACAATACCTCTCCGTGAGGGTCGGGGTTGATCTGCGAGCCATCCGCGGCGATAATGGTTCGTCCCTCGGGCGCAGCCGGGGAGGGGATATGGGTGTCCATCGCCTGGCTGACCGGCTTAGCGCAGCGCAGCAGCTTGTTGCGGGCAGCGGCTTCTTCCACCAGGCGCTGCAGACCGATCACGTCGCCGGCATGCTGCTTGAATAACGCCTGGCAGGCATCGAGTTTTTGTGTAAATTCGTGTTTCTGCAGCGAAGCCGATTCGCCGTACTTTTTGATCTGACCCTGGAGCGATAAATAATCTAGCGGCATGCGTCCCCTTGCTCAATCGAACATTTGTTTGAATTATACAAAAAGGCAGCCTTCCAGGCAAGTTGCTGAAAGGCTGCTTATTAGGCGGTCAGGAATCTATGGCGTTGCAGTGGGCGTTGATTGTGGGATGGTGGTGGGCATGAGCGTGCCCGAAACAACCGGGGTGAGCACCATCGCCGGAACGTTGGGCAGGCCATCCACCAGCAGGCGCCAGGCAGCATCAAGATCGTAAACTGCAATGGCGGGATAGGTTTCAATGTTGCTCAAGGCGAGGTCAAGCCTTTGGATGACGATGCGCAGGGCAGAGGATTGATCCGGCGCAATGGTGGAAAGAAGCCCAAAGAGCAGCTCGCGGGCAGAAATGGCATCCGCCCTGGCCAAACCGAGATTATTCTGCGACAGGTACAACCGGCTGCGCGAGAGTAACTCGATGGCCCGGGTGAGGGCAAGTTGTTCCGCCACCTGGCTGGTGATTTCTGCTTTATGGCTGTCCAGGCTGGTCTGCAAGGCTGCCTGCAGTTCATCCAGTTTCGCCAGGGCTTCCGTGTGAGCCTGGATGGACTGATCAACGCTATCCGCGCGGGCTTCCAGGCTGGTGATGCGCTCCTGCAGGGCAGCCAGGTCAGCGGTGAGCCGCTCGATGTCGCTCGCCTGCTGTGAGGTCAATTCAGTAACGCGCTCGGTATTGGTCTGCAGCGGCGTTAGCACTGCTTCCTTGAACCAGGGGATGCCATAATAAATGACGGCAAATACCGCGCCGAGGATCACCAGGGCAATCAGCACCCGGAAGATGATCCCTGCAGCAGACACTCGTTTCCTGTCAGTGTTCTCTTCAAGCGGTTTTACGCTCGCCTCAGCAGTTTCTGGTTCTACCGCAGGCGCTTCGAGAAAGCAACTGACGGCATCCAGTTTCGCCCGGGTAAAACCTTTGATCTTCAAAGCATCGTCAACACCAGCCAGCGGTCGGGCAGCGATGAGTTTTTCAGCCAGGGGGCGTGTCATAAGCGGTGTTTCGGTTAGTTCCTCCAAACTGGAGTTGTTCAGGAATTCAAGGATGTCTTTCATCTCCACCTCAATCGACTGGATTTCATCCATCTGATTATACAAGATTGAAAGGCAGGAGCGGCAGGGAAATTCCGGTGACAGGGTATAATCTTGCTGTTTACGAGGTGGCATGGATTTTGTTACAGTATTTTTAATCGCTCTCGGGCTGGCGATGGATTGCTTTGCAGTATCGCTTGGCATAGGCTGTAAAAGCTGCGATTGCGGCAAGCGTTATTGCTTCCGGTTGCCCTTCCATTTCGGATTATTCCAGGGCGGCATGACGCTCATCGGCTGGGCACTGGGCAGCACCATTGTGGCGTACATTGCCAAAATTGACCACTGGATCGCCTTCGGATTGCTGACCTTCGTGGGCGTCAAAATGATCATAGAAAGTTTTTCGGCGGAAGAAAAAAGGCAGGTGGGGGATCCCTCGCGCGGGGGATTTTTGGTGATACTGAGCATTGCCACCTCGATCGATGCACTGGCAGTGGGGTTGAGCCTGGCATTCATGGACGGCTCGATTTGGATATCCTGCCTGGTGATCGCGCTGGTGTCGGCAGCATTATCGTTGGCGGGGCTGCTGCTCGGCGGCAGGCTGGGGCAGAAATTCGGCAAGCGCATGGAACTGGTGGGCGGCTTGATCCTCATCGGCATTGGAGTGCGAATCTTACTCTCGCATATTCTCTGACAAAACTCTAACGCCCCTGTTCTTGACCCTCGATTTTAATGAGACTATAATTGGCGCGATGATGAAATAAAGGAACAGAGGTGTAAGGATGCCGATATACACTTATCGGTGTGAAAATTGCGGTGTTCAGTTCGACCAGACACAGAAATTCTCAGACCCACAGTTGACCAAATGTCCTGAATGCGGGAAGAAAACCTTGCAAAAGGTTTATCAACCCGTTGGCATTGTGTTTAAGGGGTCGGGTTTTTATGCCACCGACCACCGCTCGCCTTCAGGCGCCAGCCGTGCTGCCAGTGAGCACAAGGAAGAAAAAGCAGAGAAGGCCGCAGAAAAATCTAAGTCCAAATCTGAGTCCAAATCTGAAGCCAAAACTGAGGCGACGCCCGGGGCAAACCCCGAAACCGCGGACAAGAAAGCATCATCGTCACCTGAACCCGGCAGCAGCAAAGAGTAAGCCATTCAAAGATGCATCGAAATCCCGTTACAACGGGATTCTTTTTTAGGCAAGAAAACCGTAATTGATAGTTTCCGTCAGTGTGCTGATAGGAATTGATAGGACTGCAAACCTAAACTAAAGCTGTCTCGCGAGGAAGTTATGCAAAATAAATCTAAAGACACATCCAGCAGGGGCAACGCTGCGCGGGTTTCCACCCAGCAAAAAAAGATGCGCCGCCAGCAACTGCTCATTAGCATCGTCGGGATCATCGTGATCCTGGCCATGGTGCTGGCGCTGGTGGCAAATTACTAGGAGAAAAATGATCAAACATAAAAGATGGATATGGCTCGGCGCGCTCCTGGCTGCGATCGTGTTCGATATCCTGTTCTGGCAGAAAACGCTTGGAATTTCATTCTTCATTTGGACGGCAATCTTGCTTATAACCGGTTACCTGCTGGCATGGGGAGAACAAAAGAAGCCAGCCAGGAACAGTTGGGTGTTGACGCTCCTGATCCTCGGTTTCGCCTTCGTGCCTGCCTGGCGCACGGAACCATTCACCCGCCTCATCAGCATCGCACTGGCGCTTGCCGGAATGCTGCTGCTGGCTGCCTCATTCCTCAATGGGCATTGGCCGTTCTACCGGATGGTGGATTACATCACTGAAATCGCCAGGGCATTTGCCGGGGGGCTCACGGGCGCAATCCTTTTTGGCAGCCGTTTTAAAACCCCGCCTGTGGCTGGTGAAGCACCCTCCCAGAAACCCAAAAAGGGTTGGGCGATCCTGCGCGGTATCCTCATTGCCCTGCCAATTGTGACAGTATTTGCGGTGCTACTTTCCACTGCTGACCCGGTGTTTGCTGACTGGCTGAAAAAGGTGCTCGACCTGGAAAAACTGCCGGAGTACCTCTTCCGCCTGTGGTACGTGCTGATGATCGGCTGCTTCCTGGTGGGAATCTACCTGCATGCGTTTTTACCGCACAAGGAAGCGCAGAAACCGGATACGATGTCTGCCTGGATGAAACCATTTTTGGGCTGGACCGAAACCGGGATTATCCTGGGTGCCATCGACCTTCTCTTCATCGCCTTTGTGATCATCCAGGTGAGGTACCTGTTTGGGGGCGTGACCAACATCACCGAAACTGGATACACGTATGCCGAATATGCCCGCCGCGGTTTTGGCGAACTGGTGGCAGTGGCGGTGCTGAGCCTGCTGGTTTACCTTGGCTTAAATACCATTTCGAAACGCGAAACACGCGGCGCACGGATCGGCTTCAGCGTGACCTCGATCCTGTTGATGGGATTGGTATTGGTGATGCTGGCATCTTCATTCCAACGGTTGATGTTGTATGAAAACGCTTACGGCTTTTCACAGTTACGCACCTATACGCATGTCTTCATCTACTGGCTGGCGGCGCTGATCGTGGTGACAATTGTGCTGGAGATCATCCGCAAGCGCGGCCGGTTTGCCCTGGCCCTGCTGGTGGCGGGGCTTGGGTTTGCAGCCACCCTGGCGGTGATGAATATCGACGGCTTTATCGTGCGGCAGAACGTCAAACTCGCGGCGGGAGGCGAGGAATTGGATTTCAATTATCTGCAGCGGCTGGGGACGGATGCTGTGCCGGCAATGGTGGAAGCCTACCAGGATCCCACCCTGCCCGGTGAAGCAAAAGATGTACTCGGTGCAGCCCTGGCATGCCGCACTGCCGCTTACGCAACAGAGGATTACACCAAGGCAGACTGGCAAGGCTTTTCAGTCAGCACCAGCCGTGCGCTGAAACTGATCCGGGAGAATGCGGCGTTATGGAGCAGCTACAAGGTTTATGATGACCAGGACTGGGGAGATTCCATCCTGATACACGGGGAAGAAGTCACCTGCATGGGCTACGACATAATGGATTGACCAGTTAGAGCATAAGCCGGGAATCATTTAGATTCCCGGTTTTTTTTCAAGAATTTACTTATCCTTCCCAGCCATACTTTTCGAGGTCGATAACGCCCTTGAGGGAAAAGACAATGCCTTCCTCTTCCAGCAGGCTGCGTTGAATGGCGGTGCCCATG
>JAYRQY010000033.1:0-2030 GCA_041910365.1 Anaerolineaceae bacterium | reverse complement strand
CATCATGCCATTCCTCACCGAAAAACTCCTCCCGGAGCGCTACCGCGCTGACCTGGCTTCGCTGGTGAGCATCACCCGCCCGGAATGCGTGGTCACCTACCGCGAATTCGAGGCCGAGGTGCACCAGGCGCTGGGAGATTCTTCCTCTGTGCGCACGGTCATCATTTCCGACAGCGTCGAGCCGCAGGCTGGGGTGGATTTCACTGGCATGGGCGGGCTCAACCGAAGACCGCAGGATATCGTCCTGCTGCAGCACTCCTCCGGTACAACAGGCTTGCAGAAGGGCGTAGCGCTTTCACACCAGGCTGTGCAGAACCAGCTTAAAAGTTATTCAGAGGCATTACTTTTAAATGAAGAAGATGTGATTGTCAGCTGGCTGCCGCTCTACCATGATATGGGGCTTATCGCTGGCTATCTGATGCCCATCCTGCTGCGTATCCCCCTCGTGCTCCTTTCGCCATTCGAATGGGTGCGCTCACCGGTGCGGCTACTGCAAGCGGTGACCAGCTACCACGGAACGCTGACCTGGCTTCCAAATTTTGCCTACAACTTCTGCGCGTCCAAGATCCGCGAGCGCGACCTGGAAGGAATTGACCTTTCCAGCCTGCGCGCCATTTCCAACTGCTCCGAACCGATGCGCTTTGAGAGCCATGAAGCCTTCCGCACTCGCTTTACCCCTTATGGGCTTCAACCCGGGGCGTTGTGCACCTGTTATGCCATGGCAGAGAACGTTTTTGCCGTCACCCAGGGGGGCATCCGCCATCCGGTGGTCATCGATGAGATCGACCGCCATGCCATGCAGACTGAGAAGAAGGCACTTCCGGCTGCTGCGGGGCAAGCCTCCGTGAAAATGGTTTCAGCCGGACCTGCCATCCCCAACGTGGAAGTGATGGTCACCGACGAGTGTGGCAACCGCCTGCCCGACCGTGCCATCGGAGAACTGGCGCTGCGCTCGGACAGCATGCTCACCGAATACTATCACCGGCCCGACGCCACTAAGAAAGCGCTCAAGAACGGCTGGTATTTCACCGGCGATTACGGGTACATGGTGGATGGGCAGGTCTACGTGGCGGGGCGCAAGAAGGACATGATCATCGTTGGCGGCAAGAACGTTTACCCGATGGACCTCGAGGAACTGGCGATGCAGGTGCCGGGCGTACATGCGGGGCGGGTGGTGGCTTTCGGCGTTTTCAATGAGCAGGCGGGCACCGAGGATGTGGTCATCGTTGCCGAGGTGGATACGCTCGACCCCGCCGAACTGGAACGCATTGGCGACGAGATGCGCCAGGTGGTCACGCGAGGCTCGGCCATTGCCCTGCGCCATGTGCACCTGGTGGGAGCCAAATGGCTCATCAAGACCAGCAGCGGTAAAACCGCCCGCAGCGCAAACAAGGAAAAATTCCTCAAAGAGACCGGGCTGGAATCTTGAAGTAATCCGAACCTGCATAATTTCTCCATAAACGGGTGGTATATTAAACACACCAGTGGAAAGTATCCTGGTGATTAATGGTGATTTATCGGTTTTTACAAAAGGAGAAAGAATGAACAAAACACTAAAATGGGTTCTCATCAGCCTTGGCATTTTGGTCGGGCTGGCGCTCATCGCCGTAGTGGTGATGCACCTCATCGCAGCCGGCGGCATGCGCGGGTACATGATGGAGAATTACCAACGCCTGCCTTACGGAAATGGGCAGGATGGCAACTTTGATGGGGTCACCCCCCACATGCGCGGGTTCAGCCGCATGCCGATGATGGGCTGGATGCACATGGGAGCGTTCGGATTCTTCCGCGGGTTCTTCGGCCTGGGTGTGCTGGCGCTGGCGGTCACCGCCGTGGTGCTGCTCATCCGCGGGGATAAAGCCCGCAGCGCTGCCAAGGCAGCCGCCCCGGCGGTAACTCCCCCTGTAGTGCAGCGAACCTGCAAGCACTGCGGCAAGCTGCTTGAAGCAGAGTGGGTCGCCTGCCCGCATTGCGGGAAAAAACAATAACCAGTATCCTTGACTCCTGTGCGCACAGGAGTCAAGGATACT
>JAYRQY010000032.1:0-3311 GCA_041910365.1 Anaerolineaceae bacterium | reverse complement strand
TGAACCTCACAAATCCCAAATGGAATATCTTGTTCACAACCAGGGCAATCCCGCTGAGGACAGCCTGGATGAGCAGGATGACGGTTACGTTATTGAACCCGGCAAGCAAACTGGCAATTTCGAGCACAAGGATGACATCGCTGCAAACGATGAGGTACAAAAAGAGTAATTTCAGGTCGATGGATAAATGCTGCCCCAGTTTCGCCAAAGCGAAGCAAAGGATTCCCAATAAAACGGCAAAAGCGATGAAAGAGAGAATGTTCATCAATTACCCATTAACAAACACCCGCGCTCACTGGTGGGCAGCGTTCATATCCTGGATTATTGGTTCAGCGCTCCGCCCAACATTATCTTTGAATTGCATAACAAGCCACACCACCGCTGCCAGGTTGAAAACTGCCGCCACATACACCCATTCATTTGACCAATGGGTGAAATAAGGCACGTATGAGAACAGAAGCGCAAGTTGGCAGAGCAATGCTGCCCAAATAGCATGAATATCAATGAAGGTGAGTAAAAACAGGAAAACCGCAGCAGGGAGAAAATAGCGGTCGTGCATCTTGGGCAGGAGAAAAGGTAGCAGCAGGGTTAACACCGAAAGATCATACAACATGCTTTTAGTTGAAACATCCTTCCACTTGAACACGCGGATTCCAAGATAAGCCAGCATGGCAAGCGTGGTCACTCCCAGTCCGATCCAGTTCACCAAATCTCGATTAGGTATTTGATTGAGGAAAAAATACGGGTTGGCGGCGTTGGCTGAGGGAAGGGTGTACTGCCCAAATTGCGCCAGGTACACCATCAGCAGATCTTTCAGCGGTTGCCCCGCTATCCATGCCGGCACCACCGAAATAAAATACACGACGGGGATTACTAGCAATAGATACAGCGGATATTTGCGCCGCGCGATGAGCACCAGAAACAAAGGGGCGACTATCATTGCCTGCAATTTGAAAGAAAAAGCCACGCCCAGGCATACCGTCGCCCAGAAGTTATTCCCTTTAACCAGAAAGTACACCATCCACACCAGGAAGGCAATATAGAAAATGTCCGCCTGCCCCCACATGGCGCTGCCGGCGATGATCACGGGCATGAAGAGGAAAGTAATCGTACCAATCCACCGGATTACGCTATCCTTCCCAAGGGCTTTTAAAGAGGCATAAATTCCCCATGCGGTGAATAGATCAAATACCGTGCCTAACACTCGCATGGCGGCGTCGCGCGGGATGAAGGGGAATAGAGTCATGATGTCGATCAGGTACAGCATGGGGGGTGTGGCGATGGAAAAAGTCATCCCAAGCGCGGTATCGCGCCCGTATCTCAGGAACATTTCGTACCAGGGGGTATAAAAGTCGATGATATCGTAGGACGGCACGCTAAAGAGCAGCACGCGTAAGATCAAGGCGATCAAAAGCAGAGCGCAAACCAAAAAACCACGGCGTTTACGGCTTGCTTTAAAATAATCCACGACGGTATCAAGAAAACTCATCGCCATCCTCTCCGTCTACTATCGCTCCAGCCACCGCCCGATGTTGCCGGGGAACTGGAAGGCTGCCAGTTTTTCCAATAGCTTCTGCGGGGAGGCATCCTCCACGTACAGCTCAAGGTGCTCCTCGTAGATAAAGTGGTCATCGTAAGCACGCTCGATCCACTCGAACAGGTGATCAAAGTAGCCGTTGGTGTTGAGGAAGCCGCAGGGCTTGCGGTGCATCCCGATCTGCGACCAGGTGAGCACCTCGAAGGTCTCATCCAGCGTGCCGTACCCGCCCGGCAGGCACAAAAAGGCTTCCGCCAGCAGGTTCATGCGCGCCTTGCGCTGCTGAATATCCGGCACGATCTCCAGCTTGGTGAGCCCGGTGGTGTAGATGAGCTGCGGGCTTTCAAGCCCTTTCGGCACAACGCCGATGACTTCGCCGCCTTCCTGCAGTGCACCTTCGGCAACTGCGCCCATCAACCCCGTGCGGCCGGCACCATACACCAGCCTCACTTTTTGCTGCGCCAACAGCCGCCCCATCTCACGCGCCGCCGCGTGATAGGTCTGGTCCAGGTTGTCTGCTGAAGCGCAAAAAACGCAAATGGATTGATATGGAAAAGGCATCACATGTCCCTCGTCAAGTTGTTCTCCGCGTGGAGGTATTGTTGGCATCGATACTGCTGACCCGGTAATTATATCAGCCTGCTTCCCCCGCCGGTGCCGGTGCTGCCCGGATTTTCGCTCGTTTTCTCCGCCGTCGGCGGGCTGTGCTTCAAGTAACCGTGAGCCCCCGGCACACCGCAAGGCTCACCCCGGACGCTATTCCCGTTCCAATCTCTTGATCAATTTACAACTTGTTTACAGAACCTTCCATTTCAATTGCCAGTACTCTATAATAAGGCATCGGTATTATTACAACTCAGGTGTGGAGGTTTTATGGCGCTTCAGGAATCGCAATTCATAACCAAAGATGGTCTCAAGTTATATACCCGGGCATGGATGAGCGAGAAACCGCCCAAGGCAATGGTGGTGATCGTTCACGGCATCGGAGAACATTGCGCCCGTTATGATCACGTGGCAAGCGCTTTCAATGCGTTTGGGCTGCACGTATTCTCATACGATCAGCGCGGGCACGGAAGATCCGAAGGTCCCAGGGGGCACACGCCTTCCAACCAGCATCTGATGGACGACCTCAGCAAGGGAATTGCCCTCGCACGCCAGCTCGCTGGACCAGACCTGCCGATCTTCCTCTACGGGCACAGCATGGGCGGGCTGGAAGTGCTCTACTTCGGTCTGCAGAATGAAACCGGCATCAAAGGTTACATCGCCACCGGACCATCCATCCGCATCGCCTCCACTGATCCATTGAAGGTCTTCCTGGCGAAGGTACTCGCCCCGATTCTGCCGAGGCTATCCATGCCGACCGGACTGGATGTTACCGCCCTCTCGCGTTATGGCAAGGTGGTTTCAGATTACGAGAAAGATCCCCTGGTGCACGGGATGGCCAGCACGCGCTTGGGGTATTTCATCATCGGAGGCGCCCAGGAAGTGCTCAAGAAAGCCCCCAACTGGCACCATCCGCTGCTGCTGATGCATGGTACCGAAGACCGCCTGGGCATCATCACCGGCTCCGAAGAGTTCTTTGCCAAGATCTCCGGGGATGTCACCTATAAACCTTGGCCGGGTTTCTACCATGAGCTCCACAATGAACCGGAACGGGCACAGGTGCTGCAAACCATGATCGATTGGATCCTGGCGCGCTGCTGATCATCAATGTAATGCTCGCGTTCGCTAAAGGCTGGAGTGATCCAGCCTTTTTTTTTATTCGGCTGCCTGG
>JAYRQY010000031.1:0-3331 GCA_041910365.1 Anaerolineaceae bacterium | reverse complement strand
TTAAATTCATCCTTTCGATGCTCCTCCTGGGTGTCCTCACCGATATTGGAGCCTATTTTATTTTGGCAGATACCACTCCGGTAGAAGCAGTGGGGCTGGTTCTCACCAATACGGCGACGATGGAAAAGGGTCCTGAAAGCACTGTTTCACCAACACCCTTCCAACCGCTGCCCACTGAAACGCCGACCCCTACGAACACCCCCACGCCAACAGCCACCGCCACGCCTACATCCACGCCAACCAATACCCCGCGCCCGACGAATACGCCCCGCCCCACCGCCACCCGCATTCCAGCCACACCTACATCCTCTGATGGGCTGCCTGTATCACACATGGTCTATGGGGTTGTAGGGCGCGCCCAATCCCGTGCGCTTTCCTGCGAATCCCGTACCGCTTCCGACTGGGCTGCCTTCTTTGGTGTTTCTGTCAGCGAGTCAACCATCCTTTCTGAGCTGCCCGCCTCCGATGACCCCGAATCCGGATTTGTCGGCTCACCGGATGGAGGTCAAGGGCTACTACCGCCCAATTCATACGGCGTTCATGCTGAACCTGTTGCAGCGGTTCTCCGCAGCCATGGTGCCTCTGCTTCTGCGGTCAAGGGGATGAGTTACTTCAACCTGCGCTCACAAATCGCCGCAGGCAAGCCAGTGATGGTTTGGGTAATTGGCAATGTCTGGGGCGGGTCGCCTGTCAGCTACACCGCCAGCAACGGTAATACCACCACGGTAGCGCGATATGAACATACCGTTATCGTCGTCGGCTACGATGCTTATGGCGTCACCATCGTCGATGGATATATGACCTATTGGCGTTCCACCAGTGCCTTTCTGAACTCGTTTTCGGTGCTGGGTAATATGGCAATCTACCAACCATAAAAAAATGCCAGCATTTTCATGCTGGCATTCAAATTACGATCCAAACACTGGTTTATGTGCCCTCTTCCCAGGATGCCAGGTACTTCACCTGTTCCGCGCTCAGTTTATCAATCCTGACATTCATTGCCGCCAGTTTCAGTTCGGCAATTTGCTTATCGATCGCCTCGGGTACCGAATAAACCTTCTTTTCGAGTTTCGAAGCATTTTTAACCAGGTATTCTAATGAAAGTGCCTGGTTGGCAAACGACATATCCATCACTGACGCCGGGTGGCCTTCGGCGGATGCGAGGTTGATCAGGCGGCCCTCGCCAAGAATAAAGATATGCCGGCCATCAGCTGTTACAAATTCCTCTACAAACGGACGCACCAGCCGCTTTGATTTGGACATCTTCTCCAATGCCGGAATGTTGATCTCCACATTGAAATGTCCCGAATTGGCGACAATGGCACCATCTTTCATCACTTCAAAATGTTTTTGGTCAATGACATTAATGTCACCAGTGAGGGTGACGAAAATGTCGCCAATTTTGGCTGCATCTTTCATCGGCATCACCCGGTAGCCATCCATCACGGCTTCGAGTGCTTTGGTGGGGTCCACCTCGGTTACGATCACGTTCGAGCCCATACCACGCGCACGGGATGCCAGCCCCCGGCCGCACCAGCCGTACCCAGCCACCACGAATGTCTTTCCTGCAAGGAGAACATTCGTCGCCCGAACAATCCCGTCGATTGTAGATTGCCCGGTTCCGTAGCGATTGTCGAAGAAATGCTTGGTCAGCGCATCGTTGATGGCAATGATCGGGTAACTCAGGGCTTTGTCAACCGCCATGGCATGCAGCCGGATGACCCCCGTTGTTGTTTCCTCGGTTCCGGCAATCACGTTGGGAAGGAGTTCGCGGCGGTCCTTATGCAGCACATTCACCAGGTCAGCCCCATCATCCATCGAAAAATGAGGTTTATGATCCAAAGCCGCGTTGATGTGTTTGTAGTAAGTTGTGTTATTCTCGCCCTTAATTGCATACACCGGGATCTCATCATGGGAGACGAGCGACGCCGCAACTTCATCCTGGGTGGAGAGCGGATTGGACGCAGTAAGCACAACATCTGCGCCGCCAGCCTGAAGTGTCTTCATTAAATTAGCTGTTTCTGTAGTCACGTGCAGGCAGGCTGAAATTCGCAGTCCCTTCAAAGGCCGTTCCTTCGAAAAACGTTCTTTGATCAGCCGGAGCACAGGCATTTCCCGTTCAGCCCAGGCAATCTTAAGCCGGCCGCCTTCCGCCAGTTTCATATCTTTTACATCGTAATTCGCCATGCTTTCTTACCTCCAAAATCTAGAGTATTTTGTCCAATTCGCCATGATCATCGAAATGCTGACGATATCGTTTAATGAAATCTGTAGGTGTATAAAAGTGGTTCTGCGTGCCCTTCTGCTCAAGGCAGTACGTCGCAGCCAACGAACCCATCTGACCGCACGTCTGCAATCCCATGCCCAGCCGGTATCCGCGTAAAAAGCCCCCGCGGAAGGCATCCCCCACTCCGGTTGGATCCGCGATGCATGCCGGTGGAACGGGGAGAATGAAGTATTGGTTCCCCTCCGAAAAGATGCGTGCACCTTTTTCCCCAAGCGTCACGACCAGCAGCTTCACCATGGATTCAATCTCGCGCGCCGAAAATCCGGTGTGCTTTTGCAGGAGGTCATATTCGTACTCGTTGCAGAACAGCGCATGCGCATGTTCCACGCCAAACTTCAAATCTGCATGGGGGTTGCGTGCCACTTGCTGGGACGGGTCAAACAGGTAAGGGATTTTGAGTTCCACGCATTCTTCACAGTAGCGCCGCATCGCAGCCGGGTCGTTGGGCGCGATCAACACGTAGTCTGCCTCCCCCGGCTTGACTGTTGTCAGCGAATAATCCACCGAGTCGGCCATTGCGCCTGTATAGAAACTGGCGATCTGGTTATTCTCCTGGTCGGTATTCACAAAGAAAGAGGCTGTGTACTTCCCCTCAATAATCTTAATGAACGAGGTGTTCATTGAGTGGGATTCCATCCAATCGCGGTAATCACAGAAATCCACCCCGGCTGTAGCAAACACGATCGGTTTTTCGCCTAATAGGGAAAGCGTGTAAGCAATATTGGGTGCGATCCCGCCCCTTTGCCGGGTCATGCTATCCACCAGGAAGGAGAGGCTTATCTTATCCAGTTTCTCAGGGATGATGTTATCTCTGAACTTTCCCGGAAAGGTCATTAAATAATCAAATGCAATTGAACCCGTGATAAAAATTGCCATGCGTTTCCTTCTTAATCTGAATTATAAACGGGATGAGAGAAGTTTGCCGCAAACGGAGGATATATGATTCCCTCTTCTGTCACCCAGGCAGAAATGAGTGAATGCGGCGTCACATCAAAAGCCGGGTTCCTGGCTTGCGCATTCACCGGTGCAATTCGCTCGCCTTTG
>JAYRQY010000030.1:0-4779 GCA_041910365.1 Anaerolineaceae bacterium | reverse complement strand
GGGCAGAGGAGGGATCTTCCGCCATGGCGTCTCTGAGCGCTAAGGTGATGCGCTCGCCATTTTTAAAAAACTGTTCCTGTTCTTTTGGCGTGAGTGACTTCCAACGCCGGTTGGACTCGTTTACGATCTCTGGTCCCCATTGTTCTGCTGCCTCTTTTTCATATTTCGCCTGTTGCTCATCCGAAAATCCTTTGAAATACTCATTATTTGACATCGCAATTTTTCCTTGTAGTTGTTCCATCGTTTGCTCAATTGTTTTAATCAACCTGGTCATTTGTTCCTGGCGGGCAAGCAGCGCTTGCTTGTGGGCTTTGAGTGCGGCAATGTAATCAAATCCAGGTTGATCGAGAATTGATGTAATGCTTTTTAAGTCAAACCCTAGTTCTTTATAAAATAGGATTTGCTGTAAACGCAGTAATGAAGAGGTATTGTAAATTCGATAATTGTTGCCTTTCTGCCGGGTGGGAGGTAAAAGCCCGATCTGGTCGTAGTAGTGAAGTGTGCGTACACTCACGTTGGCGAGATGAGCCAACTGCCGGATGGTGAAATGTTGCTGGTTAACCATGCAGCCAGTATAAACTATGACGTTACGTTAATGTCAAGAGGGAGTTTCCAAACAGATGAAAGAGATTAAAGAATTATCCGTCTTTTATAAAAAAACAGCCGATTCGCATCGGCTGATTGGAGACCTGTTCTGTTTATAAATTGCCGCGCCCGACACCCATGTAGGTGAACCCGAGGGTTTTCAAACTCGCTGCATCCCATGCATTGCGTCCGTCCAGGATGACAGGCTGCTTCATCAGTTCCTTTACTTTCGAAAAATCCAGTTGCTTGAACTCATTCCATTCAGTGGCTAAAACCAGTGCATCGGCTCCCTCTGCCACCTGGTATGGGTTTTCGCATAGGGTGACATTTTTCAAAGTTTTGGCGGCGTTATCCATTGCCTGCGGATCATAGGCACGGATGTGCGCGCCTTCGTTCTGGAGCAGATGGATGAGCTCAATTGCAGCGGCATCCCGGATGTCATCGGTATTGGGCTTAAAAGAGATTCCCAGTATCCCAATGGTTTTGTCATTGATCGTGCTTAAGGCTTTGCGTAATTTCATTATCGCGCGGCGGCGTTGATTGCGGTTGATCTCCATGACCGCCTGGAGCATTTGGGGCTGTGTACCATGCAGCACCGCCATGTGTTCGAGGGCTTTCACATCTTTGGGAAAGCATGAGCCGCCCCAACCGAGGCCGGCATCCAGAAATGCATGCCCGATGCGTTTGTCATAACCCATGCCGAGGGCAACTTCTTTTACATCGGCTCCCAATTCCTCGCACATGTTGCCGATTTCGTTGATGAACGAGATGCGTGTGGCAAGGAAGGCATTGCTGGCGTACTTGACCATTTCTGCGGTTCGCAGATCTGTCACCATGATCGTGCAGCGCAGCGGCTGGTAGAGAGCGGCTACCTTATTGGCAGCTTCGCGGTCTTCGGAACCCAGCACAACCCGGTCAGGGTTCATAAAGTCGTTGATCGCCGAGCCTTCGCGCAGGAACTCCGGGTTGGAAACCACGAAAAAATGCAGGGGCTTGCCAGCGCGCCGTTTGTGGATCACCTCGGCTACCCAATTCCCTGTACCCACTGGCACGGTTGATTTGTTGATGACCAGGATGGAATGGTCAACCAGGTCAGCGATTCGTTCGGCTGCCTGCCGTACATATTGCAGATCGGCTTCACCATCATTCCCGGAAGGTGTGCCGACGGCGATAAAAGCATATTCTGCATCTTTTAAGGCATCTTCATAGCTCATGGTGAACGTCAACCGGCCAGCCTGGACATTTTGCTTCACAAGTTGTTCCAGCCCGGGTTCGTAAATCGGCATGACCCCGTTTTTCAGGTTGTTCACCCGGTTGGGGTCAACGTCCAAACAGGTGACGTTATTGCCGAGATCGGCAAAACAAGTGCCGGTTACCAACCCTACATATCCAGTTCCGATCACGCAAATTTTGCTCATCTTTACTCCCTATGACTGACCTGCGGCTAATTTTACCATGAGGAAAAAGTGATGATTTTGTTTGGTGACCCCTGGCTTGTATAATAATAACAACAGGTGAAGTAAGGAGGAGTTATGACTGCCAGGCTAATAGATGGAAAAGTAATTGCTGAACAGATTCGGGTGGAGGTGGCGCAGTCTGTACAAAAAAGAGTGGCGTCGGGCAAGCCTAAACCAGGCCTTGCGACAGTCCTGATAGGTGAAAACCCTGCATCGCAAACTTATGTGAGATCCAAGCAAAAGGCGTGCCTGGAGGTGGGTATCGAATCGTTTGGGCATGACCTGCCCGCTGATACCCCGCAGGTGGAGGTTGAGAAACTGATCAGGAAACTGAATGCCGACCCGCAGGTGAATGGCATCCTGGTGCAACTTCCCTTGCCGTCAGGATTGGATGAGCAAAAAGTCCTCGCGGAGATTTCGATAGAGAAAGATGTGGATGGATTTCATCCGATCAATATTGGCAGGCTTGCCCAAAAGGGACGCGACCCATTATTTGTCCCGTGCACCCCGGCGGGCTGCATGTATCTGCTGGAGAAGGAGCTTGGCTCATTGGACGGCGCGAATGCGGTTGTGCTGGGCAGATCGAACATCGTCGGAATGCCCACAGCGCTGCTTCTCGTCCGCGCAAATGCCACCGTCACCATTTGTCATTCGCGGTCGCGTGACCTGCCTGGAATCGTCAGGCAGGCGGATGTCTTGATCGCGGCGGTGGGCAGGGCTGAAATGGTACGCGGCGATTGGATCAAACCGGGGGCTGTGGTGATCGATGTGGGGATCAATCACAAGGAAGATAGCACCAAACCCAGGGGATACCGCCTGGTGGGGGATGTGATGTTTGATGAAGCGGTTGAAGTGGCTGGCGCGATCACCCCGGTGCCGGGGGGTGTGGGACCAATGACAATTGCGATGCTGCTGAAAAGCACATTGCACGCAGCGGAACTTAAAGACTGAAGAGTTTGTCAGACAAATTGACTTTTTTCTGTTAATTCGGTAAACTAGAGCATGGATTTGTCTGACAAATCTATGCTCTTGCTTAATGCCAAAGTAAGGAAATAAAATGAGCACGCTTCTGTTAAAACATGCGCAACTGCTGGCAACAATGGATGACCCCCGTCGAGAAATCCCTGATGGCGGGTTTTTTGTTAAAGATGGCTTTATCTCCCAGGTTGGCAAAACTGCTGAATTGCCTTTAACTGCTGATGAAGTCATCGATGCCACCGGTTGTGTGGTTCTCCCCGGATTGGTAAACACGCACCATCATTTTTACCAAACACTCACGCGGGCAGTGCCTGCAGCGCAGAATGCGAATTTGTTCAACTGGCTGAAAACGTTGTATCCCATCTGGGCACGGATGACCCTGGAGGATATCCGCATCTCCACACAAACCGCCCTGGCGGAACTTGCGCTCTCGGGGTGCACCACTGCATCGGATCACCTGTACCTTTTCCCCAATGGCTCTTCACTGGATGACGAAATTGACGCCGCCGGGGCTGTCGGCATCCGCTTGCATGCCTCGCGCGGTTCGATGAGCCTCGGCGAAAGCAAAGGCGGTTTGCCGCCGGATAGCGTTGTTGACAGCGAGGATAAGATCCTGGCAGATAGTGAGCGGCTGATCAACCGCTACCACCAATCGCAGCCCGGTGCGATGGTGCAAATCGTACTAGCGCCGTGTTCGCCATTCAGCGTGACCGGGGAGTTGATGAAGGAAAGTGCTGCGCTGGCGCGGAAGTATGGCGTTCACCTGCACACACACCTGGCAGAAACCCAGGATGAGGAAGAGTTTTGCCTGCAGAAATTTGGGCACCGCCCGGTGGCGTACATGCAGTCCGTGGATTGGATCGGTAAGGACGTGTGGTTTGCACATTCGGTTCACGTGTCACAATCAGAGATTGATGTCTATGCCCGTGAGGGCTGCGGGGTGGCACACTGTCCTTCTTCCAACATGCGCCTGGCATCCGGGATTGCGCCCTTACAGCAATACATCAAGGCAGGCGTCAAGGTTGGCCTGGGGGTGGACGGTTCTGCAAGCAACGATGGTTCTCATATGCTGGCTGAGGTGCGGCAGGCGATGCTGCTGGCGCGCCTGAAGGCTGGGCTGGATGGTGCCTCCTTATCCTCAACAGGCGGAGAAATCCTGACCGCACGGCAGGCACTTGAACTGGGTACGCGCGGAGGAGCAGCGGTTTTAGGGCGCAAGGATATCGGTTCGATCGAGGTTGGCAAATGCGCGGACTTCATCGGCTTCAACCTGAATCGATTGGAGTTAGCAGGCGCATTGCATGATCCCCTGGCAGCGCTGGTCTTCTGCCAGTCGATTGGCGTTGATTTTAATTATGTGCACGGTAAGGCAGTCGTAAAAGATCAGCAGTTGCTGGGATTGGACATTCACGAACATGTACGAAAACACAACCAGGCGGCACAACGGTTGATACAAGGATAGGATCAGAGAAACGAGTAAATCATGGGAATGGACTCTTTCTGGCTGCAGAACTCGCGCGAACTTGTGGATTGCGCCATGGGGCGCATCCCGGCTTACCTGGTGATCAAAAACGGGCGCTGGGTTTGCGTACAAACGGGTGAGATCATCCCCAACACTGATATTGCCATCCGCGGCGGACGCATTGCTTATGTGGGTGACGACGCGGACTTCGCCATTGGCGGGCAAACCAGGGTGATCGATGCCAAAGGAAGATTCCTGGTTCCCGGGCTGCTGGATGCGCACATGCATGTGGAATCG
>JAYRQY010000029.1:0-15156 GCA_041910365.1 Anaerolineaceae bacterium | reverse complement strand
GTTTCGCGATGCCGTCTTCGCCGAGGCCGGCACCAGTCCGGCCGCCAAGGAGGTGGCCCATTATGGTCAAGCACTGCGCATCGGCTTCGAGGCTCCAAAAAACCGGATGCCATCTTCTTCGGTGGCTACACGGCTGAAGGCTCGATCGTTGCCAACCAGATGAAATCAACCGGGCTTGAAAACGCCGTCTTCTTCGGCTGTGACGGCACCTTTGGTGCTGACTTCCTCACCCGCACCGGTGCCAATGGCGAAGGCGCATTTGCAGTCTCCTTAACCCCATTGGATACCCCCGCCAAGGTTGCCTTTGACGCAGCTTACGAGAGCGCTTTCGGTAAAAAGCCGGGCGTCCTCTCCCCGTACACCTGGAACGGATATGACTCCGCTGCTGCTTTGATCGACCGCGTGAAAGCCGTCGCGGTTGTCAATGCAGTTGGAAAGGTATTTGTTCCCCGCGGCGCGCTTGTGGATGCAGTGCGCGGCCTAAAGGATTACGTTGGTATCGGCGGTACCTTCACCTGTGATGCAAAAGGTGAATGCAACTCCTCCGGACCTTTGTTCATGGTCATCAAAGACGGTGCCTGGGTTCCTGCCCCGTAACCCTCTTTCCTTCTCTCCTCGGCAGGGGAGTGAACGCTCCCCTGCCACCATCATTGCGTTCTGAAAGGTGAATGGTCTATGGCAGATACTGGCCCCCTTCCGGTCGCCCTCACGGGCGAGAAACACCATAAACAACTTCATTTAATCCGATATTTACGCCCGGTTCTGGGGGTGGGCGTTTTACTTTTTATCCTCTTCCGCATGTACCAGGTTTTGGTGGTTCAGCACGAATTCGGTCCAGATACCTGGACTCGATTGTTGATTTCCGGTTTGATTGTTGGCGCAGTGTATGCGCTTATCGCCATTGGGTATACATTGGTATATGGCATCCTTTTTATGATTAATTTCGCCCACGGCGAAATTATGATGTTTGGAGCCTACGCCGGATTGTTTGCCTTTCAAGCCTTTGGGGCGATCAAGACCGCCTCAGACCCGCCAGGCAACTTCCTCAACTCTTATCCCGTCCTCGCCATTCTCCTGGCATTCCTCATCGGGATGTCAATTTCAGCATTGCTGGGTTATTTTCTCGAAAAAATTGCCTATCGACCTTTGCGAAAAGCCCCTCGGTTGGTGCCGCTCATCAGCGCCATTGGCGCTTCGATTTTCCTGCAGAATGCCGCCCAATTGCTCTTCAGCCCGCAACTGAGGGACGTCACCAACCCGGAGATTCTCCGCCGTGGCGAGGGCTGGAAAATCCTCGTCAATGGAAGCAATGTGATCATCTCTTACACCGGAGTATTTACGTTTGTTCTTTCCTTCATACTCCTGATCGGGTTGTACGTGATTGTTCAAAAAACGAAATTAGGCCGGGCCATGCGCGCAGTAGCCCTGGATAAGAACACCGCCGCGTTGATGGGGATTGACGTCAACCGCACCATCAGCCAGACCTTTATCATCAGTGGTGCCCTGGCTGGAGCCGCCGGGGTGATGTGGGGGCTCCACAATGGGCTGGTTTACTACTTTGTCGGTTTCATCCCGGGCATCAAAGCCTTCACGGCGGCCGTTCTTGGCGGTATCGGCAATATTCCTGGTGCCATGGTTGGTGGTCTCTTTTTGGGAATCATTGAATCCATGGGACCGGCAGCACTGGGAATTGATTTTCAGCTCAAGGATGTGCTGGCGTTCGTGATCCTCATCATTGTGTTAACCTTCCGTCCATCAGGGTTGCTCGGTGAAGTGCTTGCGGAGGAAAAAGTATGAAAAAACTTTTCCGGCAGGCGCTCGGCACCGGGATCATCTTCGGTGTCGTTCAATCCTTTTTAGTTCTCATCGGTTTTAATGTGCTTATCGGTATTCTTTTAGCCAAACTCTCTGGAGTGAAACAGCCGGGGGTCATCCCTGCGCCAGCATTTTTGATCGATTACACGCTCCTGATCGGTTTTTGGTGTGGGGCTGCTGCGCTCCGAAAAAAGGCATCGCTCTCTTTCGGCAAAAAGCTCCTGGTGAGCAGCATCGCCGGGATTACCCTCGGGATCATCGCCGGGCTGTTGAACGCGGTTCTGGCAACCATCCTGGTCAAGCACATCAATGCCCGTAATGTACTCACAGTGCTCTCGTTCGATTTCATCGAAGGCACCTTGTTCGGGCTGACCCCCCTGGCGGGGATCCTGATGACGGTGGTGTACCTCACCGCAGGCAGCCTGGCAGGAGGGTTGCTCCTCGCAGTAAAAGACCTTGGGGCTGTCAACAAAATCCTGCACACCCTGGGATCATTCTTTAGCCGCGCACTGGAGAAAATGCGCAGCATCACCCGGGGCAGGCACCGCCTGCTCTGGCAGATCCTCTTCCTCAGCCTGGCGGCTGTGGTGGTTGTGTTCCTGCCGCTCAAGTGGGGGTCTTACTGGAACTACGTTTTCGGCACTGTCGGCCTTTACGTAATTCTCGGGCTTGGCTTGAACATCATCGTGGGGCTGTCCGGACAACTGGTGCTCGGATATATCGCCTTCTTTGCCATTGGCGCGTATACCATGGCGTTGCTTAATGCCCCCGTGCCGCACAACCTCATGTGGGGTTTCTGGCCGGCGCTGCTCCTTGGCGTCCTCCTGGCTGCTTTATCAGGCTTGTTGCTCGGGCTGCCCATCATGCGCCTGCGCGGTGATTATCTAGCCATTGTCACGCTCGGTTTTGGCGAGATCATCCGCATTTTGCTGAAGAGCGACATCCTCACAAATTTCACCGGGGGACCGCGCGGAGTTCAAAACATCAGCGGTCCAACGCTGTTCGGGAAACCTTTCGCCTCCGACGTGGATTTTATGTTCCTCATCATCGGCGGCGTTCTCCTGGCTGCATTTGTGTACAGCCGGCTGCAGCACTCACGCACCGGGCGCGCCTGGCTATCCATCCGCGAAGATGAACTCGTGGCACGCGCCAGTGGTGTTGACACTACCAAGTACAAATTGCTGGCGCTTGCGATCGGTGCTGCCTTTGCCGGCCTGGCCGGCGGGATCTACGCCAGCCGCAACCAGTTCACCGGCCCTGATGAACATGCGCTCATGGCTTCCATCAATGTGCTCTGCCTGATCATCGTAGGCGGGATGGGGAACATCCCGGGCACCCTGCTCGGAGCATTTGCCCTCAAAGGATTGCCGGAGATCCTGCGCGAGTTTGCCAATTACCGCCTGCTTGCGTTTGGCGCGCTGCTGGTGTTCATGATGCTTTCACGCCCGGAAGGGTTGATTCCTTCGCGCCGCCCCAAACACCAGTTGCCTAAAAAACCCAAAGACAAAGAGTCTGGAGAGGCAGGTCAAAATGGCTGAGCCGATTATCCAGGCTGTTGGCGTAAGTAAGGTCTTTGGCGGATTGACCGCGGTAAACAAAGTGGATATTGAGGTCACCCGGGGGTCAATTTTCGCCATCATCGGACCGAATGGCGCCGGCAAGACCACCTTGTTCAATTGCATTTCCGGTTTCTACACACCCGATCACGGTGACATCCTCTTTGAGGGGCAATCTCTGAAGGGAAACCCCACAAATGCCATCGCATCCCGCGGCTTGTCCAGGACTTATCAGAACATCCGATTGTTTTCCAACCTCACCGTCATCGAGAACGTGTTGGTGGGAGAACATCCCAAGCTGACAGAAACCTGGATCGATGCCATTCTGCATACCCCGCGCTGCAAACGGGAAGAGCGAGCCTCGCTTGAAACAGGAATGCGGTGGTTGGATTTCGTCGGGCTGGCGCAATTCGCTAATGCGGTGGCTGGCAGCCTGCCTTACGGCGCACAGCGAAAACTGGAAATTGCGCGCGCTCTCGGCAGCAGCCCCTCCCTCCTGCTGTTGGATGAACCCACCGCAGGGATGAATCCGCACGAAACGCTGGAAATGACTCAGCTCATCCGCCGCCTGCGGGATGAGTTTGACATCACCATCATCCTCATTGAGCACGACATGCACGTGGTCATGGGCATCTCGGACCGCATTGCCGTGCTGGATTTTGGGAATAAAATTGCTGAAGGAAGCCCGGCGGAAATTCAGAATGATCCCCGGGTCGTCGAAGCCTATCTCGGTCCGGGCGGGGCAGCCCTGGCAGAAAAATTCCTGAGGAATAAAGCGAAATGATACTCAACATCAATAACATCAACGTGCATTACGGCGCGATTCATGCCCTGCGCGAGATCAGTTTCTCACTGGAACAGGGAGAAATTGTGGCTTTGATCGGTGCCAACGGCGCCGGAAAATCCACCAGCCTGAATACCATCTCGGGGTTGCTGCACCCAACCAGCGGCACGATCGAATTCATGGGCGAGGATATTTCCAAGGCATCCCCCCAGGATATTGTCGATAAAGGCATCGTCCAGGTTCCTGAAGGGCGCAAGATATTTTCCAAGATGAGCGTGTGGGAAAACCTTGAAATGGGGGCGTATTCAATTTCGGATAAGAAAGTTGTCGCGGAACGGTTGGACTCGGTGTATGAGCGCTTCCCGCGGCTTAAGGAGCGGCGCAACCAGAAAGGCGGCACACTATCAGGGGGTGAGCAGCAGATGCTGGCGATTGCCCGCGGGCTGATGGCTGCCCCAAAGATCCTGCTCATGGACGAGCCCTCCATGGGATTGGCGCCCATCCTTGTCGAAAAGATCTTCGACATCATCCGCGAAATCAACGCCAGCGGCACCAGCATCCTGTTGGTGGAACAAAATGCCCTCATGGCGTTATCCATCGCGGATCGGGGGTATGTGCTGGATACCGGCAAGATCGTGCTCAGCGGAAAAGCCGGCGATCTGCTTCACAACCCAATGGTAATCAATGCCTACCTGGGCGGAGAAACGGTCGGCTAGACACGCGTTATCCTAATACGCTTCATTAAAAATGACACAACCCCTTCAGATCAGCGAAGGGGTTGTGTGTGTCTTGAGCAGTAAAGGTTAAGACCAGCCCTGTCCTGTTGAAAAGCCGGTGATCACAGGGATATCCACATTGACTCCCTTGTTGGCTTTAATGGCATAAACCACGTTAAGGATCCAGATAAACGGTGCGATGCAATTTACAACCGGGATGAACTGGAGGATGCCGATAACCACTCCTTCCACGACACCCAGGATGATCGTGGGTACCGTATGATACTTGATGAAGGGGCGGTCTTTTCTATTATCCAGGAACAGCGTCACAATTGGCAGAACCGGGGCAAGCAAAAAGCAAAGCACAACCCAAAGGCGGTCATCGCTGGTCACTTCAGGGCTTGAAACAACTTCAACTTTCGGGGCTTCTGGAACTGAACCGGTTGGGGTGGTCATAAATCCTCCTGATTTAAGGTATGTTAAATAATAGCACAAAGCATTGCAGATGTTCCTGCGGGTTTTCAACCTGCCAGGAAACGCCCGATCACCACTGCCAGGAACAACCCGGCAGATAACATGAAACCCCACAGGACTTCTTTTTTTCCGCGCGAGTCAAGCAATTGATAGTTTTGGGAATCAACCGAAACGCTCATCTTGAACAACGGCCCGGCCACCCAGGCAAAGATCAATCCACCGGTCAGTCCGCCCAGGTGACCCCAGTTATCGATCCCCGGCTGCAAGCCAAGCAAAAGGTTCACCAGGATGACCACGCCTAAATTGATGAGCATGCCGCGCGCTTTATCACCGAATAATTTGCGGTTCCGGTAAATGAACACAGCCTCCGCAGCGATGAGACCAAAAATTGCGGTAGAGGCCCCAAGGGATACCTTGGGAGAAAGCACGAACGAAAGCACATTTCCTGTAAAGCCGGCCACAAGGTAAAGAAGCAGGAATCGCCAGTGTCCGTAAAATTTTTCCAATTGGGGACCGATCACAAACAGCGCATACATGTTGAACCCGATATGAAGGATGCTGGCATGCAGCAGCACGGGGGTGATCAACCGCCACACCTGCCCTGCCAGGATCAGTTCGTTCACCTTCGCGCCAAGCAGGTACGGCCAATCGTAGTTGTTTGCGCTGAATGATTGGGAGAGATATTGAAGCGCAAAAACAAGAATGGTGACACCAAGCAGCGTGTACGTGACGATTGGTTTTTCGGCTGCTGCGCGTAATGTCACCGGGATCCGGGTGGGAGTTCGTGCAGCCGGATCTGACCCTTGATCATTTGGAGTTGTCATTTTTAGAGAATCTTCCTGTGATGCACGCGATGATGTTCTACATTAATAATCTCGACAATTTCGTCCACTGCTTCTTCCAAACATTCGTCCGCGTTGATCACCATGTAATCAAACATATCGATCTGCCCCAGTTCCTGTTTGGCAGTTTCGATACGCAGCTTGAAGTCTTCAGGGGTTTCGGTATTGCGGGCTTTCAGCCTGCCACACCATTCCTCTTTCGTTCTTGGCAGCAGGAAGATCAATACCGCCTGCGGGTACAGCCTGCGATACGTGGCTGCTCCCTGCACATCCACCTTGATCACCACATCCTGCCCGCTCAGCAGCGCTTCATCGACCTGCCAGCGCGGTGCGCCCTTATATTGGTCATACACCAGCGCGGATTCAATGAACTCGCCCTTCTTGATGCGCGCCTCAAACTCATCCTTGGAGTAAAAGAAGTAATCCTTGCCATCCACTTCATCCGGGCGCGGCGGGCGGCTGGTGGCGGTGATGACGAAATGCAGGGGCAGGTTTCTGCGGCGCAGACCTTTCAATACCGCATCCTTGCCCACACCGGATGTGCCGGATACCACGATCAATAGCGGTTTGGGGTGGTACAAGTCGAATGAGAGCGTATCAGATGACATTGCTTCTCTGCATTAGAAAATGAAATCTTGAGAAGATTATAATTGATTAACACTCTTTTATCTGAGGTCGCCATGCCCGTCTATGAATTCCGCTGCCAGGACTGCCGAAAAAAATTCGATCTCCGGCTATCCTACGCAGAATATGATGTCTACACTCCCCTTTGCCCGGTCTGCGGGTCACACAACGTGCTCCGTGTCATCCGGCCTGTACGAGTATCCACCAATGATCTCTCCCGCCTGGCAGATATGGCTGACCCTGCCAACCTGGATGGGCTTGACCAGGATCCCCGCAAACTCGGCAGGATGATGCGGGACATGCGCAACCAGATGGGGGCAGATGACCTGCCGGGTGAATTTGACGAGGTGGTTGACCGGCTTGAAAAAGGGCAAGCACCAGATGAGATCGACAAAGCCCTCCCCGATCTCGGCTCACCAACCGGCGGTGACGATCTCTAATTTGAACCTGAAATTGCCTCCTGCAGGTCGGTGTAACTGTTCATTTTCCCCATTTGACGCAGGAAATCTGCCAGCGTGGGGCTGTTTGCCCGCAGCGCACGCACTGCCTCCCCTACCGGGTCTTCTCCGGCAGCGCTGACGGGACTATCGGCATAGGCACCATAAAAAGCAAAATAAGCCTGGTTAAGTTTGCGGATGATATAGCCGTGGTCCACAAAAACCTGGCGCCGGGCTTCCATATAGGATTCAGCCTCTTCCACTTTTCCCTGCGCCAGCAGCTCATCCACTCTCACCCGCGTCTCGTGCATTTCTGCCTGGAAGTTAAAACCATCCTCCCATGCCGGGGCAGCCAGCTTGGCCGGCTCTTTCGCCAGATCAGCCAGCTCGGGATAATAGGTTTCGAGTACCCTTGTGCCAATCTCGTTGCCGGCAATGGAAGCCGTGGTTTCGTTCATGATGCGCAGTTCCGGCGTGGTATCGTAGTTCAAGCCTAATAACCGCAGCGTCAGGTAATTATGCGTCCACTCATGCGCGATGGTGTTCACCACCCACGCCAGGTCTGAAGAACGCATGATCATCGTCGGGTAAACCCCGATTCCGCCGGTCCCCACCACCAGCGCTGATTCTCCCGTGCTCTCTTCAACCTGGGTTTCCAGTTGATCAGTTTCTTCCAGCGTCAATTCCGCCATCAGTGACAGGTTCACATCCTGTACGATCCTATCGCGCGGCGAGGTGATCAGCGATTTTGGGGTCGCGGAGGTGTGGTACATCACCGGAGGGATCGCCTCCCCCAGGCGGAGAATTCCCATCTCCTCCAACGTATTTGCCACCTGCCATTGCAGGATATCCTCCACCAGGGGGTCCAGCCGCTGCAACGCTGCCTGCAATTCTTCCTGCTGCGCCAGTTTATCCTGTGCCGTCAACTCCGGATTTTCCACATTAGGGTCGGCATAAATAAGTTGCACATCATACTTAACTTGGTCCAACTCGTTCACAAGCTTAAAATACCGCACAACCAGTTGATGCTGCTGCGCTGCGGTTAACCTCTGGCTGACCGTGATCCCTGTTTCGCCCGCCTTGATCGCCATCGCATCCAGCGTCCAGGTGATGTAATCGAATTCCAGCCCGCGGGCAAACTGCCCTGCCTTTTCCTTGGGAGTGTTGAGCCGCACGCCTGATTGGGTCAATGGCAGCAGCGATGCAGTTAAGAAAAGTGTAAGCCAGATTATTCTTACAAATCTCATACACGAAATTATAATAGATTGGTTTATGATAATTCCTGATATTAAACAGAAAACTTGGGATGGGAATCATGAAAAAGAAATCAAAGAGGATGTATTGGATTATCGGAGCGGTGGTGGTGCTTGCTGCCGCGGCCTGGATCATCATTGCACAAGTGAACAAGCAAAAGGCTGCCACAGCCAACCTGCAAACACAGGTGATTGAAAAAGGCGACCTGATGGCAATCGTCGGCGCCACAGGGACCGTCCGGGCAAATCAAAGCGCCATCCTCACCTGGCAGACCAGCGGCAGGGTTGCGGCGATTCAATATTCAAATGGCGACCTCGTTTCTGCCGGCGAAGTGCTGGCGGAACTCGCTGAATCCTCTTTATCTCAAAGCGTGATCCTGGCACGGGCTGACCTTGTCTCGGCGCAGCGTACCCTCGATAACCTGATGAACTCCACTGAAGCCCAGGCCACGGCACAATTGAACCTGGCCAACGCCCAGGATGCCTATAATCACGCGCTGTGGAACCGTAAATATTCAAATACCCCCAATGTCACCAGCCAGGACAAGATCGATTCCGCGCAGGCAGCGGTGACACTGGCAAAAGACAAGGTCGATAAAGCCCAGGATAATTATGACCGTTTCGCCGAAAATGATGACGATGATCCGGTCAAAGCCGGCGCGCTCAGCAACCTGGCAAATGCAAAGATTGCCCTGGAAAATGCCGAGAAAACTTTAAAATACTACACGCAAACCCCTGATCAGCAGGAAATTCAAATTTCCGATGGCGAGGTTGCCGTTGCCAAAGCCAGGCTGGATGACGCCCAGCGTGAATGGGATCGCTTGAAAGACGGCGCAGACCCGGATGATATCGCTGCTGCCCAGGCACGCGTTGCAGCCATCCAGGCTACCATTGATATGGCCAGGATCACTGCCCCCTTTGCCGGAACCATCACCGCTTCCGATCTGCTGACCGGAGACCAGGTGAACGCTGGTTCATCCGCATTCCGCATTGATGATCTTTCGCGCATGCTCGTGGATGTGATGGTGCCCGAAGTGGATATCAACAGCATCAAGGCGGGTCAGCAAGTTGACCTTACTTTTGATGCGATAGCCAACGAAGCGTACACAGGCAAGATCGTTGAGGTGGCGCGTGTGGGTACCACCTCAGCCGGCGTGGTCAACTTTGAGGTGACCATCGAAATCCTTGATGCCGATGAGCAGGTGCTGCCGGGGATGACCGCCGCGGTGAATATCGTCATCAGTGACCTCAAGGATATCCTCCTCATCCCCAACCGCGCAGTACGCATGGTGGACGGCAAACGGGTCATCTATTTGATGAAAAACAACGTCCCAACGAAAGTTGAAATTGAGATCGGTGCCTCTTCAGACACCCTGAGCGAACTGGTTTCCGGGGATGTCAAAGAAGGTGACATGATCATCCTTAATCCGTCCATTGACTTTACCAGTTTCTCCTCTCCCGGGATGGGTTTCTAGGTTGGCTATGTCCGAACAGGTCATTGAAACTACCGATTTGAAGAAGATCTACAAAATGGGCGAGGTGGAAGTCCACGCGCTCGATGGTGTTAGTTTTTCGATCCAAAGGGGAGATGTGGTCGCCATTATGGGGCCATCCGGTTCCGGAAAATCCACCCTGATGAATCTGCTGGGCTGCCTGGATCATCCCACCAGCGGGAGTTACGTTTTGGATGGCGAAGAAGTCCATTCACTTGATGATGACCAGCTGGCGGGAATCCGCAACCGCAAGGTCGGCTTCGTATTCCAGAGCTTCAATCTCCTGCCGCGGGCAACTGCCCTGGCAAATGTTGAACTGCCCATGCGCTACGCCGGGATCGAAAAGAAATCCCGTATTGAAAAGGCGGAAAGCGCATTAAGCTCCGTAGGGCTCAGCGACCGTATTCATCATAAGCCCACAGAATTATCCGGCGGTCAGCAGCAGCGTGTGGCAGTGGCGCGTGCGCTGGTGAACGACCCCGCCATCCTGATGGCAGACGAACCCACCGGCAACCTGGATTCAAAATCCGGCAAAGAGATCATGGAATTGCTGCTGGACCTCAACCGCACACGCGGCACAACGCTGATCATAGTCACCCACGATGCCGCCATTGCTTCCCAAACCCGGCGGATCATCCGCCTGCGCGACGGGTTGATCGAGGAGGACAAGTCATGAATCTCGGTCAAGCCATCCGCGAGGCGCTGGAAAGCCTTGCTTCCAATAAATTACGTTCGATCCTTACCATTCTTGGTATCGTGATTGGTGTGGGCGCAGTCATCGCCATGCTTGCCGTGGGCACTGGCGCCCAGGATACCATCACCGGCTCCATCAGCGGAATTGGCAGCAATTTGCTGTTCGTCTTCCGCGGCAACCAGACCACCGAAGTGTCGCGGGTTGAACCGCTGACGCTCGAAGACGCCGAAGCGCTGTTGGACCAATTCCAGGCACCCTCGGTCGACAAAGTGGCTCCGGTGGTGAATGATGACGTGAAGATAACCTATGGAGGCGAATCAACCTCTTCTTCACTGGTGGGGGTAACCTCCTCCTATGCTTCTGTCCGCAATTATTCCGTAACCGAAGGGGAATTCATCACGGATGAACAGTATCTCGGGCACGCTTCCGTTGTGCTCATTGGTCCGGATGTGGCAGATGCCTTGTTCGACCGGCGTGAAGGACTCGTCGGAGAGGTTGTCCGCATTGAAGGACAACCCTTCAGGGTCACCGGTGTGCTGGAATCAAAAGGCGGCAGCGCGTTTGGTTCACAGGATAACGTGGTGATGATCCCCTTTTCCACAGCCCAATCCCGCATCACCCGCCGCAGCGGCAACCGCGTGGATATGATCCTGGTGAGTGTGCTCGATGCTGACCAGATGCAGCAAGCCAGTGATGAAATTGCGCAGATCCTGCGCAGCCGCCACCGTACCAAGATTGGCGAGGATGATTTCACCATTTTCTCGCAGCAGGATTTTGTCAGCACCGCCAAGACCATCACCGGTGTGCTCACCATCTTCCTCGGCGGCATCGCCGGTATCTCCCTCCTGGTTGGCGGCATCGGCATCATGAACATTATGCTGGTCTCGGTAACCGAACGCACCCGCGAGATCGGCTTGCGCAAAGCCCTGGGGGCACGCAAAAAGGATATCCTCATCCAATTCCTCACCGAATCCTCCCTGCTCAGCCTTTTCGGCGGGGTGATCGGGATCGGCCTGGGTTGGCTGATCGCATTCGTGGTGGGTCGGATTGCCGCTGCCAGCGGCACGCCATTCTCACCCGCGGTCGGAGTTGACGCCATCCTGCTTGCCACGATCTTCTCAACGGCGGTTGGGCTGTTCTTTGGCCTCTACCCCGCTAACCGTGCTGCCGGCCTGGAGCCGGTGGAAGCCCTGCGTTACGAGTAAAAGCAAAAGCCGGAGAGCAACTCTCCGGCTTTTTTGATGTGCAGCGTACCGTGTTATTCGCCCGGCTCTTCCGGGATGACGATCATCAGGATGATGTAAGCCAGCAGCGTACCGCCCACAAAGATCAGCCCGAGGATGAAAAGCAAGCGCACCAGGGTGGGGTCAATTTTGAAATAAGCCGCCAGACCGCCGCAAACCCCGCCAATCCGCCGGTCAGAACGCGATCGATACAGTTTTTTCATGGGTTCGTCCATTCTTCCTCCAGGTAACTAATTGACCCCATCCGGGATCACGATCCACAAGACAAGGTAAATCCAGAACGTCAGTGAGCCGGTGAGGAAAAACCCGGCGATAAAGAGAATGCGCATCACGGTCGGATCGATATTGAAGTACTCACCCAACCCGCCGCAGATACCGGCGATCTTTCGATCTGTTGACGAACGAAGTAATTTTCGGTTCTCACTCATAATCAACTCCTGTGCAAGGTTACTTTATTTACGCAATTTTCATAAGCAGGTTGCATTCCCGTGAGCATAAGCCGAAAATTCCATTACAATTAACAGCACGGAATTAGATGAATTCCAGAAACGGAGAAAACCATGTCAACACATAAAACACCCGAAAGCCAGCGCCTGGTCAAGCTGGTGGAATCTGCTCCGTTCAGCGAGAATGAGAAAACCAAGTGGAACGCTGCCTTGCAGCAGGAGGGCATCACGGCTGAACTGGCAGAAGAAATTCACAAAGCGTTAACCTCCCTCCCCGTTGAAAAATTTGCCGGTGACTGGCAAAAAGCCAAGTTCAGCATGGATCTTTCTGCGCTCCTCAACCAATGGCGCATGTCTCAGGGCAGTAAGCACTTCAAGCACAACCGTTGACCGCTGATTGCCCAATGGCATCTACAAACCAGCGCTCACAACGGATCACCTCGGATCTTCTATTACTTCTTGCCGCAATCGTATGGGGAGGAGGGTTTGTCGCGCAGCGCCAGGCCTCCACAGCCCTGGGATTCTTCAGTTTCAATGCGGTGCGCTTCCTGCTGGCGGGGCTGGTGATGCTTCCGTTCGTGGTGCGCAGGATAACCAAATTTGACAGGACATACCTTTGGCTCTTTCCTGCCGGGGTTCTTTTATACGGCGGGAGCGCCCTCCAGCAAGCCGGGATTGAAACCACCTCTGCCGGGTCTGCGGGATTTATCACCGGGGTCTACGTGGTACTCGTTCCACTCCTGCTGGCTGCGTTCTGGAAGGTGCGCACACGGCCGGTGATCTGGCTGGCCGCGGTGGCTGCCATCGGCGGCACATACCTGCTTTCCACCGGGGGCAGCAGCCTTACCCCGTCCAAAGGTGACTTGATCGTCCTGGCGGGGTCATTCGTTTGGGCGTTCCATGTCATTGTGGTCGGGCTTGCGGTGAAAAAGATGGATGTGTTTGTATTTTCCACCGGGCAGTTCCTGTTGTGCGGCTTGCTTCACCTGGCTTCCTCCTATTTCACCACCCCGCCGGAACTCGCAGGCATCGCCTCTGTATTGCCATCCATTTTGTATGCCGGACTGGGATCGATCGTCATCGGCTTCACCTTGCAGGCCGTGGGGCAAAAACATGCCCCCGCTGCCGATGCCGCCCTGATCCTAAGCCTGGAAGCCGTGTTCGCCGCTGTGTTTGGCGCGCTCTTCCTTACGGAAAGGATGACCCCCATCCAGGTGCTCGGCTGCGGCATCATCCTGGCTGCCATCCTTGGTGCGCAGCTCCTCGCCCTCCGGGATCAAAAATCCGCGGAGAAGAAAATTCTGGAAGAATAATAAATCGAATAACTTACGGTTTTGTCTATCAGTTTTGCCTTGACATGAAAATTTGCCTGTGTTAAAGTGTAAGCAGTACGCACTTGGAGAAGTAGATTGGTACATCCACAACGACAGGCATTGATCGACCGTATGCAGGCGCTGCAGGGTTCCTCGCCGGATATCCTGGCAACGGCTGTGGTCAGCGTGGACGGGTTGATCATCGCCTCAAATTTGCAGCCTGAAATGAGCGAAGACCGCGTCTCTGCCATGTCTGCCGCCATGCTTTCACTCGGCGAACAGATCAGCAAAGAAATGGGGCGTGGGTCGCTGGAACAGGTTCATATCAAAGGCGACAATGGGTACGTAGTGCTTATCTCTGTCGGAGAGAAAGCCGTCCTCACTGCCCTGGTGAACCAGCAGGCAAAACTGGGGATGATCTTTCTGGATATGCGCCGCGCTGCAGATGATTTGTTACTTATCCTTCAACCGGAAGCGAACGGATAAGCCATGCCTGAAGGATTGTTCCTCCCCAACCGTTTCGTTCTCATCACCCTGATCGCGCTCAAGGAAGTGGTCGGGGCGGGTGCGATGAAAGCCATCTACCACCATGCCGGTCTGCCTGACCTTGAAGCCGCACCAAACACCGGCGCGACCCTCGTCCAGATCGCGAACAGTGTGAGTGCGCCGCAGAGCGCAAGCGGCCAGACGAGAAGGTAGACCATCTTCAGCGCCATGTAGGGCTGAGGGGCATGACTGCGGCGAGCCAGCAGCAGGAAGGCCGCTGCCTCGAGTGCGGCGGCTGCTGCGAACACCATCGTGGCGCGGGCCGTACGATGCGTTGCCGCGAGCAGCAGGCCGGGAAGCCCCACAGCCAGGAGCCCTGGCCCGATATTCGTGAGGGACGGCGTCGGCGCGGTGCCGCCGGTTCCGGCAAGCTGAAGCCAGCCGAGACGGCCAACCAAGTATGCGCCCCCAATCAGCACGAGGGGCGCCAACGCCAAGGCAAGATGCTGTGCGCGCCGCATCCACGAAAGTTCGGTGCGCAGAGCCAGCAGCACGATGAGCGTCAGCACCGGGGCTCCGATATAGACCGGCCACGTGAGGAACGTCGCCGCAGACGCGAGCCCGAACGCGGCGCTGAGGCGCCCGTCGGGCGTGTGGTCCCAGGCGACCAGCGTCCACCACATGCCTATGACGAACAGTTCGGCGATCGTCTGCGCGAGAAATCCGTACTCCATGAATCCGCCAAGGAAGTAGCGCGGCGTCGCGAGGAGCAGCGTCACTGGAACGGCAGCGAGCACACGGGGCGCGCGCGCCGGAAGTGAGCGCACCGCGACGGCTGTGAGCAGAGCGGCTTTCAGAGCCAGCGCAGCCGCTTGAACGGCATGCAGCGCATGCAACCCGTCCTCTCCCACCCAGGCGCCAGCAAGAGCGGTCAGGACATGTGCACCAGGCGTGTACTGCGTCATCTCTCCGAGGAAGC
>JAYRQY010000028.1:0-14719 GCA_041910365.1 Anaerolineaceae bacterium | reverse complement strand
GCTTGCGATACCAACATCGGCATTGGCAACTGCATCCGCAAAGCCGACCTTGCGCTTTACACCGGCAAGCAGGCGGGCAAGAATCGTGTCATCATCGGGTAAATAAAAAACTAGAGGTCTTTAACCATGTAGAGCGCGCCAGCCCGGAATCCACGGCTGGCGTAATATTTACGCGTGCCAATGGCAGCGATGACCGCCAGGCGGGAAAATCCTTTTTGCTGCGCTATCTCTGCGGCTCTTTGAAGCAGGCGCGTTCCCAGCCCGATATGCTGGGCTGCCCCGGCTTTGTCGACGCCGACCGGGAGCGATTGCCCGTAAACGTGCACCTCGCGGATGAGGGCAGCATTATTAAGGTCAGGCAGGTCGAGGTTGGGGGCGCTGCTGCCTGGCAGCGATAGGCGCAGGTAGCCGGCGATGCGGTCTTCGGAGGTGGTGAAATTGAGGAAGTGCTCTTCGGCTGAGGACGGATGGTAAACGAAGTCATTGAGGGTCAGGTCATCGAAGGCAACCTGGTGTTTCTTCACCTCGCGGCAGCGGATGCAGCGGCAAACCTGCCCGCGCTTTGCCAGTTCTTGCTGCACATCCTGGCGCAGGCTGGTGCGCTTGTTGCCCTCCACCACATGTATGGATGGAATGTCTCGGATGATGCGGTTGACGCGGCAATATTCAGGGATCGAGGGCTTGATGTCTGCGATCAAAGACACCAGTTCCGCGGTGGTATAAGGCTTGTATTCGCCCCTTTGCCAGTACTTGTAGAGTTCCGCGGTTTCCAGCAACTGGGTGGGGTAGATCTTCAGTTCATCCGGGGCGAAGCCACCCTGCCAGAGGCGGGCAAAATCCTCCCGGTCTGATTCGACGCTGGCCCCGAGCAAGTTGGGCATCCAGTGCAGCACGATCTTGAAGCCGGCAGCCCGCAGCAGCGTGGTGGCGCGCAGGGTGTCGGCGGCAGTGTGCCCGCGCAGGTTGAGCGCCAGTACACGGTCATCCAGGCTTTGCGCGCCCATCTGCACCTTGGTGACTCCGAGCTCCCGCAGCCAGATCAGTTCGTCGCGGCTGATCTCGTCCGGGCGGGTTTCGATGACCAGCCCCACGTTGCGGTGGTTGGCAGATTCATTGTGGGCATGCGCAGCGTGCAAGCGGGTGAGTTCGACCGGAGTTGACGCAGATTTGTCTTCCGGCGGTTCCGGCTGGAAATCCCGTTCGGATTCAGGCAGCAAGTCTTCATTCATTGCATCAAAGCAGCGGCGGATGAACCATTCCTGGTAATTGCGTTTATAGGAACTCCAGGTGCCGCCAAGGACGAGCAGCTCGATCTTGTCATTGGGGTGCCCAACTGCGCGGTATTCTGCCAGACGGGATTGCACCTGGTTGAAGGGATCGAACTTGTTCTGGAAGGCGCGGGCTGCACCGGGCTCATCCGCGAGGTAACTCTTGGGCATATAGGCCTCGGTGGGGCAGAAAACGCACCGCCCCGGGCAGGGCCACTCCTTGGTCAGTACGGTGACGGTGGAAACACCGGAGAGGGTGCGCACCGGTTTCATACGGATGAGGGGGAGGAAATCGGGGTCATCCGGCCATTCGCCGCTTGCCACCAGGTCACGGTAGGCAGCCACGAGAATGTGCTTGGCAATAAGCTGCCCTCCCGGCAGGGGGTGCGAACGCAGTGCCCGGTCCAGGCGGCGGCCGGCTTTCACTTCCTCCAGCACAAGGCGCGCGGTTTGGAGTTGCTCGGGGGTGTATACCCTGGCATCGCGCCAGTCTTGAATAAACTTGGGATCACGCATCGGCGTTTATAATTACCCTGTGAAAGAAGAAACCGTTAAGAAACTGCTCCAACTCAATCAGGAATTCTACCAGAGATTCGGTGAAGCCTTCGCCGAAACGCGCCGGCGCATCCAGCCGGGGGTGGCGCGCGTATTAGCGGAATTTGTGCGCGATGGTGATTGGCTGGACCTGGGCTGCGGCAGCGGGGCATTGATCTCGTCCTGGATTAAAGCCGGGCGGAAGGGATCGTATACCGGGCTGGATTTCAGCGGGGCATTGTTGAGTGAGGCGCGGAAGAACCTGCTCGGTCAGCCGCAGCACCCCGGGCTGGAAGTGGAATACCTGCAGGCTGACCTATTGGACGCCAACTGGGCGAAGGCGGTGAATGGTAAAAGATACGATGGCGTGCTGGCGTTTGCCTCGCTTCATCATTTACCGGGCAGACAGAACCGCGTAAGTGTGCTGCGGAGCGCCCTCAGCCTGCTCAAGCCGGGCGGCGTTCTCATCCACTCGGAGTGGCAGTTCCAGAACAGTCCGAAGATGATGAGCCGGGTGCTGCCCTGGTTAACCGTGGGGATCGACGAAGCCGAAGTGGAACCCGGTGATACTCTGCTGGATTGGCGGCATGTTACCGCCGGGCAGGGGGCAGCGCGCGGACTGCGTTATGTACATCTATTTACCCGCCAGGAGCTGCAGGGGATCGCAGACATGTGCGGTATGCGTATCATGGATGAGTTTGAAAGTGACGGTAAGGGGGGAGATTTAGCGCTCTATCAAGTTTGGAAAAAAATAATCTAGTTCTCGTCAGAGGCTGGGAGACGGCGTGAGGCTTTGTTGATGCCGGGCAGAGCCCCGGTGCGCAGCAGTTCTTTCACTTTGGACAGGTGGTAATTTACCGCCCGCTGTGAAAGGTGAAGCAGCAGCGCAATCTCACCGCTGGAAAGGCCGCGGGAAGAAAGTTCCAGCACCTGCGCCTGGCGCCTGGACATCTCGGGTTTGTTTGCAGAAACGGTGTTCCATTCGCCGGGGGTGATGATGACTGTACTGCCCGCCTGGATGGCAGTGAGTTTGCCGGGAGGCGCTTTTTTGAGGGCTGCAACGGGGCGCATCCCGGAATTGACGGCGGCAGCGAGTTGGGCAGGCGTAAGGTTGACTTCGAGTTGGATGACAGTCGCGTCATCCGGCAGGTAGAGCATGCGGGTCATTTCGGCATCCTTGAATAATAGAACATATTTGCTATTATTATGCCATCCCTTAAGAGGGATGTCAAGAGAGGTATTGTAAAAACAACCCTGACAAGGTTATTAAAAGCCTTGTCAGGGTTTACGATAATTTAATTAAGGTTGGTAATACTTTGTCAGGGTTAATCGCTGTTTGTTGTCGTGATCAAAATGGCCCGAACTGGATGAGGTTGCCCAGCCAGAGGAAAAACACCGTCACCGGGATCACCAGCAGCCACAACTTCCAGGTGAAGCGCATCCATTTGCCATAGCCGACGGATGCGAGCCCGAGCGTGATGAGCAGCACCGGGTTGGTGGGGTATGCCAGGTTTGAAAAGCCATCGCCGAAACAATAGGCAGTGACGGTGAGCTGGCGCGTCACTCCCACCAGGTCCGCCAGCGGCAGCAGGATGGGCATCATCAACACGGCTTTTGCGCCGGCTGAACCGATGAAGAACTCGATCAACAGTGCCAGCAAGTAAATGATCAGTAATGCTGCCATCGGGGAGGCATTCTGCAGCCCTCCGGCAGCGCTGTTGAGGATGGTATCCATCACCTGTCCGCTGGTGACAATGTGCTTGATACTGGCGGCCATCAGCAGCAGGGGGATGCCCGGTGCCATTCCGCCCATTCCTTCCAGCAGGGCTTTGCCAATGGTTTTACCGCCGACGCCGGAGACAGCCCCAGCCGCAAGACCGCCGGCAAAAAAGAGGATGCCCACGATGGGCAGCGCATAATCGGAGAGGAATGATAGAAATGGGCTGCCCACCAGCACCACCACGATGAGCAGGATGAATGCGGCGAAAACCAGCGCGGCTTTGCCAAGGCGGGCACTGTTGGCGGCAAACCGGTCAAGGTCAAGCGCGGCATAACGCTCGCGCGCTGCCGCGGAATCCTTATAGATGAGCGAGGCTTCCGGGTTCTTATCGATCTTGCGGGCATAGCTCACCAGGAACCATGCCAGCAGCGCGTAAATGACCAGGAAGATGGGGATGCGGAACGGAATACCCGAGAAAAGGGGCAGCCCTGCCAGTTTTTGCGCCACGCCGATGGTGAACGGGTTGGTGATGGCGGCTGAAAAGCCCATGTTGGTGGCAAGGATGCTCATACCCAGCCCTACCAGGGCATCCCAGCCAAGCGAGTAACTGAGGGCGATCATCAGCGGCACCAGCGGTACGATCTCCTCGAACAAGCCGAGGAACGCGCCGAGAAGCATGAAGAAGAAGGAGAGCACCAGGAGCAGCAGGTACTTGCGTTTGCCAAAGCGTTTCACGATTCCTGCCAGGGCATTCTGGAGGATGCTGCTTTTATCCAGGACGGCAAAGGCTGCACTGACCAGCAGGATGAACACGATGATGGTGATGACCACCAGGTTGTCTGTTCCCCAAAGCACCTCGATAGGGGCGGTGAACCAGCGCCAAATGGCGTATGCCGGGGGTTCCACAGCCTGGTAGGAATCCGGTACGATGACCGTGCGCCCATCCACCACCTGGCGCTCGAACGAACCGGTGGGCAGAACGCGCGTGAGCACTCCGGCAGCAATCATCAGCACCAGGAGGATAAGTGCAGATTGGATGAAGGCTTTCTTGCTGATCTGGGCGCCGGCTTTTTGCTCCATGTTTACCTCGCTGGGTTGTGGGATAATAATTCAAGTTTACGAGGGCAGGGGTTGCTTGTCAATTGAAACCAACCTGCCAATCACTATTCTGGAGTGTGTATTGGCTTTAGCAGAAGAACCCCGCCAGGTGGTTATCGGTACGCGCGCCATCCCCTATACCCTCAAGGTATCGGCGCGGGCTAAACGCATGCGCGTGACCATTGCCAATGGGCAGGTGAGCGTCACCGTCCCGCGCGGGCTGCGTCTCTTCAGCGTGGACCGGTTTCTGCAGGAGCATGGGCAGTGGATCCTTGCCAAACTGGAACAGGCTTCAAAGCGCAAGGTGCAGCCCTCGCTGCCAAAAGACGTGGTGCTAGTCGCCGGGGTACCGATGCGCATCGAAAGGGTTGAAGAGCGGGACCGTAAAAGCCGCGCCCGGGTGGATGTGTTGAAGGACCACGTGATCGTCCGTGTACCGGCAGGCTCGCGGGCGGGCACGCTGGGCATTGTGGAAGCATGGCTGCGGGAGCAGGCGCGGGACGTCATCGCTGCCGAGGTGACGCGCCAGGCAGCGCGGATGCGGGCAGCCCCAAAAGGCATTTCCATCCGCGACCAGCGCACCCGCTGGGGGAGTTGCTCCGGTAAGGGTGCACTTTCGTTCAACTGGCGCTTGGTGATGGCGCCGCCGGCGGTGATGCAGTATGTGGTCATCCACGAGCTGGCGCATCTCTTCCAGCCCAACCATTCAAAGGAATTCTGGGCAGTGGTGGCTGCTTATGCCCCGGAGTATAAACAGCACCGCGCCTGGCTGCGCAAAAATGCCAGCCTGCTGCGTCCGCAGGCGTGACAGCCTGATACAATTGTCAGCGAGGGAACACAACCGTGGAATTTACAATCTACAACGAATTTTCAGAATCACTTAAAAAAGAGTGGAATGACCTTCTCGCGCAAAGTGTACCGCAGGTGCCCTTTTTGCGGTATGAGTATCTTAACGCATGGTGGAAGCACCGCGGCGGCGGAGAATGGCCGGAGGATGCCAGGTTGAACCTGGTTGTCGGGCACGAAGGCGGCAAGGTGATGGGCATTGCCCCGTGCTTTTCCGCCATCCACCAGGGCAGCCAGTGCCTGCTGCTCCTGGGCAGCATCGAGATCAGTGACTACCTGGATGTGATCTCAAAGGTCGACGACCGCGCCCGATTCATTCACGGTCTGCTCGACTTCGTCCGCTCGTGCCCGGCAGCGCTGGGAGACGTGGAAGCGCTCGATTTCTATAATATATTGGAAGACTCCCCCACCATTCCGGTCTTCCGGGAGTACCCCGGCGCAGCACTGGAGGTCTTGCAGCATTCCCCTTACATTAAGTTACCGGGTGACTGGGAGACCTATATCTGTTCAATCGATAAGAAGCAGCGCCACGAGATCCGCCGGAAAATGCGCCGTGCCGCCGAAGCCGATATCCCGGCGGAATTGTACTTCACCAGCGAAGCCGACAATCTCGAGGCGGACATGGAAGCGTTTCTGAACCTGATGGCACAGGATGCAGAGAAAGACAGGTTCCTGAGCCCTGCCATGCGTGACCAGATGAAAGAGATCATGCGCGTGGCGTTTGCCGGGAATGTGCTGCAATTGGCGTTCCTTAAGATCGGCAATGAATTCGCCGCCGGTTACCTTAACGCGGATTACCTCAACCGCATCTGGGTGTACAACTCCGGGCTCGACCGGCGCTTCATGGAATATTCCCCCGGCTGGGTGCTGCTGGGTCACCTGCTGCAGTGGGCGAATGAGCACAAGCGCGAGGAACTGGACTTCATGCGCGGGGATGAGGAATACAAGTACCGCTTCGGCGCGGTGGACAGGCATGTGATGCGGGTGAGGATTGAAGTATAGATTTGCAAAGCGACGTTAGGATGGTTCATCCCACAAGGGGACGAAAATGTCGCGTGAACCTCCCCAACGAAATGGATGGAATTATCCGGTTGAAGATCGGTTAACGAGGAGAAGAATATGGCTTCAGAATTAAAAACAAAGGTCAATGATGCAAGCGTGGAAGCATTCCTTAATTCCGTTGCCGATGAGCAAAAACGGGCAGATTGTTTTGAGATTCTCAAGTTGATGAGGCAGGTTACCCAAGAGCCGCCAAAGATGTGGGGCGCAAGCATGGTTGGTTTTGGAAGCTATCACTACAAGGGTGCCGGCAGCCGTGAAGGGGACTGGATGTTGACCGGTTTCTCCCCCCGTAAACAAAACCTGACGCTTTACATTATGAGCGGCTTTGATCTACATGAAGAACTGTTAAAGAAACTTGGCAAGTTTAAAACTAGTGTTGGCTGTTTGTACATCAAAAAGCTGGATGATGTGGATCGAAGCGTTTTAAAAGAATTGCTCTCTGAATCTGTGAATGCGATGAAAAAAATATAGGAATTAAGAAGGGAAATTAATGAGTAGGGGAGGTTCATCCCGCAAGGGCACGCAAATGTCGCGTGAACATCCCCTACTTTTTTTGGGCACTAACAATCGTTCGAGGATTTTACATTTCAGGTGATACCCAGCGCGGGATCAAGCGGTAGAAGAACTCCGCCATTTTATGCATTGCATCCAGTGAGATGCGTTCGTTAACGCCGTGAACACGGTGCATATCTTCGGGGGCTACCAGCACCGGAGAGTAGCGGTAAACCTGTTCGCTGATGTCGCAGAAGTTGCGCCCGTCGGTAGCGCCGAGCATCATGTAGGGGGCGATGGCTGTGCCGGGGAATAGCTCGGTGGTGACATTGGCGATATGTTGGAAGGCTTTGCATTCCACCGGGGAGACCGGCGAGGCTTCCCAGGCTTTATCAGCCATAGGCTCGAAGGTTACACGTGCATCGTTGATGATCCTGCGTACCTGTTCACAAACGCTGGCGATGCTATCACCAGGCAGCAGGCGGAAGTTGATCACGGCTTCCGCTACGGAGGGAAGCACATTATCCTTGACGCCGCCCTTGATGATGGTTGGAGCCGTCGTAGTGCGGATGGTCGCAATCGCTTCAGGATTACTGGCAAGTTTGGCTCTGATCAGCCCGCTGAAAAACCACAGGTTGGAGAACGCCAGCTGCATCAGCGGCGAGGTGGCGGAGCCGAGACCCTTGAACATGGGCAGCACGGCAGCCGGATGCGCCGGGAAGGGGTGCGTTTGCAGCCGGTCGATGGCGCGGGAGAGTATGCCGATGGCAGTAGACTGGGGCGGCGTTGATGCGTGCCCGCCGCTTGCCTGTGCCTGTAATTTGAGCGACAGATACCCTTTTTCCGTATTTCCGATTGCGGCTGCCATACCCTTGACGCCGGGGATGATCCCATCATAAACAGCGCCGCCCTCGTCGATGACGCTCTGGGCGTGGATGCCTTTGGCTTTCAGGTACGCCACTGTCTCCTTTGCGCCGGAACCGAGCACTTCTTCGTTATGCCCAAAGGCAAGCATCACCGTCCGCTCCGGTTGGAAGTTGTTGTAAAGCAAATGCTCCACTGCCTCGAACACGGCGATCATCTGGTTCTTGATGTCGAGCGTGCCGCGCCCCCAAATGAAGCCATCGGCAATGGCGCCTGAGAAGGGAGCGTGTGTCCATTGGTTGAGCGTGTGCTCATCAGCCGGCACCACATCCTGGTGTGCCATGAACACCACCGGATCGAGGGATGGGTTGGAGCCTTTCCAGGTGTAGAGCAGGCTGAAGCCATCTACCATTTCCTTCTGCAGGGCGGCATGGGTGAGGGGGTATTGTTTTTTAAGTTGGGCATGCAGCACCTTGAATTTTGAAGTGTCATCCTCAGCAGGGTCTTCATGCGAGATGGTGTCGATTTTGATCACGCTAGCTAGGTGATCCGCCACGACTTTTGCATCAACCGAAAATGCCGGCAGCGAAGTGGCATGTTCAAGGGCACCGGCATCAGCGCTGCGCGAAAAAAGCATCATGCGAACCAGCATAAACGCAGCCAGCAGCAGGATCACACCGATCAGGATGACGAGAATGGTTGTAAGCATAGCGACCTCACTTGCGAGATTTGTTTTTACTGTCTGCCTGCCGGTTCACCCGGCAGGGAAATCGGCACGACCGTAGAGTGAGATTATAGCATTGAGCGGGTTAAATCAAAAAGCGGTCTGTAGATGCAGACCGCTTCTGGACTGGCGGATGTTAAAGCTGGATTTCCTGGCCGAGGATGTAATTTTCGAGGCCGCGAATCAATTCTTCCTTGTCTTTCAAAACCGTTTTTACGATATCCCCGATTGAGAGTACCCCGACCACTTTCTTGTGTTTCAGCACCGGCAGGTGGCGGATGTGCTTGTCGGACATTTGCGCCATGCAGGTTTCAGCGGATTGGCCGGGGCTGACGTAAAAGATGCGCGTGGTCATCACATCCTTCAGCGGGGTGGTGATGGGGTTACCCACCAGTGTGCCGCGGCGGGCATAATCCCGTTCCGAGAAGATCCCCTTGACAACATCCCCTTCCATGACGAGAACCGCACCAATCTCCTTCTCGGCCATCAACTTGAGCGCATCCAGGATGGATGCTTCTGGGCTGAGAGAGTAAACCGCCTGCCCTTTATTTTTCAGAATCGAATCAACTGATGCCATTTTTCCTCCATTCCGTCAACGAATAAATACACCCTTTGTATTCATCATAAGACAAATAGAGACTAATTTCAATATAATTCTTTGCGCTTATAATCCCGCTTTCCTCTGTATAATTAAGTGTTGAATGTTCATAACACGTCCACGGGAGAAGAAGATGAAAACACTGGTTAAATACATTACGCTGACCCTTTTAGTCCTGGTACTATTGGCAGCTTGTTCTTTCCCAATGGGAAGTTCCGGCGAGGTTGATGAAAATGCGGTCAATACTTCGGTTGCCCAAACCTTGGCCGCGCTTGGTGATGGCGCAGTGACCCCTACCAGCGGCGTTTTGCCCACAGTTACCAGCATGCCGCTCCCCACTGCGGCATTGCCAACAGTTGCCCCCACAGCCGTCCCACCCACAGCCGCGCCAACCGCAGATACCTGTAACCAGGCCAAGTGGATCGAGGATGTGACCGTTCCGGATGGCAGCGTTTACCTGCCCAATGTGGAATTCACCAAGACCTGGCGCGTGCAAAACGTGGGCACGTGCACCTGGAACACCAGCTATGCCATCGTTTTTGCCAGCGGTAACCACATGGGTGAAGCTGCCGTCACACCGCTCCTTGGCAATGTGGCGCCCGGTGCCACGGTGGATCTCTCCGTGAAATTAAAGTCGCCGGCAGAGAATGGCGAGTACACAACCCTGTTCTTACTGCGCAGCGATACTGGTCTGCTCTTCGGCACCGGATCGAAATTTGATGCTGCCATTTTTGTGCAGATCAAAGTGAGCAAGCTGATGATCCTGCCGACGCTTGACCTTGGGGGAGTGCTGCCAATCTTCCCGCTAGAAACCCTGGTTTATAACTTTGCATCCAATTACTGTTCGGGCAGCTGGAAAAATGCCTCGGCAATCGGCTCACTGCCTTGCCCCGGGGATACCTCCAGCAGCCTCGGATACGTGGTGCGCAATGACAACCCCAAGTTATCTGACGGACAAACGTACGACGGTGTGGCATTGGTCACCCATCCTGAATGGATCGATGGCGGCTCGATTGCCGGGATCTTCCCGCAATTCACGGTGGAGAATGGCATGCGGTTCAAAGCCACCCTCGGCTGCCGGCAAAACGGTGATGCATGCAACGTATGCTATTTCCTGCGCTATTATGAAGACGGCGTGGCAGGTTTGAAACAACTCAACCAGTGGGACATCAAGTACAGCGATACCCCATTGGCGGTGAATGTGGACCTTTCTGCTCTTGCCGGAAAAAAGATCAGTATCGTCCTGCAGGTGGTCACCAACGGTTCCCCCGACCAGGATTGGGCACAGTGGGTGAATCCGCGCATCGTTAAATAATGTATAACGTGCAAGAAAAGGGAGCCCGACAGGGCTCCTTTTTATCTGTTAGAATCGCAGTATGATTTCAAAATACAGGCGCTTCTTCTGGCTTGTGCTTCCGTTGATTGGGATTTTAGGCGGCTATCTCTTGATGGCGCGCCCGGTGACGCTGACCATTGACGGTACAGACCAAACCGTAACCACGCGCGCGCTCACTGTGCGTGGAGTCCTTCGTTCCGCTGGTATCAAACCTGGCGAAGGGGATGTCATCGTTCCGGCTGCCAATTCGTGGGTAACTCAGGAAACGCATATTGTATTCCAGCATGCCGGGCTGGTTCGCGTGTGGGTGGAACCTGACGGGCGCATTCTTCCGGTGGTCACCAGCGCACGCACCGCCCGCGAGATCGTCCAGGCAGGCGGATTTACGCCAGGCGGTAACGATGCCTACGCGGTGAATGGATTGCCGGTAGCTGCGGATGAGGTTTTGGAGCTGCAGCCTGGCAGCATCCTGCAATACACCCCGGCGGTGGAGTTAACAGTGGCAGTGGATGGCGAAGAAGTAACCTTTGCTTCTGCTGCCGCCACCCTGGCAAAAGCTCTGTGGGAGGCGCGCATCATTTTGCACACCGGCGATGGGATTGACCCGCCGCCCGGCACCCCGCTGGACCAGGATATGCAGGTTGTGGTGACGCGCGGTGCTACGCTTGAAATCCATGTGGATGGAAAGACGATCAGGGTGAACTCCACCGCTGCTTCGGTCGGGCAGGCGCTTCAGCAGGCAGGGGTTGCGCTGCAGGACATGGATTACAGCCAGCCGGCCGAGACGGATGCATTGCCAGCGGACGGGAAGATCGCGGTGGTCCGGGTGACAGAAGAAATCCTGATGGAGCAATCCAGCATTCCGTTCACCATGGAATACGTTGGTGATGACAGCATGGAGCTTGACCAGACCAGGGTGGTAACGGAAGGCGCATATGGACTGCAGGCAAAGACCATCCGTGTCCGCTATGAGAACGGGGTTGAGGTAAGCCGGACTGACGAGGGGATTACCGTATTGAAACAGCCAGTCACCCAGCAGATCGCCTATGGCACCCAGATCGTTTACCGCACCCTGAACACGCCGGATGGTACGATCACTTACTACCGGGCAATCACGGTGACGGCCACCTCTTATTCCCCGTGCAACCTGGGAGTCTCCTGGTGCAATAACAAGACCGCATCAGGAACCACGGTACACCGGGGGATCGTGGCGGTGCACCTGGATTGGTACCGCATCCTTAAGGGAACGCAAATGTATATTCCGGGATACGGCATCGGCACGGTGGCAGATACGGGCGTTTATCCTTACAACCACAATTGGGTTGACCTGGGCTTTACCGATGAAGAGTTCAAACTCTACGGAAAATTCTATCCCAGCATCACCATCTACCTGATGGCTCCTGCGCCGGCAAACGTTCCGGGGATCATGCCGTAGCGATGGCTGCTCTCGACGTTCACTCACTCCTGCGGCGCTATAACATCGACCCTTACAAGGGGCTGGGACAGAATTTCCTGGTGGACCAGGGGGCTTTGCAGAAAATTGTCTCCTCAGCACAAATCACCAAAGCGGATACAGTGCTGGAAATTGGTGCCGGATTGGGAAACCTGACGCGCTTGCTGGCGCAGGCTGCCGGGCGGGTTGTGGCAGTGGAAATAGACCGCAAATTGATACCGCCTTTGACCGAAGTGATGGCAGGTTATGAGAACTGCCAGATCCTGCAGGGGGATATTTTGGAACTTGACCCGGCGCAGATCGTGGGCGAAGAGAATTACCTGGTGGTAGCAAACATCCCCTATTACATCACCTCTGCCATCATCCGGCATTTGCTAGCGGCAGCGGTTAAACCAGCCCGGCTGGTACTCACCATGCAGCAGGAAGTGGCAAAACGCATTTGCGCTGAGCCGGGCGAGCTTTCACTGCTGGCATTGAGCGTACAGGTCTTTGGCAAACCCCGGATTCTCTCCACCATCCCGGCTGGGGCTTTTTATCCGCAACCCAAGGTGGATTCGGCGACTTTGGAAGTAGCGCTCTACCCTGAGCCATTTATGACTGACCGGCAATTGACGGATTTTTTCCACCTGGCAAAGGCTGGGTTTTCTCAGAAGCGCAAGATGCTGCGCAATACCATTTCCTCCGGTCTCAAGATCCCGGCTGAAAAAGCCGAAGGACTCTTAAGGCAGGCGGGGATTGACCCAACCCGCCGGGCGCAGACGTTGGATCTTGTGGAATGGCGCACGCTGGTGGGGGAATACGAAAATTTAGAACAGTCCAGCAGGAGTTAACTGTTTATTTCAAGAGTGGAGCGCATTTATGGTGAGGGTGTATTCCTCATCGAATCTTTGCGCCAGGCCTTCGTTTGCATCCCGGATCAGATCGACCACCTGTTTTGCCCAGTTAATATAGTTCAGTTTTCGCTGCAGCGGCCAATCCGTGGACGAGGGCGGATTTTCGCGGATATCATGCACATTACAGATCTTGTCTGCCAATTTTATGCACTTCGCGTTATGGCTAAGGGTTGGCGCATGCAGCAGCTGCAGGCGCTTGCGTTCTTCCTTGGACAGCGATTTGTCGTCGCTGACCTCTTTGACCAGCGCTAAAACCAGCGGACCGAAAGACTGGCGCAGCTCCTCGTCCGTGGTTGCTGTATCTTCCAAGCAGTCATGCAGCAGCCCAGCCGTGAGGACATCGATATCTTTGATCTTGCCAACCTCCCAAAGCAACGTTGCTGCCTGGATGGGATGGTTGATGTACGCTGATTTCAGATCATCCTTGCGCTTCTGGTAACGGTGTTTCTCGGCTGCAAACTCCAGTGCCTTTATAAAAATGGTGAATTCCTTGTCGTTCATTTATCCCTCCAGGTATTTTTAATTGTTGCCACACTCTAAGCAGCTTACCAGCGCATAGTGGTGGAATTCATGCGGATTGGAAAAATCGGATTGGGTCAGCGCTTTTTGGCCAGGTTCCGGTAACGCGAGCGCAACTGCCACACGCGCAATGCGGCTTCCACCTGGATGCGCAAGTTCATTTTGGATTGCCCGTACTTGCGTTCGGCAAAATAGATGGGGATCTCTTTGATGCGGAACCCCAGCCGGCTGGTGACATAAGCCATTTCAACCTGGAAGATATACCCATTGGAGCGGATCCGCTCAAGCGGGATGGATTCGAGAACCACGCGCTTCCACAGGCGGAAACCGGCGGTCACATCCTGTGTCTTCAACCCCAGGATGACACGGGAGTATTCATTGCCGAAGCGGGAAAGGCGCTTGCGCCAGGCAGGCCAGTCGCGGTCCAGGCTGCCCCCTGAAACGTAGCGCGACCCGATGACCAGATCACCTTCAGACAGCGCGTTGACCATTTCCAGCAATTTTTCGGGCTCATGGGAGAAATCGGCATCCATCTGGGCGATCGCCTCCACATCGGTTTGCAGCAGTTTAATGAACCCGGTGATATAGGCTGTGCCAAGACCCAGCTTGCTGGATCGATGCAATACCTCCACCCGGCCTGGATACTGGGCGGTCAACTCATCCGCCACCTGGCCGGTGCCATCCGGGCTGTTATCATCGATGACCAGGAGCCTCAACCCCGGGAGGGGCAAAGCCATCAGCCTGGCGGTGATCAATGGGAGGTTCTCTTTTTCGTTGTAGGTAGGGATGATAACGGCGAGATTCATAAGGGTTAAATTGCGGTGGGGTCCGATTCGGTGATGAGAAACTTGCAGCTTGCCCCACCGGTAGCCAGGCACTCGGTTTCGGTGACTTTGAATTTATCACTGTAGGAGAAATCCTTAACCGCCTGGTCGATGAATCCTTCGAAGAACGCACAGATCGGGTCGGCGGATTTTTGCTGACTGCAGTTGGGGCATTGGAGGATGAGGAATTCAAATCCCTCCTGGCCTTCACGTTTGCATACCAGGGAGCGCATTTCGCTGATGGAGTTGAGGAAGTTGGCGAGGCGGTTCAAACGGATGAGCAGCACATCCGGTCCGACCTCAGGGGTGGAGGGGGTTTGCGGCAGAGGGCTGGTGCCGAAGTGCATGCCGCTCAATTTCATCGTTTTACGTCCGGCGCGGATGGAAAGGGAACGCCCGCCGCGGATGCCCATCACATCATTCAGAGAGCCAAACAGTTTTGAGAAACTCTCGCTTGAAAAATTACAATTCATGTCGTTTGGCGGTGG
>JAYRQY010000027.1:0-29829 GCA_041910365.1 Anaerolineaceae bacterium | reverse complement strand
CACATGCCGGTGCAGATCATCTTTGCCGGCAAGGCGCACCCCGCAGATGAGCCCGGCAAGCTGCTCATCCAACAGGTCTACAGGGCAGTCAAAGATACCCGCGCCGGCGGACGCCTCATCTTCCTTGAAGATTATGACATCAACCTGGCACGCTACCTGGTGCAGGGTGTGGATGTGTGGATGAACACACCGCGCCGCCCCAACGAAGCCTCCGGTACCTCCGGCATGAAGGCTGCCGCCAACGGCGCGCTCAACTTCAGCGTGCTGGACGGCTGGTGGCGTGAAGGGTATAACGGCAAGAACGGTTGGGCAATCGGCACTGACGCCGAGTATCCTGATTATGAAGCCCAGGATGCCGCAGACGCACAGAGTATCTACGAAACCCTCGAAAAGCAGATCGTTCCGCTGTATTATGAACGTGATATCAACAAGATCCCGGTTGCCTGGATCAAGGTGATCAGGGAGTGTCTGCGTACGCTCATCCCGCAGTTCAGCCTGCGCCGCATGCTCAAGGAATATATGAGCGACTATTATCTTCCCGGCATCGAAGGAAAGCGCGCCGGCAAGTAAACAAGGCAGGAAATCATGGAATACTTAAGCGATCCTCACGCCTGGCTGTTTGCCCTGCTGATCTTCGTGCTCAGGGTGGGCGACATGACCCTGGATACCATCCGGGTGCTCTTCGTGGTGCGCGGCAAAAAGTTCATCGTCTGGATCCTCGGATTCTTCCAGTCGCTCATCTTCGTGGTGGCTATCAGCTCGGTATTATCCAGGCTGGACAACATTCTCAATGTGCTGGGGTATGCCGGCGGGTTTGCCACCGGCAACCTGGTGGGCATGCTCATCGAGCAGCGCCTGGCTATTGGGCACATCCTGGTCACCATCATCAGCTCCACCCGCGGCGCTTCCATTGCCGAAAAACTGCGGGCATCCGGCTATGCCGTCACCGAGATCGCTGGGCGCGGCAAGAATGGCACTGTTTTTGAGCTGCATGCGTCGGTGCTGCGCAAGGATGTTCCCAACGTGGAAACGGTTGTGCTGGAGGCCGACCCGCAAGCCTTCATCACCGCTGAAGATGTACGTCCGGTCCGGCGTGGTTTTTGGCGCTCGTAATCACTTTTCAATTTTGGGAGTTAAGAAACCCCTGGAATCTCCAAGACTCCAGGGGTTTTTAATTGAGCAGTTGATTATTCCTGGTCGCTCCCACTCTCCCGCAGGTGCGGGAAGAGCAGCACTTCGCGGATGGTACGCTGGTTGGTGAGCAGCATTGCCAGGCGATCTACCCCCATGCCGAACCCGCCCTGCGGGGGCATGCCGTAAGACATCGCCCGCAGGTAATCCAAGTCCATTGGGTGGCGTTCCTCGTCTTCCGCCTTGTACTCGCGCCCCATCTCCACAAAGCGGGCTTCCTGTTCCAGCGGGTCGTTGAGTTCGGTGAAGGCATTGCACAGCTCCATGCCGCACACGAATCCCTCGAAACGTTCCACAGTTGTCGGGTCGCCGGGGATGTTCTTGGCCAGAGGGGAGATATCCCGCGGGTAATCATAGAGAAATGAAGGCTGGATGAGCGTGGGCTCCACGAACTCCTCCATCAACTGCCCGATGAGTTTGCCGCGGGCTTCACCCGGTTTGAACTTCAGCCCCTTGCTTTCCATCACTTTTTCGAGTGCAGCCGCCGTTGCATACTGGCTGATGTCGATTCCCGCAGCATCGATCAGGCTCTGGCGCAGGTTTACCCGCTTCCATGGCGGGTTGAAGTCGATCAACGTTTCGCCATACTGCACCTTGCGCGTGCCAAGCACCTTATCACATACATACGCTACCATCTGCTCGGTCAGTTCCATCACCTTAAGGTAATCTGCGTACGCCCAGTAGAATTCCAGTTGGGTGAACTCAGGATTGTGCTTGAAGGACACGCCCTCGTTGCGGAAGTCGCGCCCGATCTCGTAGACGCGGTCAAATCCGCCCACCGTCAGACGCTTGAGGTACAACTCGAACGAGATGCGCAGGAACAGGTCCTGCTTGAGCTGGTTGTGATGCGTTACAAAGGGTTTGGCAGCCGCGCCGCCGTAAATGGGCTGTAGGATGGGCGTTTCGACCTCGATGAAATCATGCTCGTCCAGGAAGGAACGCAGCGCAGTGACGATCTTTGCCCTGGCGCGGAAGACCTTGCGCACTTCCTCATTCACTGCCAGGTCGGCATAACGCTGCCGGTAGCGGGTTTCAGGGTCTGCCAGGGTGGCATGCCGGATGACTTCGCCATCCACAACCTCATCTTTCGCGGCGGGCAGCGGGGTGATGGCTTTCGCCAGCATCTTAAAATCCTTCACCTGCAGGCTGATCTCACCGGTACGCGTGCGCACAACCTCACCGCTGGCCTGGATGAAATCGCCAATATCAAAGAGCTCCTTGAAAATCGTCATCCTGCCCTCCCCCAGTTCATTCACGCGCAGGAAAAGCTGGATTCGTCCGCTGCCATCTTCGATGTGCGCAAAAGCCAGCTTGCCCATGGTACGGATGGCACGCAGCCGCCCCCCCAGCGTGGCACTGACCGCCTCGCCGCTCGCCGCGGCTTCAGCCTTTTCAAATGCCGCGGTGGCATCCGCGATGGTGGCGGTGATCTCTGCCCGCGTGGGGTAAGGCTCAATCCCCTCAGCGCGCATGTCGTCAATTTTTCCCAGCCTGATTTTTTCAAGATCGTTGCGTTCCATTTGTCCATCCTCTCCCAATAAAAACCTGCCCCTTCTTTAGCGGGGGCAGGTCTCTGATCTCAGAGCTTTGGATCACCCGCCTTTTGCGTCGGTGTGACCCCCGCGTGATTATTGATTCAACTTGACCACCTTAATGACCAGCGTGCCGGCAGGTGTTTCCACTTGCACTTTTTCGCCCTCTTTCTTGTTCAACAGGGCTTTTCCGATGGGGGATTCATTGGAAATCTTGCCATGCAGCGGATCTGCCTCGGCAGCGCCGACCATGGTGTATTCTTCCTTTTCCTTGCGCCCATCCACCTGGATGATGACCTTTGAGCCTACCTGCACGGTTTCAACTTTGGCAACTTTTTCATCCACCACCCGGGCAGTAGCCAGCAGGATTTCCAGTTCTTTGATGCGGCCTTCAACAAATGCCTGCTCGTTCTTGGCTGCCTCCAACTCTGCATTGTCCAGCAGTTCGCCGCCCTCGATGGCTTCGTGCAGGCGTACCGCAATTTCCTCGCGCTTGGTTGTGCGCAGAAAATCCAGTTCGTCCTGTAATTTTTGGAAGCCTTCACGTGTCAAGAAAGAGGTTGACATAATCATTTATCCTTTTTTATCTTTTAGTACTTGTGAATCCGAGCGTTTTCCACCCGCTGGTACCACCGGAGAGAATAAACAAAAATCACTCCGATTAGAGCGATTTGGGTCGATGTAGGGGGATTGGTTCCCTCAAGTGTCCATCTACTATACCATAATCATTCTGCGATTGCAATACACGCGTACCCGCTCAAGACACACTTCACCCTGCCGGAAAGAGACTTCCGGCAGGGTGAAGCCATCTTGCCGTATTTACTTATTCGCCAAATCCGATTGCTGCTTCAACCAGTCGGTCACCGGTATCGTCCCATTCAAGACATCATTGGAGTTGCAAAAGTTCGTCCAGTACTTTTCCAGTTGCGATACCTGCGGTCTGAGCGTATATCCCTTGCTGAAGGCGGCAGCCAGGTCTTGCATAAGCGGGTCGGTGATCTCCACATCCTCCCGTGTCGGCACCGCACCAGCTTCATTCATCATAATTGTCTGGGATTCCTTGTTCGTCAGATAAAAGGCAAGTTCAATTGCAGCATTTAAATTCTTGCTTCCCGGGTTGATAAATATCCCGTCGTCACCTAACATAGGAGTTGCAGGGTATATGACCCCGCCAGGGAGAGGTGCTACAGCGAGTTTATCCCCGAGACTGTCTTTATAATATCGCCAGGACCAGTTACCGTCGATGATGGCTGCAGCTTTTCCGTTAACAAAATCTGTGGCTGCCGGGGTTGCGTCTACCGGCCAGTTTTTAGATCTTGATATTTTGAACAAACTGACCAGGTAGTTCATCGCATCGATCATCCCGCTGTCGCTTCCGGCAATTACATTCCAATTGTTGTCAAACAACTTCCCGCCAAAAGCACCATAAAAGCCGTAATAATAGTAACAGTTGTAAATAAAAGCCACCTCGGTGCCGTTCTTCATCAGCGTCTGCAGTTCATTGACGGTCGAAGGGGGGGTGGGCAGAAGGGAGGTGTTGTACCAAAACGTTATCGTTTTTAAAGATTCAGGAACGCCATAGACTTTTCCATTGACGGTCATACCATCCAGTCCAACTTTGCTGTAGGCACCAAGCCTGTCACTGGCTCTAGACGAGAGATCCAGCGCTGCGCCCCGCTCAACCATGCGGAATAACTCGTCACTTGTTCCCACAATGAGATCCGGTCCAATCCCGGCATCAAATGCGCTAAAATATTTATCGACGACATTTCCATTTGGAGTGCCTACCAGTTCAAACTTAACATTGGGATATTCAGCCTTTGCCCGCTCAACAACCTTCTGGAAAGCCATCCCCTCCACACCATCTGCAGCATAAGACATCCAGATCGTCAGGTTGCCGGCCACTGGCAGGGCTGCCGGGGCGGTCGTGGGTTCCGGCGCTGAGGTCTTTACTGCCTGCGTTGGAATAACCTGAGTGGGGGACTGGGCTTTGCTGCCCGGCAGCCACACGAAGAATGTGAGCGCAGCAAGGGCAAGAATTACAATCCCGCCCCCGGCGATCAGAACTGGCAGCAGTGTATTCTTTTTCGGTTTTAAGGTTTCGCCTGCTTTCGCTGGCATCTTTGGCTGCCGTGGAGGGCTTTGTGGTTTCAGACTGGGCGGGGCGGGTGGAGGCGGCGTTGATAGGCGCGGCATTTCCTGCTGGATGGTGGGCATGGGCTCGCCCACAACCGTTCCCTCATCTTCAACAACTGCGGGTGCGACGTAAGTTCTTTCCTTCGTCCCGCCCTCCAGTTCGTTGAGCGCAGCAGCAAAATCCGCCATGCTCTTGTATCTATCTTCCGGCTTTTTCGCCAGGCACTTGAACAATACGTTTTCCACGATATCAGGCAGGTCGCTCACAAAGTCACGCGGACGGGGCAGCGGTTCGTTCGCCTGTTTAAGCAGCACCGCTGCCGGCGTATCCGCCGTGTATGGTTTGTGCCCGGTGACCATCTCAAAGAATACGACCCCCAGCGAATACTGATCGCTGGCAGCGCTTGCCTTGCCGACCCACTGTTCAGGAGCCATGAACTCGGGGGTGCCCAGCCCTACTCCCGTCCCGGTAAGCGTGCTGCTATCCCCCTCTTCCAGGATCTTGGCTACGCCAAAATCAGAAAGCAGCGGGTCGCCGCTATCGGTGATAAGGATATTGCCGGGTTTCACATCCCGGTGAAGGATCCCATGCGCATGCGCATAATCCAGTGCGCGAGCAATCGGTGCAAGCAGCCTTGCTGCTTCTTCGGGAGAATACGTCCGCTTGAGCAATTGGTCCTTCAGCGTGCCGCCCTTTATCAGCGGCATCACTAAGTATGGGGAACCCTCTTCATTCCCGTAATCAATGATGGGGACAATATTCGCGTGGGTCAGCTTGGAAAGCGCTTTAGCTTCCCGGCCAAAACGCTCCAGCATACGCTCCACTACTTCGGGGCTGAATGCTTCACGGCGGATGACCTTGACTGCCACATCGCGTTCCAGGTTCGTATCAAACGCTTTGTAAACCGATGCCATGCCCCCTTCACCCAGGGGTTCAACAATGTGGTACCGTCCCAATGATTTTCCGGTCAAATTAGCCATGTCTCTCCAACCCTCCTTACCATAAAAGAACAATTACATTATATACATCCTTTTAAGAATCCTGCCTGAGGAGTTCTCAGGCAGTGTAATGTTTATGTCGATTTGTGTTTCGTACTTCACATCAGGGCTTGGGAATTCTTGTACAGTCACTCGGAGCGCGGTGAGAAAAATGGGCAAAGTACCCTCTTAGGTGATGAAAGAGTTTGCGCAAACCCCCGAAGCGTGTGCGTAGCATCCCCAGTCCGCTCACCAGCAGATAGCATGCCACAATGATCGATCCGACAAGATCCACGTATCGTGTAGCAGGGAATGAAGGCGCAATAGCCACGGTGGTCAATGCGGTTGTCACACATAAATCCACCACGGTTTTTGTCCGGTATAACTGCCGTTGGCTGGCAATCACAGCGTTGTATTTCTCGCGCAGAAAGGAGTCGTACCGATGCCAGAACCAGCCATTCGTCAAAACACCCAGCACAGCGATGATCAGTCCGGTAATAACGTTGCCGCCTGGCTGAAATGCCGATAAACGCAAGAACACAACCACCAGTAGAACAATCCCTGAGCAGGTCATCGCGCCTGCAGTGGTAAGCGTCGCTGCCTTCTCCAACCGGACTTGCCTGGTCTCCGTCACCGTTTCTGTGCGGTGGAGCTGACGATAAACCCACCAGGACACGAAAATAGCCGTCAATTCCGCAGTACGCCTGAAAAAATCAGCCAGTTGCGTGGTGGATTGGCTGGTCAATACCGCATAGCCGGTGACGAGCGGAGCCGGAGCACTCAGTAGCAGCGACGTAAGCAAAGTTCTCTTACGATTGGCAGATTGATCCTCAGGAAGTTGGTTCATGCCCTATGCCACCAGGGGGGTGAATAAGAAGATAAAAAGCAGCATTGCAATCCCTGTCGAAATGGGTACTGACAAGGTGTCCATGCCGCCATTGGTAAATAACTCGATCACAGCGCTGATCGGCGCGACCAGTAATGCGATTGGCAATCCGATATACCACGGGTAGCCAGGGTAGATCAGGAGCGAAAGGAACATGGTCAGTGCCGCGGTCAGGTACATCGCCAGGGTTCCTTCAAATGTTTTCTTCCCCTGGATGCGGTGGTGCTTGATTTGCCTGCGCCCTAATTTCTTTCCTACCAGAGCAGCAGCGGCATCACCAAGCCCCCAGGTTAAAACGGCAATAATGGCGATGTACTTCCAGGCTGCACCCACGATGCCCCAAAAGAGAATGATCACCAGTGCCATCGAAAGTTGAACAACGAGCAAACTCTTTTTGAATTCGCCGGGATGCCGTTCCACCGCGACCCGGTCAAAGACGCGGGAGCGCTCTACCCGGCTTAAGATGGGATAGACGATGAGCAGGAATAGAAAGATGGTTAACACAGAGGAGTACCAATTTTGAAATGCGATCACCAGGGGAAATATCGCCAAGGTGATGACAATGTGGAAAAGTTTTCGGGATATTTCAAATGGCAGATTGGCGCGCAATTTAAGTAAAACCACCGGCACTCCAACAATGGCAAAATAACCAAAATAGGCTGCGACGCCAATCAAATCATGATTCAACATTGTTTTCCTCGATGTTCTATTGGTTTTTTGTTTGAAAATTCCCGGATATCCTGGCGAATGTCCTAAAGAATTCATCCAACTCTTTCTTCGAAATGCCCACCAATGCAACCTCGTACAAATGGTTGTAAGCCTGTTCAACCTCTGCACCAAACGACCTGGCTTTTTCGGTGAGGCGAACCAACCGAACCCGCTGATCCTGCAAACCGCGTTCGCGGACCACAAAGCGCTTTTCCTCAAGCGAATCCAGTGTGCGGGAGATGGCCGGCTTGCTGATATCCAATTGTGCTGCCAATTGTTCCTGGTCAACCCCCTCCCCCTGTGTAAGCAAATGGAGCAGCACATTCCCTTCAGCGCTGCTCAGACCCAACGGGCTCAAACTTTCATTAAGCATCTGCCGAGCGGTGCGGAGCATATTATGCGCGTGCAGCCAAATATCGCGAATATCAGCCATGAGCCAACTCCTATTGCTGCCCTCATCTCAAGATGGGGTTTCAGGACACACATTAATTCATTAACATGTTAACTTATTGATTTCCCCATTATAGCAGCATTTAGTTAACATGTTACCTATTATTGATCGCCCTTTCAGATTTGTAATCAGCACCTGTCTGCAGAATCCAAAGATCCCCTCACTATTTCGGGTTTTTATGGATTTGAATGGAAATTTCCATCTCACCATCAGAAAAATACTGCCTGAGGAGTTCTCAGGCAGTGGATTCGGACTAACTTGGTTTGTGCTTGGCGCCTTCTTTGAGGGCTTGGTAATTCTTTGGCAGCAGCTTGTGATGCCGCTCCGGCAGGTGCCCTTTGAGGGCTTTCTCAATGGCTTCCATTGGCAGCACCGGCAGGCTGCCCAGCAGCGCCCCCAGCAGCACCATGTTGCTCATGCGTTTGTCGCCCAAAGTTTCGGCGATCGCGTTCGCGTCGACCTCGATCACCTTGATGTCTTTGCGCACGGTCTTGCGGTCGACCATGGAAGTGTTCACCACCAGTACGCCGCCGGGTTTCACCAGTTCTTCATACTTGTCCAGCGACGGGCGGTTCATCACGATCGCGCCCAACGGGTTGCGCACCACCGCCGCGCCGATCTCTTCATCTGAAACGATGACGGTGCAATTGGCGGTGCCGCCGCGCATTTCAGGTCCATAGGAGGGGATCCAGGTCACGTTCTTGCCCTCGTCCATGCCGGCATACGCCAGCAACTGCCCGGCAAAGAGAACACCCTGCCCGCCAAATCCCGCCACAATGATCTCAGTCTGCATGTCTCTCTCCCTAGAGTTTGATCTCGGCAATGGCCGGGTGAACTTTGAAATCGCCAAGCGGATAATACGGCACCATCTTCTCTTCCAGCCAATGCAGCGATTCGCCCGGATTCATGCCCCAGTTGGTGGGGCAGATGGAAAGCAGTTCCACCATCGAAAAGCCCATGCCGCGCACCTGCACTTCAAAGGCAGTGCGGATGGCTTTCTTCGCCATGCGGATGCTCTTGGGGTCGTGCAGCGAACGGCGCACCACGTATGCCGAGCCGTCCAGCGTGGCCAGCATCTCCGAGGCGCGGATGGGGTACCCCTGCGTCTCAACATCGCGCCCATGCACGGAGGAGGTCGTTTTCTGCCCCGGCAGAGTGGTGGGTGCCATTTGCCCACCGGTCATGCCGTAATTGGTATTGTTCAAAAAGAACACGGTGATGTTCTCGCCGCGGGCGGCGGCATGGACGATCTCCGCCATGCCGATGCTCGCCAGGTCACCATCGCCCTGGTAGGTCATCACAATGCGCTCCGGCAGCACGCGCTTGACGCCGGTGGCCATGGCCGGGGCACGTCCGTGCGGTGCCTGCACGAAGTCAAAGTCAAAATAGTTGTAGGCAAATACCGAGCAGCCCACCGATGCCACGCCAATGGTCTTTTCCTTGAGCCCCATCTCGTCGATCACTTCTGCGATGAGGCGGTGGGCGGTGCCGTGGGTGCAGCCCGGACAGTAATGCGTGCTCACATCGGCCATTGAATCCGGCCGCGAATAGACTACCGTTTCCATTTCAGTCATTGCTGTCACCATTCTCGCTCTCCTAATTCTTCATCACAAATCGTTTGAGCCAGCGGTCACGCGGATGTCCCTCAGCGGGGATGGGTTCCTTTGCCATGCGGCGGATCTCATCCAGGATCTCATCGGCGAACGGCACAATGCCGCCCATGCGTGCGTAGAACTCCACCGGGATCTTATGCTCCGTGGCTGCAATTACATCCTCGAGCATGTGCCCGGCGTTCATTTCCACCACTAAAATGCCATCCACCTTGCCCGCCAGGTCATGGTAGACCTTGCGCGGGAAAGGCGCCAGGGTGATCGGACGGATCAGCCCCACCTTGATGCCTTCGGCACGCGCCGCGCGGACGGCAGAGAGTGCCACGCGCCCGGTGGAACCGAACCCGGTGACCACGAATTGGGCATCGTCCATGTAATACTCTTTGCAGCGCACCTCGGCGGCTTCGATCTCCTGCCAGCGGCGCAGCAGGCGGAAGTTCAACTCCTCCTGTTTCTGCGGGTTCAGGTTGATCGAAGTGAGGAAGCGGCGGGGGCGCCCTTCGGAGCCATTTACCGCCCATTCGGGGAACCTGGTCTTCATCGGCTGCATCGGGGGCATTTCGCAGGGTTCCATCATCTGCCCCAGCGAACCATCGGTGAGGACGACCACGATGGAGCGGTACTTCTCCGCCAGGTCAAATGCCAGCACGGTGAGATCAACCGACTCCTGCACGCTGGCAGGCGCCAGCACGATGGCTTTGTAGTCGCCATGACCGCCGCCGTGGACGATCTGGTTGTAATCCGCCTGGGCGGGGGCAATGTTGCCCAGCCCCGGGCCGCCGCGCATCACATCCACCAGCACCATGGGGATCTCGGTGCCGGCGATATACGAAATGCCTTCCAGCATCAGGCTCACGCCGGGGCTGGAGGAGGAACTCATGGCGCGCATGCCGGTGCAGGCAGCGCCGTAGACCATGTTGATGGCAGCAACTTCGCTCTCTGCCTGGACAAAAGCACGCCCCAGTTCGGGCATGCGGTGAGACATGTATTCCAGCAACTCCGTCTGGGGGGTAATCGGGTACCCGAAGTACGCAGCCACACCCGCCCGAACAGCGGCTTCTGCGACGGCTTCATTGCCCTTCATTAACTCACGTGTCATGCAGATCCTCCTGTTGGATTAATGAGCAGCCACCGGTTTTTCCCGGTAGACGGTGATGGCAGCTTCAGGGCAGACAATGGCGCAAATTCCGCAGCCGGTGCAGCCTTCCGCTTTGAGCGTGGCGGGGTGATACCCCTTGGCGGTAATGTGATCGTTAGCGAGTGCCAGTACTTCCTGGGGGCACGAAGCCACACACACCTCGCAGCCCTTGCAGTACAATTCATCCACTTCGATTCGTCCCTTTACGGGCATTCATACCTCCTGGAGAGTTTTTAGCGTCCCAAACAGTCTTATTATCATCGTAACTGATAAAAATGAGAAGTGTGCTCACGCCGCTTCCCGATTAACGTTTGCTCATTTTTCCCGTGCTCTTCTATAAGTACTCTTCACGAGTATTGATTCAACAATTTCCAACTTGACCAGGTCAAAGCGCAAATGGTTTGGTATATTTCCAAACAGTGGAATTCCATTTCCAAGCAAAATTGGAACCGTGGTGATGGTTAATTCATCGACAAGGTCTTCTTTGAGGAATCGCTGGATCGTTTGTCCTCCGTCGATGTAAAGGTTTTTATAACCAAGCGAATGCAGTTGGTTAACGACTTCCCTTGGAGTACCTTCAATTAAACTAACCCCGGCGGATTGCATCTCCGGAATTTTCTTCCAGGTTGTGCTTAAAACAAAAACCGGTACAGGATAAGACCACCCCGGAATTGTCACTGCCTTTTCAAATGTTTTTCGTCCCATCACCACGGCGTCGATGTTTTTGAGGAACTCTGAAAACCCAAAATCGCTTTTGTTTGGATTTGGGATCTCTTCGAGCCATTTGATACCGCCATCAATTTCGGCGATATATCTATCTATACTTGCACCAACATACACATAATTTGTCATCTTTTCACCAATAAATAGTAAATGCAACCTTCTAGAGTGTCAATTTTATCCCATCCACTCGACAATGGTCGCCTCTCCCTGCCCCACCCCCACACAAAGCGTGGCCAGCCCGTAGAATGGGCGTGCTTGCTGCGGGGCACGCTTGCGCATCTCATGCACCAGGGTGGTGAGGATGCGCGCGCCGGAACAGCCAAGCGGATGCCCGAGGGCGATCGCTCCGCCGTTGACGTTGGTGAGCGCTGGGTCGAGCGCCAGTTCGCGCATCACCGCCAGCGCTTGCACGGCAAAGGCTTCGTTGAGTTCCACCAGGCCGATATCGCCGATCTTCAACCCGGCGCGGGAGAGGGCTTTCTGCACTGCCGGCACCGGCGCCAACCCCATTACCCGCGGTTCCACCCCTGCAGTGGCTGAAGCGACAATGCGCACCATAGGCTTCAACTTCAATTCCTGCGCTTTTTCTGCGCTCATCACCAGCAGCGCGGCGGCTCCGTCATTCATCCCCGAGGAGTTCCCCGCGGTCACGCTGCCATCGGCTTTGAAGGCGGGGCGCAATTTTGCCAGGGATTCCAGCGTGGTATCGCGGCGCGGGCGTTCATCAGTGGCAACCACGAAGGCATCGCCTTTCTTCTGCGGCAGGGTCACCGGAACGATCTCGGCGGCGAAGCGGCCGGCATCGATGGCGGCAATGGCGCGGCGGTGGCTTTCGGCGGCAAAGGCATCCTGCTCAGCGCGGGTGATGCCTGTGGCTGCGGCGATGTTCTCTGCAGTCTCGCCCATCGGTTCGGTGCCGTACAATTCAGCCATTTTCGGGTTGGGGTAACGCCAACCTAAAGCCGTATCGTATGCCGTGAGGTTGCCGAACGGGTAAGCGTTCTCCGCTTTGGGCAGGGAGTACGGCGCGCGGCTCATGCTCTCCACACCGCCGGCAAGCACCAGGCTGCCCTCGCCGGCTTTGATGGCGTGAAAAGCTGCGTTGACCGCGCTCAGACCGGAGGCGCACAGGCGGTTGAGGGTGATTGCCGGCACCGATGGCGGGAAACCTGCCAGCAGGGCTGCCATGCGGGCTACGTTGCGGTTGTCTTCCCCCGCCTGGTTGGTGCAGCCGAAATAGACTTCATCAATTTCTGCGGCATCGATCCGGTTTCGGTCCACAATGGCTTTGAGCACCAGGGCAGCCAGGTCATCCGGGCGCACCTTTGCCAGCGCTCCCCCCAAGGCTCCAATGGGTGTGCGCAGCGCATCAACGATCACGACATCAGTCATGCGAATCCTCCAGTGAATGGGTTAAGCGTATTCTACCATTGTAGATTCGAGAGCAGAGAGCCGAGAATAGAGAATAGAGAGTAGAGAGTAGAGAGTAGAGAGTAGTAATTAGTAATTAGTAATTAGTAATTAGTAATTAGTAATTAGTAATTAGCATGTAGGGTGCGGTTCCCCTCCTCGCTTCGTCAAGAGGTGAATATACGTAAACCGCACCACCCATGATCCATTATGCAATTAACTGAATAGCCAAATAAAAATGGTGCGGCAGTGCCGTTAATTACGAGATTGCTCCTCTCCCTTCGGTCGGGAGTGCACACCTGCCCTTCGGGCGGTGCAGGCAGATCGCGACCACGCCCGTCAACGAACGATGGGCTCGCAATGACAGGGGTAGAGAGTCGAGAGTAGAGAACCGAGAAGAGAGAGCAGAGAGTGGTAACTAGTGAGTAGTAATTAGAAGAGCAGACTCCCGGTATCGAAAAGTAGTAATTGGTGAGTAGTAATTAGAAGAGCAGACTCCCGGTATCGAAAACCAGATACCGGGAGACCACTTTAAGAGGAATACAGATTCATATATAATGATTAATAAGTGTTCAGATGAAAACCTCGCTTCGATTTGCCCTGACTGCCATGCTCCTCGCCCTGATGCTCAGCGCCTGCGCCGGGGCGGGCTCGCGCGGCACCACCTACCCCATCGACGCTGCCTTCCGCGCAGCCTACAATGACCTCGGCGGCAAGGATATCCTTGGCGCGGGACTCTCAAAACCCTTTGCCTTCAACGAGAGCACCTGCCAATACACGGTGAACGCGCTCCTTTGCCAGGCCTCCGGCGGCACTGAATCTGCGGAGGTACGGCTTTACCCGCTTGGCGCCTCGCTCATCAACACCAGTCAACCCGGCGAAGAAACCCCCCTCAGCGACAGCCTGACGGTGAATGGCATCTCCGTCTACGAGGAATTCATCCCGCTCTACAAACAGCTCTCCGGCGTCTCCATCACCGGTTACCCGCTCGCCCAGGCAAAAATGAATTACTCGCAGCAGCGCATCGAGCAGTACTTCGAGAATGTCGGCTTCTACCGCAATTTCAGTGATGCCGCCGGCACGGTGCACCTGCTGGCTTACGGCGCGGCAGCCTGCGCCGACCTTTGTGACTTTACCCCCGCTGTCGACGCAGTGGTGAGCGCTTCTGCCATCCCCGAAACTGACCGCATCTTCCTGGAAGGGCTGGAAAAACTGGGGGACGCCACCATCTTCGGCGAGCCGCTGACGCGCGCCTTCCTGGCTGCGGATGGCATGCAGGAACAGGTGTTTCAGAACGCCGCGCTCTATACCGCCCCCGGCAGCCGGGTGCTCCACCTGCGTCCGATCCCCGTGCTGGTGAACATGCCGACCAGCCCCGCCGGCGAAAAACTTTTCGGGAATAAAGAGGGCATGGTATTCTACGCAGTTAAGGGCAGCCTGGGTTACCACGTGCCGCGCCTGTTCGACGAGTTCATTTCCGCTCATGGCGGCACTGCCATTTCCGGCATGCCCATTGCAGAAGTCGGCGAGGTCACCCCCGGGCTTTACCGCCAATGCTTTGAGAATTACTGCCTGCTCTACAGCCCCGCTGAACCCCCCGGCAGCCAGTTGAAGTTGGAACCCACTGGCAGCGCATACCTGGCAACCATCAGCCCGGCAGACCTTTACGGGCAGACGGTGGTGATCTCCCCCAGCACCGTGCTGCTCCGTGTTGAGGCGCAAAAACTGCTGCTCCAGCCCAAACAGGTGCAGCAGATCAGCATCACCCTGCTCAGCCAGTTGGATGGGCAGCCCATCGCCGGTGTGGAATCTCAATTATTCATCACCCGGCCAGATAAATCAGTCTACGAAGCAGCGCTGCCAGCCACGATGGCGGATGGCACTGCGGCGGGGACTGTACCATTCCTTGAGGGGGTTCCCAACGGATCCGTGCTGCTTTACCGCGTTTGCCTGGTGGGCATCATTGCCGAACCGGTTTGCGCCAGCAGCAGTTACGTGCAAATGAAACTCCCCTGATCAGGGGAGCGCATCCAGGTAAAGGTCAATTTTATCGATCCTGCCAGAGAGGGCATACAGGCTGAGTGTAAACGGCTTGGTTTCGCCCGCCTTGATGCCGTCTGCAAGTTCAAGGCGCCGGATTCCCACCGGGGTGCCGCCGGCATCCAGGGCAATGGCGGTGATCCACAGCGTCTGCGCATCCGCGCTCTCCGCCGCAAGCTGCACCTGGCCGGTGACGCTTGCCGAGAGCCCATCCTCCGCAATCTCGATCGTTGACGACCCAATCTCCACAACCGGGAGAGTGCTGCCTTCGCTCGCCTGCAGGGAAGTCAGTAATTGCATTTCCACCAGCGGATTCACCACCAGCGGCGGGGCAAAATAAGCAAACACCGGTACGGCACTTCCCGAAGCAATGCGGCTGACAGGGATGGTTGCCGGGCGGGTGCGCACTTCAGCGCCCGCGGGGTCGGTGAGCCTGAACTCCGCAGAAATGCGTTCCAGGTCATACGCCTGTACGTTCTTCAGCCAGGCAAAACAATACCGGCCTCCGCTGGCGGTGGGGTGGCAGGTGACGCTGCCAACCTCCATGGATTCAGGTACGGGAGTGGGTGCCTGCGCAGTGGCGGAGACCCCGGATGGCGCGGGAATGTACAGCGTGCTCCCCAGCGGCAGCATGTACGGGTCTGCATCCGGGTTGGCAGCTTTGATCTCGTCCAACGTCAGACCGTTGCGGAAGGCGATGCCGATCAGCGTGTCATTGGCTTTTACCGAGTACAGCCTGGGAGTGGCGGTTTGGGTGGGCGCCAGCGTGGCTGTGGGCGCGTTCATCAGTGTGGGGGTGACGGTGGGGGTGAGCGTGGAAGTGCTGTAACGGATTAATGCCGGTTCTTCCCCCGCATCGCCAACCTGTGTTGGGGTGGGGGTCGCCGTGCAGCTAGTGGTAGCGCAAATTGCCAGCACCATTACAAGCAGAAAACACCTTTTCATCCATCGCATTATACCTGTAAAACATCTTGCCCCTGCCCCGCGGCTATGCTAAACTCAATGTATGACTTCCGAAGAACGCCTGTACCAGGATGGGCTTGAGGCATTAAAGAAACAAGACTTCCCCCAGGCACGCGATCTCTTCACCCGCGCGCTGAAAATAAACCGGCAGAAACCGGATTACTGGCTGGGGATGAGTATGGCCGTGGACACGCTCAAAGAACGGGGCGTCTGCCTGCGCGAAGTTCTCAAGCTCGACCCCGAAAATGAACTGGCCAAACGCGGGTTGATCCTCATGGGAGAAGAGGTTGCCAACCCGCCTGCTGAATGGAAAATGTCAGAGCTCAAGGCTGATTGGAAGACCAGCCTGGAGTTGGCCAAGGCAAACCGGGTGCGCCCCAAGCTGCCGGTGCGGAAAATTGCCGGCTGGTCACTGGTGGGGCTGCTGATCGTCGGCGTCATCATCGGCGGGATACTCATTGCCGAGACCTCCCGCTACCGCCTGGATACCTCCCCCATTTTGCGCGTCACCATCCCGCCCACGGAAACGCCATCCATCACCCCCACCATCACCGAAACGGGAACCGGTCCGCAGCCATTGGATATCCGGCTGGACGCCACATTTACCCCCACCGCACTATACGCCGCCACCCCGCACAACCGCTACGAAGCCTATTCCACCGCGCTCAAAGCCTACGAACGTCAGGATTGGGCACGGGCAGAGGAACTGCTGAAACAGGTGATTGCTGAAGAACCCAAAGCTGCCGATGTGCATTACCTGCTCGGCGAGGTCTACCGTATGCAGAAGAACATCAGAGACGCATTTGCCTCCTACGACGCGGCGATCAAAGCCAACCCGGCATACGCGCCAGCCTACCTTGGCAAAGGCCGGGTGACGTTGATGTATTCTGCCAAGCAAACCACCCAGGCAATCGCACTTTACACCAAAGCCCTCGAACTGGACCCCGGTTTGAACGAAGCCCGCATGGAGTTGGTCAACCTCTACCTGTCCATGAACAAACCAGATACAGCGCTCACCTGGCTCGAAGGATACCTGGAAGGCGCATCGACCAGCGCTGAAGTGGAATGTACCCGCGCCAAAATTCTCATCGAGAGGGGCGATTTCACAGCGGCAATGGCTGCCGTGGACAAAGCCCGCGAACTGGATAAGTCTTACCTGCTTTCCTACTTGCTCTGGGGGCAGCTCCTCCAGGAAAACGGCCAATACGAAGAATCGATTATTCCAGCGCTCACTTACCTCTATAGCAATCCCACCAGCTCCGATGGCGGGCTCCTGCTAGCCGCTGCCTATTACCACACCGGTGATGTGACGAAAGCACTCAGCACGATTGACAAAGTGATCAGCGCCGACAACCAGAGCATCAACTCCTACCTGCTGCGCGGCGACATCTACATGGATCTCGGCGAGCTGATCAAAGCGGATAATGATTACCTGAGGGCGCAGCAGTTGTACTATCGCTCATTTGGAGCACTCATTGGCCGGGCACGTGTGCAGCTGGCATACACCTATGCCGGCGCAGCCTATAACTACATCAAGAGCGCCGAAGAAGCCATCACCACCCCGCGCGAAGAAGCCATCATGCTTTACTGGCGGGCTGTGGCATTGGTAGGGCTCAAGGAAACAGGTGCGGCCATCCGGGATTATGAAGCCCTGCTTGCCCTGCCTGCCGGCGTTGCACCCCAGGACCTGCTTGAAAAAGCCAGGACGGAATACATGGCAATCGTCACCCCAACCCCATCGCTGACGTCCACGTCCACATTCACCCCCACCACCACTTTCACGCCATCGCCGACCTTCACCTTCACGCCAACGTTTACACCCTCGGTGACCGCCAGCGTGACCAGTACCCGCACCCCCACGCGTACGGCAACCGCCACCCCAAAGGTGACCCCCACACTCACTTCGTCCCCGACCCCTGCCCCCACTCGTTAATCCACCGTGCGTAAAGCTGAGCTCTTCCTCCTGTTGAAAAAACGACTCCAAAAGCAGCGTGCCCGGTCACCGGGCATCATGCCGGTGGTTACGCCGGCAGCGAAAACACTGGCTGCCGCTCTGTCTTTGGGGATTCTTGCGGCGCTCTTCATCGCCGGCTGGTCTTACGCCAAAATTGCTGTGGATCTCCCATCGGTGGCGATCCTGCCCGTCCTTCTCGACCCGGAGAACGGCGAACTGCTGCAGCCCACCCGCCTGACCGACCGCAGCGGCACGGTGACGTTGACCACCCTGGCCAACCCCGGCATCGAGCGGCGTTACCTGGCGGTGGACCCCGATGCTCCGCAGCACCTCAGCCCGCAACTGCTGCGGGCGGTGGTGGCTCATCTTGACCCCACCTTTTGGGAAAATCCCGGCTATTCGCTTAAAGAGTTGCAGAACCCCGAGCCGCAAACCATTGCCGAACGGCTGGCGAGTGAAATCCTCTTGTGGAAGGAACCTGATTCTTCCAACCGCGCCATCCGCATGCGCATGCTGGCGGCGCAACTGGTAAATACCTACGGGCGCACCCAGGTGCTGGAGTGGTACCTCAACTGCGCTTACTTCGGGCACCTGGCTTACGGGGCAGAGAGCGCCGCGCAGCTGTACTTTGAAAAATCCGCCCAGGACCTTACCCTTGGCGAAGCCGCCCTATTAACGGTGCTGCTGGATTCTCCAGCGCTCAACCCCATCGATGCCCCCGGCGCCATCCTGGAAGCCCAGCGCCTGTTCCTCGCGAGTATGGCTGAATCCGGGGTGATCACCACGGCAGACTTCTCCAGCGCGTTGAGGCAGGAAATTGATGTGCGTCCGTCCATCGCTGACCCCCAATCCGCTGCGCCGGCATTCACTCGCCTGGCCACTGTGCAACTGAATGAGGTGATGCGTCAGAACCGGCTTGAACGCGGCGGGTTGGTGGTGTATACCACCCTGGATGCAGCCCTGCAGGAAGAGTTTACCTGTGCTGCGCTTGCGCAATTGCTCGTCTTTGAAAACCCCTCGGCTTCAGGGGTGGCACACGAGGTGTCCAACTGCAATGCCGCCCTGCTGCTGCCGACTCAGATCTTCACCGGGCTCGAAGGCCAGGGGCTCGCTGCAGCCGGGCTGGTGATGGACCCTGCCACCGGAGAGGTTCTGGCTTATTTAAACCCGACGGAATACAGCAGCGCCACCCGCCCGGATATCGGCTACCAGCCGGGCACATTGGTGAGCCCATTCATCGCTTTGGCTGGATTCTCTGGCGGCTTATCTCCTTCTTCATATAAATGGGATACACCTGCCACCGATGCCCTGCAAGTCTCGCTGAGTAATCCGGATGGCATTTATCACGGTCCGGTGAGCCTGCGCTCGTCGATCGTTGGGGATTACCTCACCCCCCTTGCGCAAATTGCAGGACAGATGGATGTTGCCCGCGTGGCAAAGATCGCTGACGCCGCCGGGTTCACCTCGCTTGACTCTTTCAGTCCCGTGGAACTCTTTTCCTCGAAGGTGAAAACCACCCTGTTAGACGTTGGCGCAGCCTACAGCACACTTGCCAATTCCGGTGTTCGAACCGGCGCACTCTTAGTGGATGGCGCGATCCAACCCAACCTCACCTTGCGGGTGGTCAGCGCCACCAACCGGCTTGAACTGGACAGCTCTGCCCCTGCCGCCAGCCCGGCATTGAGCGAGCAGCTGGCTTACCTGATCAACGATGTCCTCAGCGACACAACCACCCGCCAGGAGAACTATGGCTACCCCAATCCCTTTGAAACCGGGTTGTCGGCAGCGGTGAAGGTGGGGCAAACCACCGACAAGAGCCAGGTGTGGACGGTGGGGTATTCGCCAGAACGGCTGGTGGTCACCTGGATGGGTATCCGCACAGCCGGTTCGGTGGAGCTCCAGGCGGAGGTGCCAGCCGGGTTATGGAACGCAATGATGAAAACGGCTTCGCAAAACGTGGCACACAAAGGCTGGAGTAAACCATCCGGCATCACCCAGGCGGAGGTCTGTCTTCCCTCTGGCATGTTACCCTCCATGGATTGCCCCTCCACCCGGCTCGAGGTTTTCCTGGGCGGCAATGAGCCGGTGGCAGCCGACACCCTTTATGAAAAGGTACAGGTCAACCGGGAGACCGGGCAGCGCGCCACTGTTTTCACTGCGCCGGAACTCATCGAGGAGAGGGTGGTGATGAACGTCCCCACCGCCTTGCGCCAGTGGGCTATCGAGAACGGCTACGAGGTTGCACCTGCCGGGTATGATTCCATTCCTTATCTTTCGGTGGACCCGCAAGCGCAGCTCACCGCGCCAGCCCTCTTTAGTGCTGTGGGCGGCAAGGTTTCCATCAGCGGCAGCGCCAATGGGTCGGATTTTGGGTATTACACCGTCCAGGTGGGCGAGGGCATCAACCCGGAATCCTGGCAGCAACTGGGTGACGTTGTTACCACACCGGTTGAGAATGGCGTCCTGGCTGAGTGGGATACCACCGGCTTGAACGGTCTTTACGCCATCCGTCTGTTGATGGTCACGTCTTCCAACGAGATCCACCAGGCGGTGTCGCAGGTGACCGTGGATAATATTCCGCCAGTAGTGACCATTAAGGTGCCAACACCGGAGCAAGCGCTGCAAACCGTCAATCGCCAGGTGACCCTTTCTGCCGCCGCTGAAGATACCGCGGGGGTTATGAAAGTGGAATGGTGGGTGGATGGCAAACTGGTCAGTTCACAGACGAGCGCACCCTATGCCTGCACGGTCAAGTATTCCATTGGCAAGCATACCGTCCAATTAAAAGCCTGGGACTCTGCCGGTAATGTTGCGCAGAGCCCCACTATTGAATTCTCCATGCTTCCTTAGCCTACTCCGGAAACAACACCCGCTTCAATTCCTCCAGGTCGCGCACCACCAGGTCAGCGCCAGCCTTGCGCAGTTCATCCTCAGTGCCAAATCCGCAAAGCAAGCCGATGGTCTGCGCCCCTGCCCGTTTCCCTGCCAGGATATCCACGGTGGTATCGCCGATCATCACGCATTCCTCGCCCATCAGGTTCATACACTGCGCCGCGTGCAGCACCGGGTGCGGAAAAGGCTTGGTAAACTCGCAGGTTTGAGAATTCACCACGCTCACAAAGTGTTTTTCAAGATCGAACTGCCTGAGAAAGTGGCCGGTGGTGAGTCCATCCCGTGCGCTGACTACACTCAGCGGGTATTTTAGCCTGCAGGAATCCAGTAATACCCTCGCCCCGTGCATCAGCCAGAATCTCTTCTTGCCGCTTTTGCGGCTTTGCGCCAGGCGGCTAAAGAGCCGGGCGGCTTCATCATCCAGGCTATGGCGGTCCAGCCAGTGGTACAGGCTGTTCAGCGGGCTTTCGGTGACCATCACCAACCAGCGTGAAAAACTTGTGGGGGTTTTTCCCCTGAAGAGAAAGCGCAGCGGGTGCAAGAGCCGGTTCAGCGTGGCGACATAAGTATCATCTGTGTCACTCAGTGTCCCGTCAATATCAAAACACAGACCCTTCACCCGCGCCAGGTCAAACGGCAAATCAATATCCTCCAAAGTTGACCAGGGGGAGCACGGTATCCACCGCCTGCCCGTCCGGGCTGATCACCCACAGCACATACTTGCCGTTCTGGAAGATGCGCACCATGCCCTCTTCGGTGGCATCCCAGGAGGAAGCGTTATTCTTGTTCTCGGATGGCGTTCCCCATCGCAGCGAGCCGTATTCCTGCGAGGCGGCAAAGAATTCGTTGCTATCCTTTTGCGTATCCCAGGTGCTCAACCAGACGAATGCCGTGTCCTCATTGTTGTCATTGAAGAGAAAAACGTATGTGTCCCCTCCCCAACCGGCTGCGGCGACGTTGGCATCTTCTGCGGGTAATCGGAAACTGCCTTCGAACCCCGATGAGAGGATCAAAGAGGTGTACCACTCGCCCATGTTATTCCTGTCATACTCCGTCCAGCCCGCTCCAAGCTGGGCTGCCAGGTCGGTGATCTCCACCTTCACCGGCACCTCTTTTGGGTACTTTTCGGGGTGCAGGATCTGCTCGGTGGAGACTGGCAGGTTCACATACAGATCATTTACTCCAGCCCACTTTTTACCGCTGTAAATATCATAGACAAAATCGAATCCCTGGGAATAGGGGAAGAGGAAATCCTGTTTCATATATTCAGGCGCAGAATCGTACACCGGGCTCTGATAGGAGTCATAAAACTCGTTGATCTCGTTGCGGTCCTGGTCAGTGCCATTGGTGACGAACCAGAGTTGTTCGGAGAGTGTGGCATCCCCTTCCACCAGCGCGGATACGGCAGCGCAGTATTCGCTGTCAGCCTCGCAGGCATCATCGCTCAACAGCGTTTCCAGGTCATAATTCTGATCCTGGAGCACGTGGGTGAATTCATGGGCATAGGTCATCCGCTCCGGTCCTTTGAACTCACTGCCGATGACGTACATCTCCTTGGTCTCACTGTCGTAATATCCGGCGATCTGCTCCGAGTACAGGTCAAGATAGAATTGGTGTAAGTCAAAATCAGCCGGCAGCAGCCCCATCACATGCAGCTCAATGGCATCTTTGGCAGACTCTTCATCTGAATAATCCGCAAAGAAATCGTTGACCACCACATCCTCTAGTTCGGTCTCCGTCATCATATCGCGCATTAATTCATTCTTCAGCGGCAATCCACGGAAACTGAGTACCTGTTCCTGGATGCGGTCCATCTGAGCGGCGACGCTTGGCGGCACGCCAGTGGACTCGGTATCCGCGCTGCCAGGAGTAGGGGTTTCCCCTGGAACCACAACGATCGTTTGCAGCGTGGGAGTCGGCCCGCTGGTGGTGGGCGGAATATACTCCTTGGTGGCTTTAAAGAGGAAATACCCGGCAATCACCAGTCCAACGCTGAACAGCAGGCAGCCTGTGATGACGAGTATCAGGATGGTCAATCCGGCTTTATTCTTTTTTGGTGTGATCTCCACGATTCTTTCCACCTTTCCTGGTGCAGATAGCATTGATTGTACCAAAAACAAGCCCCTGGTTAAGCAGATAATCGGACTAATTGGGGGTGAATTAGGCATGGCACCTGTTATAATCGCGGAGATGAAATACCATGTGTGGACTGAGGGCTGCCAGATGAACGTTGCCGATTCGGAGCGCGTCTCTTCGGCATTGGAACATCTCGGCTATGAATACTCACCGGTCATCGAGCAGGCGGATGTCATCGTACTAAACACGTGCGTTGTTCGCCAATCCGCTGAAGATAAGGCTTATGGGCGCCTCACCTCGCTCTGGCCGGTCAAGCGCGACCGCCCGGAAGTGGTGATCAACCTGATGGGCTGCCTGGTGGGGCTAAAGACCAGCGACCCGCTGCGCAAGAAGTTCCCCTATGTGGATGTTTTCTCCCCGCCCTCCGACCCCGCCCCGCTGGTGGAATATCTTCTTCAGCGCCACGTGCACGATGCCGAACAAGCCGAGACGGCGCGGCGTTATGCGGTGATGGATGGCGACCTCATTCTTCCGCATCCATCCGAAGGCAGCCAGGTCATCGGCTGGATCCCGGTGGTGTATGGCTGCTCACATGCGTGCACCTATTGCATCATCCCCTACCGGCGCGGTGCTGAGTTAAGCCGCCCTCCGCAGGAAATCCTCAAGGAAGCGCGTTCCCTTGCCGCCCAGGGGGTCAAAGAGATTACCCTGCTGGGGCAGATCGTGGACCGCTACGGGCTGGATCAGCCCGGTTACCCCGCCCTGGCAGACCTGTTGGCGCAGATGAGTGCGGTCGAGGGCATTGAGCGCCTGCGTTTCCTCACCTCGCACCCCAACTGGATGAATGATGAACTGCTCGAGGCTGTAGCCACATTGCCCAAGGTGATGCCCCATATCGAGATCCCCAACCAGGCTGGCGATGACACCGTGCTGGCCAACATGAAGCGCGGCTACACGGCTGATCAGTACCGTGCTCTGGTGGGCAAGATCCGTGCGCGCATCCCCGGTGTTTCAATTGCCACCGATATCATCGTCGGCTTCCCCGGCGAGACCGAGGAACAATTCCAGCACACATATGACCTGCTGGCAGAAATCAAGCTGGACATGGTGCACCTGGCGCGTTACTCACCACGCGCGGGGACCGTGAGCGAACGCTCGCTTGAAGATGATGTGCCCGGTGCTGAAAAATGGCGCCGCTTCCGCCTGATCGAAAAATTGCAGGAAAGCGTTGTCCGCGAGATCCACGCCGGCTATATGGGCACGGTGCAGCCGATCCTGTTTGAGGAGAAGGTGAAGAAGCGCTGGAAAGGGCGCACCCCAACGAATAAGCTGGTCTTCGTGGAAACCGAGGAGAACCTGTTGGGACAGGTGCGCGATGTGCACATCAAGTGGACAGGGCCGTGGTCGATGCTGGGGAATCTAAATCCTTAACCACGAAATACACAGAATACACGGAAGAAAAACGTTAAACCGCAAACCAACCGGGTTTCTTGTCATCCACCAGATTGATAACCCAATAAACCCTGATGAATGAAATGCAGCCTCCACGATGACCCTCGAGATATCTTTCTCACTCATTTTTTGGGTTTCCTTTGTGATCTTTGTGACTTTGTGAGAAAAGAATCATCCCCTATGAATCATGGCGAATGAAATTGCAGCATCCACGATCCTCTAGGCAATATCGCTCTCATTCCATTTTTGGGTTTCCTTTGTGATCTTTGTGGCTTTGTGAGAAAAGAATTATCCCCTTGGTATAAAATCAATCAAAAAACTTCACCATCAGCAGCTCGTCGTAATATTTCCCCTCATGGCAGATCGCCTGGGGATCGGTACCGTAGACGGAAAAACCATAAGCCTTGTAGCAGCGCACCGCGCTCGCATTGGTGGCGACCACTGCCAGTTTGAGCAGCTTGACCCCCTGTTCGCGACCCCAGCCGGCGCACAAGTCGATCAACTCACGGGCGAGGTGCAACCCCTGCCACGCTGGCTTCACATATACGCCCCAGATGGTGCCGTTGTGGCGGGTTTTGGAGGTACTGCCAAGCATGATCCCGCACATGCCAATCAAAGTGCCTTCAAATTCCGCAAAAAAGACCTTCCCCTCGCTATTGTGGAGGAACAAACGCCCGATCCAGAAATCCGACGGCTGCGCTTTATTGACGGCATAATCTGAGCCGAACATGCCCGGGTAATCGCGCAGGGCTTCCAGGCGCAACGCGCGGAAGGCATCGAGGTCTTCACCCCGGGCTGCCCGGAGGGTGATCTTCCCGCGGGAAGTTTCAAATGTGTTGTCCATCATTTTTTGGTGCTGATGAGCAGCATGTGCTCACTGGTGCCGACGATGGCGGGATGCGTACAAGTCTGATAGTGGGTCTCCAGCCAGGTTGGCCAGAGCTGCTCATTTCTGGCAAGTTGGTTCAATTTGCGGCGGTGATTGGTGCTGATCCCCTCAAGACCGACCAGTTCTTGAATGTTCACCCCCTTGCCGGTGAAAGCCTCGCGCAGTTCCTCAGGGAGAAAGAAGTGGCAGGCGGTAAAACCATGAGCGCCATCATAACTGCCGGTATCCCGGATTTGCTTGAAATGGGGCATGCCGATCTCTTCCGGGAAAAGGGTCAACTCAACCACCAGCAGGCTGAGGCGGCTCATCACTGAGACGAAAATGGGGGCACCCGGCTTGGCGACGCGGATCAATTCGCGGATGGCTTTCTCCCGGTTTTGCGTATCGACGATGTGGGATAATGGTCCGCCCAGGCAGAGGACAGCATCGAAGGTGTTGTCTTCGATGCGCGAGAGATCGACGATCGATCCTTCCAAAACATTGCGCACCCGCTCCTTCAGCCTGGCTTTCTGGATGCGGCGTTTGGCAAAAGCCAGGTTAGCGGGGGTCACGTCCAGCAGGATCATGTCGTAGCCCCTGCCGGCGAGTTCCACGGTGTACCGGCCTGGTCCGCCTCCAGCATCCAGGATCAATCCGGTTTTGGGCAGGTATTTTTCGAGGAAATGCAGCGTGGTATCTAACTCAAGGCGATGGTAAGGATCTCTCACCAGGCGGCGCCATTCTTTGCGGACGGAGGCGGTGTAGTACTCTTTTACGATGGATTCGGACATCAGGCTCCTTTGATAAGCTCCTGGATCAGTCGGAAGGAAAGGGGGTTATTTTCCCCAGGCGTTTTTTATCCTTGCGTAGGTCGCTTCCAGTTCCTCGGGCAGAACGCGCGTTTCGCCGATGGTGGACATGAAGTTGGTGTCACCGCCCCAGCGCGGGACGATGTGAATATGCACGTGCTCGGCAATGCCGGCACCGGCAGCAGAGCCCATGTTGATGCCAATGTTGAATCCTTCGGGATTGTAAACGGCGCGTAAAACACCCAGGGCATGGTTGACCATTTCCATCATCTCCCCGCGGATTATTGGATCGAGGTCTTCGATGGACGCCGCATGTTTATACGGCACAATCATCAGGTGCCCGGAGGTATAGGGATAACGGTTGAGGATGGCAAAAACCTGCTTTCCCCGATGAAGGATCAGGTTCTCCGCCCCATCTGCTATTTTGGGAGATTGGCAAAAAACGCATTCACCGGCAGGAGTGCCATCGCCAGTGATGTATTTCATGCGCCAGGGTGACCAGAGATGTTCCATTTTATTTGTCCTCTAGACCTTTATCCATCATTCTACACTTATTTGCAGCGTATATTTCAGCCAGTCAGGAAATTTATGCTATATTCAAGATTATGCAGCAAGCCTCGCTTTTTCCGCCACAATCGCTATCCGTTAGTGAAATCAACCGCTACCTGCGGGAATTGATCAAAAGTGACACCGTCCTTTCAGATGTGTGGGTGCAGGGCGAAATCGCGAATCTGGCACAGCCGGCATCCGGGCATATTTACTTTACGCTCAAAGATGCCACCTCCTCGCTCAAATGCGTGGTGTGGAGACCCGCCGCCGTGCGGTTGCAAGCGATGCTTCAGAGCGGCGCACAGATCGAGGCGCACGGAGCCGTTGGAATCTATGAACAGGGCGGGCAATACCAATTGTATGTCGACTCAGTCCGCCTGACAGGCGAGGGGGAACTTTACAAGGAATACCTGAGGTTGAAGGCAAAACTGGAATCTGAAGGGCTGTTTGATAATGATCGCAAACGACCCCTGCCGAAGATCCCCCGCTCCCTGGGCGTCGTAACCTCAGCCAGTGGGGCAGCCCTGCAGGATATCTTGAACGTATTGCGCCGGCGCGTCCCGCTGGTGGAGGTGGTGCTGGCGCATTGCTCGGTGCAGGGGGATGCCGCACCGGCGGAGATCGTGCATGCCATCGAGGGATTGAACGCACAGGCGCAGGTGGACGTGATCCTGGTGGCGCGCGGCGGCGGTTCAATGGAAGACCTGTGGGCGTTCAATGACGAGCGGGTGGTGCGGGCAATTGCAGCCTCCGCCATACCGGTGGTCACCGGCATCGGGCATGAGATCGATTTCACCCTGGCGGATTTTGCTGCCGACCTGCGCGCGCCAACCCCTACGGCAGCCGCCGAACTGACCGTGCCAGACCGGGAGGAATTACGCGGGTTGTTGCAGGCAACAGTGAATCAACTGGATCGTTTTTGTCAGAATGCGCTCGTGGGCACCAGGGCTGAATTGACCGGGGTGCAGCACCGCATCGAACGCGCTTCTCCGGCCTGGAGAATCCGCAATGACCGGCAGCGCCTGGATGACCTCAGTGCGCGGATCGAAACCGGCATTGGCGGCAACTTCCGTTACTGGCAAAGCCGGCAGGATGGGTTGGCGAAACGATTGATGGCGTTGAATCCATTTGCCGTGCTGCAGCGCGGGTATGCCATCATCACCAAGGCGGACGGCAGCGTGGTTGCCAGCGTGAGACAGGTGAACGTCAAAGAGACGCTCACTGTAAAAGTATCGGATGGCGAGATGAAGGCAAGCGTGGTATCCACCCCGGGCAGTGACCCCGAAGGAGAGAGAGAATGAGTAAAACCTCAAGTTCTGTGGCAGATTTGACCTATGAACAAGCGTTCAAAGAATTGGAATCGATCGTGGCTGCGTTGGAACTGGAGCCAAAGACACTGGACGAGACGATGCAGTTATTTGAGCGCGGACAAGCACTGGCGCAATTCTGCGGGTCGCTGCTGGATAACGCCGAGTTGAAGATCAAAGAACTCACTGACAGCCAACTCGCCGGGGACAAGGCGAAGTAGGGGATGAGCGTACTGACGAGTTTCCCCGTATTGATCTGTTGTGTTGCCGGATGGCTTTTCTCTTCGCTTCTCAAGATTCCGGTGTATTACATTTTGCACCGCAAGGTGAATTTTGCCCTGGCATTTGGCACCGGCGGGATGCCCAGTTCACATACAGCAACCATGACGGCAACCACGCTGGCTATCGGGTTGTTCGACGGCTTCGACCAGCCCCTGTTCGCGCTTGCCTTTGCCATTACAATGATCGTCATCTATGATGCGGCAGGGGTGCGGCGTGAAGCCGGCTTCCATGCCGAGGCGTTAAATCGGCTGGTGGATGAGTGGTTCGCGTTAAGCAAGACGCCATTGGTCGATCAGAAGCGGCTCAAGGTGATGCTCGGGCATACACCGATCGAGGTGGTGGGGGGCGTGCTCACCGGTCTGGTGACCACGCTGGTGTTGTGGTTGGTCTGGCCAAAGTAATATTTTTAGGACAAGTTAACCACGAAATACACGAAAGTTACGAAAGAAAAAACATAAACCAAAAGCGATTATTCACCACAGAATACACGGAAGGCACGAAATATAAAAACCTAAAACCGAACATTCACCACGAAATACACGAATGCCACGAAAGAAAAAACATAAACCAAAATCGATTATTCACCACATATTACACGGAATACACTGAAAGAAAATAAAACAATAACCACGAAATACACGAAAGGCAAGAAAGAAAAAAACAAGCAGTAAATACGAAATTCTCGAAAGCCGCATAAATGGAAGAATATACAAACAACAAAGAAATCATTTTATATAAAGATGAAAGTTATTTGATTCAAGGAGCAATCTTTGAAGTATACAAAAACACAGGTGCAGGGTTTCTGGAATCTGTTTACCAGGCATGTTTGCGAAAAGAATTTTGTTTGAAGAACATTCCTTTTTTAGAACAACCGGAAATCCAAATATCATATAAAGGAGAAAAACTCTCCATAACGTTTAGACCTGATTTTGTTTGTTACAAAAAGATTATCGTTGAATTAAAATCTGTTAGCGAATTAACTGATGAGCACAGGGCTCAAGTCCATAATTACCTTCGAATCGCGGGGATGCGACTTGGAATTCTGGTCAATTTTAATCACTCCCCAAAAGCGGTAATCGAACGAATCGTTTTGTAATCCTTTTTTGGTCTTCTCTTCTGTGTATTCTGTGGTTAACTGGTTTTTCTTTTCGTAGTTTTGCTGTACTTCGTTTCTAATCCATTTTTTTCTACCATTTTGTGTGGTCAGTGATTAATTGTTTTTTCTTTTCGTGCTTTTTGTGTGTTTCGTGGCTAATCCCATTTTTTTCACCATTCTATAAAATCTGTGGTTAATTGGTTTTTCCTTACGTAGTTTTGCTGGGTTGCATGTCTACTCCCATTTTTATCTACCTATTTATGTAGTCTTTATTTAACTGGGTTTTCTTTTCGTACTTTTTGTGTGTTTCGTGGTGATAAATTTAAAAACCTAATGCTTTCATATTCTGATCAACAGTACGGGGGGCAGTTCTCCCTTGCAGTTCTTCCCAGAATTTTTGATCATACCGCCGTGAACGCACGAGGATGGGCATAGGCACGCCCCAGCCGAGCAGGAGCACTTCCTCCTTGGGCTGCAGGCGGGCGAGCATACCGCGCAGGGCGTCCCGCCCGGCCAGGCCGGAGAGCACCGCGGCGATGTCATTCTCATCCCCCAGCCAGCCGGAGACGCGCGTGCCGAGCTGCGACATGACCTCATCGTAGATCTGAGAGGGGCGCTGGTCGATGATGAGCAGGGTGACGTAGTACTTGCGCATTTCGCGGGCGATGGTGCTGAAGGACGTCTGCGATGCCATTTCGCGGTTGAGCAATTTGTGGGCTTCCTCCACCGCGATCACCAGCGGGCGTGGTTCATTGCTCCCATGCGAACGGAAGGCGTT